>NZ_JBITZW010000004.1:0-424537 GCF_044547105.1 Kitasatospora sp. NPDC052868 | reverse complement strand
ACGCACCGCGCCCGGCGCCGCTCGGGAGCGGGTGGCACCAGCGGCGCCACCGCCACCCGCTCCCACAGGTCGTCAGGAACAAGATCAGCACGCACTTAGTCCCGGAGCGGGTTCCGCTCCACAGGTGCCGGTGTATGACTGCTGCCGACGGGCAACCGGGCTTCGAGCAGGCCGGAACGAACTTTCACCGCCAGGCCATGCTGGTAACACCGAAAGGGGCTGAGTCCCGCCCCGGTAAAGGGCGGGGACTCAGCCCCTTTCGGTGTTCATGGCCTCGGTGCACCAAGGTCGAGCCCTTGCTGCACCGAGATATCGGCTCCGGTCTGTTACGCGGCGAGGTCCACGCCGAGCAGCTCGGAGAGAGTGGCCACCGTCTGCTTCGGGTCCTGGTTGTGGACCCCCGCGAGCCCAAGCTGCTCTGCCGCCTGAACGTACGCCTCGGTGTCGTCGACGAAGATGCACTGCTCGGCCGGCAGATCCATGAGCTTGAGCGTGGCCTCGAACAGCGCCGGGTCGGGCTTGCGCATCAGGTGGTTCTCGGAGATCACCACGACGTCGTACAGGCGCTCAAGGTCGTAGCCGTCGTACAGGTCCCACGGAGCGAGGCCCACGCTGTTGGACAGGATGCCCACCTTGATGCCGGCTCGCCGCGCTGCGGCAGCCGCGTTGATCAGCAGGGGCTCAGGGCGAAGGTCACCGAAGATCCTGCCCATCAAGTTGTCAGGGGACACGCCCAGCATCTTGCCGGCGAACTCGTTCCACTCGGTCTGGCTCACCGCGCCGCGCTCCAGGTCGCTGGTGATCCGGACGCCCGTCTCGTCCTTGTACAGAGCCGTGAGGCAGGCACCCTGCGGGAGCCCCTCGCGCTGCTCGAACGCCAGCACTGCGGGCAGGAGCGGGGTGGTGAGCACGCCTCCGAAGTCGAGGATGAGGCCGGTGCGGTTGGACATGCGGAAACTCCATTGCTGAGATTTCGTACGCGCATCCAGATCGGACGGCGTTACGCACCCAGCCGCACAGAGAGCGGCAACAGTGGCTGTGCGTCACAGCCCCGGGTGCGCTTACGGGACAGGCAAGACCTATGAGTCCACATCACCCACGGTACCAGCCCAGTCCATAAACCGGATGGTGCTGAATCTCACTCGCCAATGACCATTCAAGATCGCACGAGGCCGATTACAGGCTATCCACCGGTTCGCCTTCCATCACTGCGGAGTGCAGAAGAAGATCTCGCGCCTGCTCTGCCGTGATTTCCGAATAGGCCGTACTGACTCGGGCTAGCCACGCCGCCTCACTGTCGGTGTCGACGAACGGCTTCTCTCTCAGAGGGGCAGTGGCCCTCTGGCTGGGCGGGGCGGTCTCAGCAGCGAGGAGCGCGGCCTTGATCCAGTATGCCTCTGCTGCCGGCTCGGGGTCGGGGTGCGAAGCGGTGAAATCCTCCGCCGCGAACATCAGATCTCGCGGTGCGTAATAGCGCAGCTTTTCGCAGGCGTCAGCAATATCCTGAGTCCATCTATCGAGCCGAACATCATTGGGGACGCGGATTTGCGCGAGTTCCGAAAGGCACCGCCCGGGTGGGTACAGACTCGTCCCCGGAAAAGCCTCCACCAGGTCGAACCAGATGGGATAAATCCTGTAGAGGGTCCGCCAATTGTTCCACTGGGCCGCCGCCGCACGGGTTGTGGGGATACTCGCGCCTACAGCAACGATCAGGAAGAGCAGGTCCATCCATATCGACGTGGCGTCTACGAGCAGCTGCACCATGGAGGGGCTCATAGGGAAGGCCACCGCAGACCAAAGGATGGCGATACGGGCCAACGTGTGAGCCAGCCCCATCCACATCGAGATGCCCATCAAGCTCAGCCCGATACGCATACTCGCGCACTCGGCCTGGCGCGCTGCCCGCGTCCACTGATATCCGCAGATAGCAGTCGTGACAAGCGGGAAGAAATAGAAAACGGTCATGTAGACCGCGACTCCCCACTGTCCGGCGTGGTCGATGAGGAAATTCTCACTCGGCCTGCGACGGTCCACCACGGTGAAAAAGAGAACCGTGAGCAGAATGACGCCTATCGCGCCGGCCTTGTAGGACGCGCGGGCGATCCAGCGGGAGACGGCCACGTGGCGGGGCACGACCGCCGCAGAGCTCTTCCCGTAGCTGGTAGCGACGTAGGTCAGGGCCGCGATGATCGCTGCCGTGCTAGCGAAGTGTCTGAGCAGGGCACTCAAATCCACCACGGGAACATGATCCATCGTATTCATTACTGCTGGCGTATAGAGCCACAGGGCTACGGCGAATCCGGCATACCCGCCCCAGAGCGCCCTGCGGTGGGAGTCGCCGTACCGGACGGCGGGAAATCTCCACACTACGATGACAGTCATCACTGCCGCAGTCAGGTATTGAAAGTAGTGGAACATCTAACCAATGACTATCTGCGCAGGCCGCGCGCTTTTTTCGCCACGAAAGGCGACCACTACGACCTTAATTACCGGTGGGAGACTGTTTGCTCGACGGAAGCCGTCGGAAAATTACATGTCTATAAGAGCCGTCCAACTGCGATTAACGGCGGCGCCGTGGCGGAGCCACCGGATGCACAAGCGAGGACTCCAGCAGGCTGACCATGTCGTCCCCGGTGAAAGCCTGGCGCCGCGCCAGACGCTTTATCAACGAGGCCGAAATCTCGGCCTGCTTCTCCTCGGGGCTGCCAAAGTCCACACGCCCCTGAACCAGAGCCGATGGAAAACGCTTCAGGACCTCTTGGCGGACTCGCTTTGGGACGTATCGCTCGATCTCGGCAGGCGTCAGCGAGGTCCCATGATCCAGCCATTCATGCGCAAGCTCATGGAGAATTACGTGCTCGGTGTTATTTCGACTTGAACGACGGCGGTAGAGAATGACCGTGAACTCTGGCGTTTTTACCCTAAGGCCGCAAGCTGTACCCAAGCCTCCGTCAGGGTCATCCAGTGGCAACAGCCGAATCTGGCGATCCAACGCAGTCTCCATGTTCCGCACCAGCGCCTCGGCGCTGAAAGGAGCAGGAATAGGAAGATCGGCGAGCAGCCTCTCGCACTCCTTGACAAGGGCACGCTGCGACGGATCCCTACGCCAATGCATACTCGCTCCAGTTCACTGCCAGCCCCACCCTGATGCTCGTACGCAAGGCGTTAGCAGCCGGGAGCCACTACTTTCCGTGTGCGACAGTCTCCCGCACATCTCATCCACAAACGATCGTACAAGGCGCAATGTGTGGTACGCGCAGGGTGGGCATGTAGCGAAGGTCACCCAACGCGGATAGTGGCGCTACCCGCCCACCAAGATCGAAATTGCGTAATGCCGCCATATTGAGCTTCGGAGCGAGGCTGGCCCACCACCTCCGCTCGAACAGCCCAGCCAGGCGGAACCACGGGCCGACCTGACGGCTCGCAGCGGAGGCTGGCGGCGTTGGGCGGTACGCCTTGGAGCCGGGTCACGACGGACAGTGTCCGTTCCACCGTAGGCTGAGGGGTCTTCAGTGCGAAGGAGGGGCTTCGTGGCCGCGAAAGCGCCGTCGGCCGGTCTGGTCTCCGGCTACCTGCTGCGTCTGGCACGCGAGAGCATCCCGCGAACGCAGGAGGGGCTGGCGGAGGACCTGGGTGTCGATGTCGGCACCGTGCAGGGCTGGGAGTCCGGCCGCCGCCCGCTGACGCACACCCGCGCCGGCGACTACCTGGACCTGCGCCGCCGAATGGCCCTGCTGGGGGCCGACCCGCTGCTGCTCGCGCACAGCGAGGCGGCGCTGGACGCCGACCGCGTCCTGGCCGCCGTCCTCGACCCGCCCGCCGAGGCCGGCCGCCACCCGCTGGCGGGGTGGGTCCAGCCCCGCGACTCCGCCCTCCTGGTCGCCTGGGCACTTCACGGCACTCCGCCGCCGACGCTGGCCAACCTCGCCTCGCGGCCCAGGCGCGGACCGGCCCGCCCCGGCCCGCTGCTGCCCGCGGACGACCGCGCCCGCTTCTTCGCCAACCTGCGGACCACCACCGAGCGAGCCACGACCGACGGGCACAGTAGCCTGCTGCACCGTCAGGCCCTCTACCTCGCCTCCTACGACACCGCGCCAGATGCCGCCGCCTGGTCGGAGCAGGCGCTGCGCGGTATGCGGCCCGCGCTCGGCCGGCGCGGCTACAGCGCCCGCTCGATCGAGGCCCGTACCGTCGCCACCGTCGCCGCCCGCCAGGGCGATCCGGACCAGTTACGGCACTTCATCTCCACCGCGCTGCTGGACGACGAGCACGGCGAACTCGCGAATTTGTCCTACTGGGCGCTGTGGCTGGGCGCGATGCCCGCCGACCAGACTGACGACACCTTCATGCACCACCCGGACCCGGCGTCCTGGGATCCGATCCGCCTCTTCCGCGCCCTCGTTTCTTCCTTCCACCTCGCCCCCGGCACCGTCGACTTGTACGTCCACTCGATCAGCACCCTGCTGAACCTGCACCCGTGGCTGCCGCACGCAGCGCCAGATGCCGCCCAGGCGTTCGACACGGTCACGGCCGAGCTCCTCGACGGAAGTCTCATCTCGGCGACGTCCCGGCGCGACCTGGACCGCCTGCGCTACGGTCGGGACGACGGGTGACATGCGATCAGGAGGACCCTGTGGTGCAGCTCGACGGTGAACAGGCAGCGGGCATCGCCCGCCTCCTCTTCGAGGCCGGCTCCCTTCGCGCGCTGCCCCGCACCGGCTGGCGGCAGGACGGCATTCCCCTGTCCGCCACCGAGAGCGTCGCCGAGCACAGCCACCGCACCGCCGTGACCGCCGCCACCCTCGCCGGCCTGGAGGGAGCCGACCCGGCCCGCACCACCCTGCTGGCAACCCTCCACGACGTACCCGAAGCCCGTACCGGCGACCTCACGCCCCTCACCCGCCGGTACGTCACCGCCGCAGACCCCCGCAAGGTCACGGCCGACCAGACCGCGGCGGCCCACCCGGCCGTCCAGGCCCTCTTCGCCGACGTGATCGCCGAGTTCGAGGACGGCACCACTCCCGAAGCGCGCTGCGCCAGGGACGCCGACAAACTGGACTGCCTGCTGCGCGCTGTCGAGTACCGGGCCGCCGGCGTCCCCGCGGTGCAGGGGAAGATCGACCGCTGCCGTGCCGCCCTCACCACCGCCTCGGCCCAGCGGATCGCCGACGCGGCGCTCGCGCTCGACCCCACCGACTGGCAGTCCGCACCGACCTGACGGGACCGCCCAGTGCCTACGCTGCAGTGAGCTGCTTGGCCATCGCGCGGTTCACGAGCGGGTCGCGGCCGGGAGCGTACGAGGGGATCGGCTGGTAGCCGAGGTGTTCGTACAGGGCGAGCGCGGCCAGATTGCGGCTGCCGGTCTCCAGGATGGCGCGTCGTGCGCCGAGCTCGTACGCCTGGCGTTCCAGGGCGCGCAGGATCCGGCTGCCGAGGGCGAGCCCGCGAGCCTCCGGGGCAACGTACATGCGTTTGATCTCGATCGTGGCCGGAGCGACGAGGTGCCAGCCACCGCAGGCGAGCGCCTCGTCATGGCCGTCTGAGTGGGCGATGAGGAAGAGGCCATTCGGCGGCGCGAAGAGCTCCGGCTCGGTGGCCGCCGGGTCGTCGGCGAACCCGTACATCGCGGTCTGCTCCGCATGGAGGGCAGTGGTGAGGCGGCGGGCTTCCGGGTGGTCGTAGGGGACGGCGGAGAGCGCGGCGGCAACGGGGCGGGCAAGACCAGTCGGCGTCATATGCCCGATAGTGCCCTGTCCACTCGGTTCAGCGCATCCTTGCCGCTCGCCGACTTGATCCGGGTTCCGGCGTGCCGGCGGATCCCGAGCAGCAGGTTGCGGCAGCGCACGGACTGGACTTCGGGCAGATGGGCGGTGAGTCGTCCGAAGGTGGCGAGGGTGGCCTCGGTGTCGTGGGCGAGAAGGTGAGCCCTGGCGAGGTGGACACCGTGCAGGAAGGCGGAACGGGTGTAGCCGGTGGTGGGCCCGTGCGCGGTGATCGGTGACAGGAGGCTGTGCGCCTCCTCCAGCAGTCGGCGGCCCTTGGCGCCGGGGTTGGCTGCGGCCAGATCCACCAGCCCCTGCCCGCTCTCAGCGGCCACCTGGTCGGCGGTGAAGTAGTAGAGCGCAGGCGGGTCGTCATCGCGACGGTGCTCGAGGAACGCGAGGCAGCGGTCGGTGGCCGATCGGAAGGCGTCGATGTCGCCGGCTGCGGCGTGGGCGGTGGCGAGCCGTCCCAGGGCGCGGGCCCGGACGGTGGGCAGGCTCCTGGCGGCTGTTTCGACGGCGGCCTCTGCGAAGCGGATCGCGGCCGTGGGGTTGCCGGCCGCCGCGTGCTGGTAGGCGAGCATCCCGAGCACGTTGGCGACGGTGTCGTGGTCGGCGCTGGCGCGGGCGAGGCGGATCGCGACCAGCTGGTAGCGCTGGCCCGAGGCCGAGAGATCGGCATCGAAGGCCATCCACCCGGCGAGCTGGGCGAGGCCCCCGGCGGTTCGCAGGAGCCGGGTACCGATGTCCGGCGTGTAGCGGCTGTTCTGCAGGAGCGAGAGCACGCCGTCGAGGGCGATGCGAACGTACCGCTGGGAGATGGCGCCCCCTCCGGCGGCGTCGTCGAGACGCCGTAGGTCGGCGAGGTGGGACTCCAGCAGGGTCATCATCGGCGGCAGTACGTGGTCGGTGCCGCTTTCGCGGCTGAGGCTGTGGGGCTGCTGCCGGTCGGCGTCCCAGACTGCGGTGAACAGGTCACCGGACGGACGGAGCGTTGCCTGGGATGCGGGGTCGGTCGCGTTCCAGGCGGTGGCTGTGGCCAGTACGGCGGCCAGCGAGCGACGCCCGACCAGGTCGTCGGTGACGGTCCGCTCGTCCCTGCGGGCGTCCGGCTCGGTAGTACCCCAGAGCATGGTCTGGGTGTAGGTCCGGCCGGTCCTCTCCGTCAGCACTGCGGCGGCCAGGCGGCGGACCGTCTCGGAGCGTGGCACCGAGCCGCGGCTCCAGGCGTGGGCGACGGTGAGGTCGAGTCGTCGTTCGCCAAGGCCCGCGAGCCTTCCGTTGATCTCGCGGACCAGCTCGCGCGGCGACCAGTTGGCGTATCCGAGGGCCTGCACCAGAACCGCTCCGGGGCGGTCGCCGGAGGGTGCCGTCTCGGCCCCTAGCTGGGAGTCTCCGAGCGTCATCACGCGGCGACGGTACGTCAACCGAGCTGTTGTGTGTGCGAATTCGCGGCTTTTCACGCCGACCGCGCGAAGTTCTCAACGATCGCGGCCTCCGCCTCTGCCGGTCAGCCGACCCAGGGTGTGTTCTTGTGCATCCGCGCGGCACCACCGGCGCGGAGGAGCACGAACCCGTACTGCCGGTGAGTGTTTCCCGACTTCGGTGATTCCTAGCGTAGTTGGCACTTCAGAAGCCCGACTTGGCACCGGAGCGATTCCGGCCTGCCCATCTGCCGAGCAACCGCAGTCGCGGCCCCGCTGCCGGCGAGCAGGCCCTCTGCGGACGCTCCGGCTCACATCTTGCGGAAGGAGAACCATGGCAACCTCTGTCAGGACGCGCAGCCCGGAGCTTGCGGCGGCGCCCTCGGCGGCCACGCTGCAGACGGCGGAGAGCGCGGTCGTCGCGGACCTGCGGGACAGCGACTTCCAGACCCGAACCGACCTGGGGCAGCACTTCCTGCGTTCCCCGGCAGTCGCGGAGCGGCTGCTGGAGCTGGCGGGCCTGCGCGTCGGCGACGCGGTGCTGGAGGTGGGCGCGGGCCTGGGCACGCTGTCCGCTGCGGTGGCGAAGGCCGGGCACCGGATCTGGGCGGTCGAGAAGGACCCGCGGATGGCCGAGGTGCTGTGCCCGGCTCTCGAACCGTACGGCGACCGGGCCCGGCCGCTGGTGGCCGACGTCCGCGAGGTCGACCTCGACGGCGAGCTGCCCGTCGGCACGGTGTTCCTGTCGATCCTCCCGTTCGACTGGACGCTGGCCTTCGGGATCACCGCCCACGTGTTCGCCTCCACCGCCAACGTGGCGCGGGGCCTGGCGGTACTCCCCGCCGTCACGGCCGACCGCAACGCCGCCGGGGCCTGGTTCGGGGCGGGCCTGCGGCTGGAGGAGGTCGACGGGATCTCGCGCGGCGAGTTCTGGCCCGAGGCCGCCGTGCCGCTGCGCGTCGTGTCGATCACGAGGTGCTGAGCATGGACAGGGAATTGGCCATCAACACCGTGACGGTGGCGGCGACGGGCTGCTTCCACTCGGCGGTGCCGGACGGCGCGGGGATGCTCGCCGCAGTCCAGGCGCTGCGCGAGCTGGGCGCGCTGGTCGTGGACGTCGGCGACTTCTTCGGCGGCAGTGCCTTCCACGAGTACTCCCGGGGGCGCACGGAGGAGCGGTTGCTGGCCGACCTCTACGACGCGGTGGTGCCCGGCAACCACGACCTGGCCGACCTGATGCGGCTGCACGAGCCGGAGCGGTTCCCCCCGGTGGTGTGCGCGAACCTGACACCGCCGCCGGCCTTCGCCGGGCGGTGGGAGCGGGGCCTGCTCCTGGAAGCGGCCGGCCGCTGCATCGGGATCGTGGGCGTGCTCGGGGCCCAGGCGTTCGGGGCGGTGCCGTCCGCCGAGCGCGCTGGGTTCGTGTTCGAGGAGCCGACCGCTGCCCTGCTGGCCGCCGAGCGGGACCGGCTGCTGGAGGCGGGCGCCGAGGTGGTGCTCGGCCTGAGCCACAGCGGCTTCGAGACGGACGTGGCGCTCCAACTCGCCGACGGCCCGCTGGAGGTCATGGTGGCCGGGCACTGCCACAGCCCCATGGGCCACTGGGCGCTCCGGCCCCGGTACGTGGCCAAGCCGCCCGAGTGTGGTGCCGGCCTGCTGCGGATCGACCTCGGCCCGGCAGGGCCCTCGTTCACCTTCGACTACACCGGCGGCCGGGAGGTCCCGCGCGGGTCGGTCCCGGGCTATGTGCGGGAAGCCGTCGGCGCGTTCCGGGCCTGGGGAAGCACGACGATTGGCCGACTCGCTGCCCCAGTGGACGACCGGAGCCAGCTCGCCGAGCTGCTGGCCGAGCGGGGCCGGTGCGTGGCGGGGTCCGACGCCTTCGTGCTCAACCTCGCCACCTTGCGCACCGGGCTCCCCGGGCACGTCGACCGGCAGGCGCTGGTGGCCGCCGCGCCCTTCGACGCCGAGCTGGTCGTTCTCGACGGCGCGCACACGGCCAGGGAGATCGCCGCCCTGGCCGATGGCCTGGGCGAGAGCCCCGTCACCGCCGGGGCGGCCGACTGCCGAGGCGCCGTCGCCACCACCGCGTACCTGGCTGACCGCCTCGGCCTGCCGGCCAGCCCGCTCGACCCGCCGCGCACGCTGCGCGGCTTGCTCACCGACTACGTCAAGGAGGGGTCATGACCCTGCAGTCGCTGCCCGCATCCGCGTTCCTCGACGGCCCCGTCGCACCGCACGGCTTCGCCGAGCACCTCGCCGGCGAGGGCGACGGGCGCGCCCTGGTCGCCTTCGACCCCGCCGATCACCGCCTGAACCAGGAACTCGCGCTCTCCTTGCTGTCCGCGCTCGGTCCCGTCCTGGCCGTCTACCCGGCCGACGGCTGCTGGAGCAGCCTCAAGGTCCGCACCGAGGCCGACCCGGGCCGCACCCACGGCACCGGGGAGAACCGGCTGCACGTCGATCTGGTCGACCGTGACCTCATCCCGCGCTACATCGCGCTGTACTGCGAGCGCGACGACCCGGCCGGCGGCGGGTCCTCGGCCCTGGCCGACCTGTGGGCCGCCACCACCGAACTGGGCGACGCCGAAAGGGCGCTGCTCCAGCAGCCGGTGTTCTCCTACTGGACCGACGAAGGCGTCCACGGCGTCGGCCAGGGACTGGAGCGCTTCGCGGTCCTGCCCGAGCAGCTGGAGCCGGGCCTGCCGGTGCGGTTCACCAGCAAGATGCACCCCCACCTGCTGCGCGGCGAGCTCGTCGACGGCACCGACGCCGCCCGCCAGGAGGCGGCGACCGCGTTCGGCACCCTCGCCGACGCCGCCCTGCGCCACCGCACCACGGTCCGGCTCCGCCCCGGGCAACTCCTGGTCTTCGACCAGCTGCGCTGGGCCCACGGCCGGATGCCGCTCGGCGAAGGCCAGGAGGCGATCGAGCCCGGCCAGCGGCGACTGCTGCGCCAGACCTACGTGCAGGGCGGCACCCGGTGATCCTCACCGGCCCCGCAATCCGCGAAGCGGTTGCGGCCGGCCACATCACCATCGACCCGTACCTTCCCCAGCAGTCGAACCCCAACAGCCACGGCTACCGGCTCGGCGACACGCTCAAGGTGTTCACCCGCACCCCCGTCGACCCGCACACCAGCCCGCCCACCCGGACGATCACGATCCCGCGCCGCGGCTTCCGGCTGCGGCCCGGCCGGGTCTACCTCGGCTCGACCGTGGAGCGCATCGGCTCCGACCGCTACGTCACCAGCCTGATCGGCCGCTCCTCCGTCGGCCGCCTCGGCCTGTTCACCCAGATCAGCGCCGATCTCGCCCAGCTCGGCGCGGTCCACTGCTGGACGCTGGAGATCGTCGTCACCCAGCCGCTCAGGGTGTACCCCGGCATGGTGATCGGCCAGGTGTCCTTCTGGGACGCGGTCGGCGACCACATGCCGTACTCCGGCTACTACGGCACCCTCAGCGACCCTTCCCCGTTCGCTCCCCACGCCCTGGCCGGCGGCGGTGCCGTCGGCCCCTCTGCGGAGGTGACCGCCGCGTGATCCTCACCGGCCACCAGATCAAGGACGAAGCCGAGGCGGGGCGGATCACCATCACCCCGTTCGACGCCTCGCTCCTGAGCCCCAACTCCTACGACTTCCACCTCAGTTCGGACATCGGTTGGTACCGACGAAGCTGGTGGGGAGGCCGGACCCTCGACTGCCGCCGGCCCAACCGGTTCACGCGCTCGACCATCCCCGAGGAGGGCATGGTCCTGCGCCCCGGCCGGATCTACCTCGCCTCCACCGCCGAGACGATCGGCTCCGAGCACTTCGTCCCGATCATCCGGGCCCGCTCCTCCACCGCCCGCACCGGCCTGTTCGTCCACTGCACCGCCGACCTGATCGACCTCGGCTCGCTCGGCCGCCTCACCCTGCAGTTCCACGCCGTGCAGCCGGTCCGGGTCTACCCCGGCCAGCGCATCGGTCAGGTCACCTTCTGGGTGCCCACTGGCCGCCGGGAGCTGTACCGCGGCAAGTACCAGGGCAGCACCCTGCCGGAGCCCTCGCAGATCTGGCGCGACTTCCGAGAGGAGGACGCCCGTGGCGTCGCCGCGTGAGCATGTCGTCGCGGTGGTCGCCCACCCCGACGACGCCGAGCTGATGTGCTACGGCACCCTGCGGCGCTACCGGCAGCAGGGCGCGGCCGTCACCGTGGTCGTCGTCACCACTGGGGTCAACGGCGTCTCCCTCGCCGACCGCGACCGAGGCATCAGCCTCACCGACCGGGACCGGGAGGCCGAATCGGCGGCCTCCTACGCCGGCCGCGGGATCGACCTGCTGGTCCTGGGCTTCACCGACGGCGCCCTGGTGCCCGACCGCCAGCTGGTCTCCGGCGTCGAGGCGGAACTCGTGCGCCTCGGCTGCACCGTCCTGATCACCCACAGCCTGCACGCCGGCCCCGACCACCAGGACCATCTCGCCGTCGCCCAGGCCGCCGTCAACGCCGCGACCCGCGTCGGCACCTGCACCACGATCCTGCACGGCCAACCCCACGCACCCCGGGGCGGCTTCCACCCCACCGTGCTGGTGGACATCACCGACCTGCTCCCCGACAAGGTCAAGGCCCTCGCCGCGCACCAGAGCCAGGCCGGCCGCTGGTACCTCGGCGAGGAGTACACCCGCCACCGCGCCGCCGACGCCGGCTGGACCCTCGCCCCGGTCCGCGCGGCCGACGGCCGCCGCTTCGAGGCGTTCGAGACCTCCCTCATCACCCTGCTCGCTCCCAAGGAGGACCGGTGAAGCACCGGCTCTACATCGAGCAGCCGCCGTTCGCGCCGTGGCTCGGCTTCTGCGAGGCCCTGTTCGCGTGCCGGACCGTCGCCCTGTACGACAACGTGCAGTACGAGGACGGCGGCTTCCAGAACCGCAACCGGATCAAGACCCCCAACGGCGTCCAGTGGCTGACCGTCCCGGTGGTCAAGAGTCACGGCCAGCTGATCAAGGACGTGCGGATCGCCGACACCTTCGACCCGCAGGGCCTGCTCCGCCGGATGCGGCTGGCCTACGGCCGCAGCAGCCACCTCGACGAGGTGCTGCAGGTGCTCGCCCCGGCGCTCACCGCCGGGCACCGGTGGCTGCTCGACCTCAACACCGAGTTGTCCACCGGCCTCGCCACCGCCCTCGGCGCACCCGCCGAACTCACCCTCACCTCCCAGCTCCCGGTCGAGCCGACGGCCGACCGCACCGGGCGGATCGTCCGGATCTGCCGCGCGGCCGGGGCCGACGAGCTGTGGGCCGGCTCCGGAACCCGCGGCTATCTGGACCCCGCCGACCTCGCCGCCGACGGCATCGCCGTCACCTGGAACGAGTACCTCGGTCGGCACCCGGCTTACGAACAGGCGTGGCCGCAGCAGGGGTTCACGCCGAACCTGTCCGTCCTCGACGCGGCCAGCGCGATCGGCTGGGCCGGGACCTCCGCCCTGCTGCGCTCCGGCCTCGCCGCCTACCTCGACTCCCTCCAGCAGGAAGGACAGCCCGCATGACCAGGGTGCAGATCACCACCGGTATCGACCTGCCGCTGGAACCCTCCTGCGGCTCCATGATCTTCTGCTCCGACCTGTACGGGGAGATGGCCGACCGCGCCCGCACCACGTTCCTCGCGCTCCCGCCCGCCGACCCGACCTGGCAGCACGGCTTCGAGGAGACCGTGCTCGCCACCGCCGCTAAGGCTCCCTACGGCCCCGGGTTCGGCGCCTACGTCGACGTCTTGACCACCGAGGTCCGCCGGCGCCTCGACCAGGCCCGCCCGGACGCCATCCACGCTCAGCACCTCGGCTTCGGTCTCGCCCTCGCCTTCGTCCGCGCCGCCCAGGGCACCCCGGTCGTCGCCATCGCCCATGGCACCGACGTCATCGCCGCCGCCTCCGACCCGCTCGCCCGCGACGTCCTCACCGAGATCGTCGCGGGCGCGACCACCGTCGTCGCCCCGAACACCGCCCTCGCCGAGAAGATCGGCGAGCTGACCGGCCACCGCTACCGCGACAAGACGGCCCTCGTTCCCTGGGGCATTCCCCTCGCCCGCGCCGCCCGGCCCCTGCGGCCCACCCACACCCACACGCTGCGGCTGCTGCACGCCGGCCGCCTGGACGCCAACAAGTGCACCCGCACCGCGATTGAGGCGATGGCGCTCACCGGCGACCGGCACGAACTGACCATCATCGGCAGCGGCCCCGAGCGGGACGCCCTCCAGCAGCTGACCCGGGAACTCGGCCTGAGCGAGCGCATCCGCTTCGCGCCGTTCCAGCCCCGCCAGGCACTGTGGGAGCGCTTCGCGGACTTCGACGCCTTCCTGTTCACCACCTCCGGCGTGGAGGCATTCGGCTTGGTCGCCATCGAGGCCCAGGCCCACGCGCTGCCCGTCGTCTACTCCGACGTCGCCGGCATGGCCCAGACCCTCGGCGCCGCCGGCCTTCCCTACAGCCCGGGCGACGCCGCCGAGCTCGCCCAGGCGATCGACAAGCTCGCCGCCGACCACACCCTGCGCACCGACCTGAGTACCGCGGGCCTGGCCAACGCCTCCTGTTACGACATCGCCCACAGCGCCCAGCGGCTCACCGCCGTCACCCGCGACGCGATCGGAGCCGCCGCGTGAGCCCCTCCACCTCCGCCCCGATCTACACCTCCCGGCTGTTCCCCGCGCCCCGTCCTCGCGCCACCGACCCCACCGCCCCGACGTGGGAGCTGCTCGAACACCTCGGCCTCGTCGGTCGGACCGACGCCGCCGGCGTGCACACCCTGCTCCCGCTCGGCCTGCGCGTGCGCGACCAGCTCGACCGGATCACCCGAGACGCCTTCGAGCACCACGGCTTCAACAGCGTCTCCCTGCCCACCCTGCAGAGCCGGGCCCTGTGGGAGGAGTCCGGCCGGTGGAAGGTCTACACCGACGAGGGTGCGCTGGTCACCACCCGCGTGAGCGGGACAGACATGTGCCTGGCGCCGACCTCCGAGGAGATGGCCGTCGCCACCGTCCGGCCCCACCTTCGCTCGCACCGCGACCTGCCGGTGCGCCTGGCCCTCAACACCAGGAAGTTCCGCGACGAGACCTCGCCCCGCGGTGGCCTTATGCGCGGACGCGAGTTCACCATGGCCGATGCCTACACCTTCGACGCCGACCGGGCGGGCATGCTGGAGTCGATCGGCCTGCTCAACCGGGCGTGCACCGACGCCCTCACCGGCATCGGCCTGCACGGCGTCTTCCAGGCCGCCGCCGACGGCGGGGCCATCTCCGCCGGCCCGACCACCGAGCACCTCGTCCTCGCCGACTTCGGCCAGAGCAGCATCCTCGCCTGCGACCACTGCGGCCACCGCGGCGACGGAGCCATCCTCAGCGCCACGTTCCCCTCGGCCTCCACCTCCGGCGAACCCGTCGTCAACGTGATCGTCTTCGCCGTCACCGGCCCGGACGGCACCACCAGGCCAACCGCAGTGTGCATCCGCTCCGACCTCACCATCAGCACCCGCAAGCTCGCCGCCGCCCTCGGCCCCGGCCAGCACATCGAACTCCTCGACCCCGAAGACCTGCCCGGCCTGCTCGGCAAGAGCGCCGGCACCCTCACCCCCTGGGACTGCGCCGGGATCGACGTCGTCCACGACCTCTCCGTCAGCGGCCTCGACCGCTTCACCATCGCCGACGGCCCCGACGACCTGCGCACCGGCGCATCGTGGTCCGGAGCCGCCAACCTGCCTCCGCTCGACCTCCACCCCGCCGACGTCCACACCGCCGCCGACGGCCTCGACTGCGGACGCTGCCCCGCCGGCCGCTACCGCGCCACCGAAGCCGTCGAGGTCGCCCACGTCTTCGAACTCGGCACCCAGTACTCCGCCAAGATGGGCCTGACCTTCACCGGCGACGACGGCACCCCGCACACCCCCCTCATGGGCTGCTCCGGCATCGGCCTCACCCGCTGCATCCAGACCCTGGCCGGCGTCCACCGCGACGCCGAGGGCCTGCGCTGGAAGCACGGCACCGGCCCTGCCGACGTCCACCTGGTCGTCCTGCGCTCCGACCTGACTGAGCAGCAGGAGCGCGCCGACCGCACCGTCCAGCAGCTCCACCGCCTCGGACTGCGGCTCCTCGTCGACGACCGCCCCCTGCCCGCCGGGGAGAAGTTCCGGTACGCCCAGGCGCTCGGCGTTCCCACCGCCCTCGTGCTCTCCCCCCGGCACGCCGAGGGCGAGCTGGAGACGGTGGACCGCTGGACCGGGCGCAACAGCCCCATCGCGACCGACAACCTCCACACCCTGCGGAGGACCAGCCCCTGACCTGACGCTCAGCTGAGGCGATTCCGGCATCGGATAAAGAAATGCCCGATGCCGGAATCGCCATGCCTAAATTCAATTCCCGACCCCGCAAATTCGGCATTGACCTGCGCCACACCAATGCGGTAGCTTTCTTTTCACCACGGGCTGGAGCTCAACGGAAGAGCACGGCATAAGTGTTGCCGAGGAGCTGGTTCGAATCCAGCCAGCCCGACCACTGCACGCCCCGCACCATCCACACCTGCTGAGCGGCACCGCGAGGCCCCTTACCAGGAGGCCACGCCGCCCCACCATGCCAGCCAGACAGGACCCATGCCCCACCGCCGATCCCACTCGGCACCCGGCCGGAAATTCAGCCACCAATGCAGAAGCCAGGATTTCCAAACGAGGGAAGAATTCCCCTCGAATCCTGTTACGCTCTACCGCGTGAAGCTGAAGATTGGAATCACCGGGGGCGCGAGCGCCGGCCATGTCGTTCCCGCTCTCGCGGTGGCCGCCGAGCTACGGCGCGCAGAATGCGAGCTGGTCTATTTCGGTCGCGCCGACAGCATCGAAGCAGACCTTGCGGCGAAGGCCGGGATCCGGCTCGCGGCCGTCCCCTCCGCAGGGCTGCAACGCTTCCGGTCCTGGAGCAACGTCACCATGCCGGTGACCGTCGCCCGCGGGGTGTTCGCCGCCTGGCGGGCGATGCGGCGCGAGCGGCCCGACGTCGTCTTCAGCAAGGGCAGCTACGTGTCGGTGCCGGTTGGCGTCGCCGCGTGGCTCAACGGCATCCCCCTGGCCATCCACGAGTCCGACCACACCCTCGGCCTGGCTAACCGGATCCTCGCCCGCTTCGCCACCACGGTCTTCCTCGCTGATGAGACACCCGGTCTGCCCCGTTGGCTCCAGCGCAAGGCGGTGGTCACGGGACTTCCCCTGCGCGACGACCTCGCCGACGGCCGGCCCGAGGACCTCCGCGCCCGGCTCGGCGTCCCGGCCGGACCGCCGGCCCTGCTCGTCTTCTGCGGCAGCAGCGGCTCCCGGCGTGTCAACGAGGCCGTCCGCCGCCAACTCGGAGCGCTGACGGCGCACTTCTCCGTCGTGCACATCTGCGGTCGCGGCAACCTCGACCCCGCGCTGGCCTCCGCGCCCGGCTACTGGCAGCTGGAGTACCTGCACGGCGACATGGTCGACGCCCTCTCGCTCGCCGACCTCGTCATCGGGCGCGCTGGCGCCACCACCCTCGCCGAGCTAGAGGCCCTGTCGAAGCCTGCCGTGCTCGTCCCGCTGCCGGCCTCCGTCAGTCGCGGCGACCAGCTCGACAACGCGAAGGCGTACGCGGGACGCGCCACCTGCGTCGTCGTGGCCGACGAGGAGATGGCCGACGGAACGCCCCTCCTGCGCGCCTGCGAGCAGCTGCTGCCCGCGCTAGGAGGCGACCGCCGTCGCCCCGACCCCGAGGCCGTCCGCCGCACGGCGCGGGACATCGCGACCAGGACGATCGCTCTCGCCCGCCCGCGCGGCCGGCACGCCCGCTGAGCCGCCCGAGTCTCAGGCCAGGCCCTCCGGAAGGTCGCCGCGGAACAGTACGTGCCAGTGCATGTGCTTCGACTCCTGGTACGCGCCTTCGTTCGTCACGACGCACACTGCGCCGTACTCCTCGCGCACCTTCGCCGCTACCTTCCGGACCACCCGGACAACGTCCGCGAGGTCTTCCTCGGTGCCGTCGCCGAGGTCCACCAGCGACGGGATGTGCTTCTTCGGGACGACCACGATGTGCACCGGGTAGGACGGCTTGGTGTGCTCGAACGCGAGCACGGTGTCGGTCTCCTCCACCACCTTCACCGGCGTACGGCCGTTCAATGCCTCGTTGCAGTAGAAGTCCGAAACCGTCGCCGGGGCCTCTGTAGTCGTCACGGTGCACCTGTCCTTGGTTCTGCGGCGAACCCGGGCAGGAAGTGCCGGCGGCACCGCAGTCATTGAAGTAGACCAACCAGCGATCCAGAGTACAGCCGAGACCTGATGATCACTCACTTTCCCTTGCCGGCAGGACAATCAGAAGAGTCCAACCAAGGGCTACTAATGCTGCTGCTGTTGCTCAAGCATTGGCCACCCACAATCCCTTGTACTGGATCTTGGGGTGCCGGTGGGCTCTTACGGTGGCGCCGGCCGGGGTGAAGCCGCAGGACCGCAGCAGGTCCTCCGTTGTGGCCTGGTCACGTTCCTCGTTGTAGACGCCGATGATCAATCGGCCGCCCGGGGCGACGACATGGTCCAGCAGGTGGGCCACGTACGCTCCCCGCAGGTCCGCTGGCACGTAGTCCAGGCCAGTACGGACGGCGTCGAAGCGACGTGGTGGCTTCCAGCCCATCGCGTTGGCCGTCCAGATCCGATGCGCCCACTTCGGGCAGCGGGTTCGGGCGAGGTCTGCGAGGGCTGGGGAGATCTCCACCCCGTAGGGCTCGATGGTGATCCCGACTTCGGCTGCCCAGTCGGTCAGGGTCTCCATGAGGTGGCCGTTGGCGCATCCGATGTCGAGGAACGTCCCACCGTGGGGCGGGAGCAGGTCGACGAGCAGGCTGCGGGCTTCGCGCCAGCGGGTATCGTCGCCGCTGTGGCCGGACTGGGCCCGCGGGTTGCCGCCGTTGAGGTAGGCCGGTTCGATGACGCCCAGGACGGCGGCGTGCCACTCGGTGGCCGTGATCTCGCCCGCCTGGTAGGCGTCGTCGACGGGTGCCAGATCGCTCCAGCCTCGCTCCTTCGCGCTCGCGATGTCCTCGGCGTCCTGGCCGGCCGGACCGCGCGTGGAGGGATCCATGCGTGTTCCTTCCCTGTTCGCTGACGTTGGTGCCTTGCCGGCAGGTAGACGTTCAGTCCCCCTGGAGAGCGCGGATCAGCCGGGCAGCATCCCGGTGCGCCAGCCCCGTTCGCGGGTCGTTCGGACCGGCGTGTGGTCCGACGATCTTCGCCAGCACGAACAGCTGCATCACCATCCCGTCGCGGCTCTCAAGGTCTGCCCGGCGCTCCTCGCGCACCCGGTCCGCGAGCGCCGGTACGGCGAGGGAGGCGGCGTACAGCGACGCCGAGTCGAGTCCGCGTGGCGCCATTCCCCAGTCCTCCCAGTCGAGCATGCAGAACTCACGAGGGCCGGTGATGTTCGCCCAGTTCAGGTCGGCGTGAGCAGGACACCACTGGTTCACCCGAGTGTCGTGCGCTCCAGGAAAGGCGGCCTTGATTGTGTCGTCGACCAGCTGCTGCGTGATCTGTTCGGTGTCCGGGGCCGCCACGCGGGCCGTTCGTTGAAGGGCCAGCTCTGCCAGCGAGGCGTTCAGCGAGCGCCACCAATCGTCCGGCAGCTCCGGGTCGACGTTCACCACCGCGGCTCCGACCGGGAGGTCGGGCAGCAGCGAGGTCTCGTCCACGTGCCAGATCGCCCGGTCGTCCGGGTCCTGCCATGTCGTCGACCCGTGCCAGCGGGGCATCGCCACGCCGGGCAACGCCGCTGCGGCTTCGTATCCGTCCCAGCCCTGTTCCCGCGCCCGCTCCCAGGGCCGGCGTTCGACCCGGGCCCAGGTGCCGCGGTCGGTGCCAGCTCCGACCGTCCGGCGCTTACGCACCACGCTTCGCCGGTCCAGCCTCGTGCCGAGGCTCTGCTCCACCTGGTCCAGGACGTGATCGACGGGCTCCTGCCGGAGGTCCACGGTCTACCGGACGAGGCCGGCGTCGGTGCCCTGCGGCGGGGCGACACCGGTCAGCTCACGTGCCCGCTCGGCGAGGAGCGGGGCGAGTTCCGGGTAGTACCCCCGGTCAACGGCCTGGAGCATCTCCGCAATTGCGATGAGCTGACCCACGCGCCCGGCCGAGGTGTCGAGGATGTCGGCGAACTCCGTACGGATACGGTCCGCGACGGCGGGCACGAGGAGGCTGCTGACCCACAGGACCGCCGGGTCGTAGCCCACCGGCACCTGACCCCAGCGCTCCCAGTCGAGGATCTTGAGCGGCTGGGCGGTCAGGTTGGCCCACTGGAGATCACCGTGCCCGGTGGTCCGCTCGATGTCGGCCGGGGCCGGGATGCCGAGGTACTTCGGGAAGACCTCGTCAACCCACGTCTGGCGCAGCGTGATCTTCGTGCCCGGTGCTTCCGCGATGCCGGCCAGTGCGTTCCGCAGCCCGGTCCACCAGCTGTCGCCCAGGCCGGGGTCGGCGCGGAGGTCCGGGGTCGAGGAGATCGCGGGACCGACCAGATCGAAGACGTCGGCCTGGTAGAACCAGTCGGCCTCCGTCCAGTCAACGGTCTCGTGGAGCCGGGGGCGCGGGACGGAGGCGGGTACGAGCTGTTCAGCTCCGAGGGCGCCCTGGCCGGTCGGCCGGGGCGCCCTGCGGCGGCTGCTTCTGGAGACACGGAGCCAGACGTTCTCGGCCGGGCGGCCGACGGTGATTCCGGAGGTGCCGAAGACCGCCGGTCCGGTGCACACCAGGCCGAGGAATCCGGCGGCCTTCTGGTGGGCTGCCGTCAGATCGTGCCGGGTGTCGTCATTCGGCTGAAAGGACATCGAGCACCGTCCTGAGTCGTGCGTCGCGGATCGGCCGGGCGAGAGCGTCCCGGGCATCCTCCCAGTGCTGGAGGGTGCTGGTCGAGGTCAGGACGACATCCAGCGCGGGGCAGGCACCGATGAGCTGGAATGCGGCGGTGTGCGAGGTCGATCCCGGTTGGATGAGGTTCACCAGTTCGGGTGTCATCAGACCTGGCAGTTCGCCTCCGTGCAGGGGTGCGGAGGCGAACGTCGTGATCCCGGCATCGCGCGCGTGAACGAGCGGCCCACCTCCGTCGAGGGCCTGAGTGATGGGCTCGGCCATGACGAGACTGACCGGCAGCTGGACGCCAGCGAGACGGTGGTTCGCCGACCCGGCCGCCTCCCCGGCCAGAACGAGCAGCTCGGCGACGGTGAACGCCTGGTTGGTGAAGCCGGCCCAGGTGGCGACGCCGTACCCCCCGATACGGCCGGCCTGCGCGAACTCCTCCAACACGGCGAACGCGGCGCGGAGGTTGTGGTGCAGCTGCTGCCGGTCGTGGGCAGACCGTTCGGGGTTGTGAACGAAGACGATGTCGGCACGACCGAGGGCGGCGAGCGATTCCTCGGTCTGAGCGCGGACGTCGGCGGGGGCGAGGCTGTGGCGGCCGTCCGGGTAGAAGCCGGTCTTCGTCGTCACCTTGACGGTCGGGTGCTCGGCGAGCACCGGGGCCAGATCGTGGTGTGCCCGGCCGTGGGCGTAGTTGGGGGCGGTGTCGATCCACTTCGCCCCGGCTGCGAGGGCGGTGCGCGCCGCTTCGCCGACGGCGCGCACCCGGTAGGTCCCCAGGCCGAGATCCGGGCTCACCGGCCGACCCCGACGACGGCGAGGGCCTGGCCCTGGACGAGGGCGGTCAGGACGCCGGCCACGTCCTTGACCTCCAGGTCGGCGATGTCGGCGAGGGCCCCGATGCTGACCGTGTCTCCGGTCAGCAGGGCTTGTAGGACGGGCGCGGCGCGCTCGGAGAAGTCCCACGCGGTTCCGGCTGCGGACAGGGTGACGGTCCCGGCGGCCGGGTTGCTGGCGAGGTCGGCGCGCGGGGCGGTGATCCGCACCGTGATTTCCCTGTCCGCGGGGAGAGACTCCACGTAGGGCAGGGATGGGGCCGGTCGGCCGAAGTGGGTGGTACCGGAGGACCAACCCCAACGGTCGATCAGGTCGGGGTCTGACAGCGCGGTGAGCACCGCGGTCCGCAGGTCGGCCAGGTAGGCAGCCTTCTCGTCCGCTGCGGCGTGGAGTGGGACGTCCGTCCTTACAGCGGGGCTCTCGTGCAGCTCGTCCACCAGCCAGCCGAGGAGCGTGGCGCCGGTCTGGGCGACCAGTCCGAAGGTGAGGTGCAGCGACTCGCTGCCCTGGTCGGCGGTGACGCTGTGCCACCAGCCGCGCGGCAGGTACAGGACGTCGCCCGGGTGGAGGACGAAGTCCGCGACCGGCTCGCCCTCGGGTTCCTCCGGGGAGTCCACGTCGCGGAAGGTCGGGGCCTGCCGGGTCGGCTGCCACAGCCGCCAGCGCTTCGCCCCGTACTGCTGGACGACGACCACGTCGTGGTCGTCCCAGTGCCGGCCGAAGCCCTCCTGCTCGGTCCAGGAGGCGTAGAGGTTGGTCTGCACGGGCGTGCCGATGAAGCGCTCCAGCGCTTCGGCGGCGGTACGGATCGGCGGGTGGATCTCGTCGATCGCGTCCACCACGAGCGAGGCGCCCTCGGCGAGCCTGGCGTGGAGCTGGGCCGGGTGCAGCCGATTCCAGGTCGCCCCGCGCCGGTTGGTGGCGGGGGTCGAGTACCGGCCGACGGGGACGGTCTCACCGTCCTGCGAGAGCCGCAGTCGGGGCGGGTCGATGCGGTGGGTGGCGAGGATGGTGTTGAGGTCGTCCCAGGACAAGAGGGGAGCGGTGTCGGCGCTCCCGGCGGGGATCACGGCGTAGGAGCGGTGGAGCGCCTGGGTGAGGAACTGGTCCCCACCCAGGCGCACCGCCCACGAGGCGGTCTCATGCATCGTGGGCGGTCTCTCAGGTGTCGTTCTGGTCGGACTTGCCGCCCGTGTTGTCGGACGGCACGTCGGCACGGGAACGCGCGGCCCGGATGCCACGGACGGCGACCAGCAGGCCGCCCTCCTCCTCCGGCTGGACCGCAGGTGCGGTGCTCTCCATCGGATCTCCTCTCCCCTTGGCGCTGCTCGGTCCTCCGGGAAGCCGGACGAAGTCGCAGCGGGTGAGCGGCCAAGTCTTCCGAGTAACGGATGGCAGGGCCATGGCGTCTGCCTGTCACCTGGCGAGCGAATTCGCACACGGGTGCCATCGGGGTGTCATCTTCGCCACGATCACGGCCCCGACCTGCCGCAACTTGGCCCGGGCGCTGCCACGGGGTGGCCAGCGGGCACCGGTTCTGGGCAGGATGCCGGGCATGGACATCTTGGTGGTCGGTGGAGGCTGGTTTCTGGGCAAGGCTGTGGTCGAGGAGGCGCTGGGGCGGGGCTGGAGTGTGACGACGTTCAACCGGGGGCGGTCGGGAGTTGCTCTGCCCGGCGTACGGCAGGTGCTGGGAGACCGGACGTCGGTCGAGGACTTGACCCGGCTGGCTGCGCAGGGTCCGTGGGACGCGGTGATCGACACCTCGGCCGGCGAGCAGCCGCCGAAGGTGGTGCTCGCGGGTGCACGGGCGCTGGAGAGCACCACCGACCGCTACGTCTACGTCTCGACGGTCTCGGTGTACGCGGGGTGGCCGGACCACCCGCTCAAGGTCGGTGACCCGTTGATGGACGGGCCCGCCGATGCCGGGAGCGACTACGGCCGGAACCCGGAGGGCTGGCTGGGCCCCGATCTCCACTACGGGCGGCAGAAGGCCGGCGGCGAGCGGGCCGTGGTCGAGACCTTCGGCGCCGACCGGTCCTGGCTGCTTCGACCTGGGGTGATCCTGGGTCCGGGTGAGTACGTCGGCCGCCTACCGTGGTGGCTCCGGCGGGCCGAGCAAGGCGGCGAGATCCTCGCGCCCGGCAGCGCGGGCAAGACCATCCAGCCGGTCGACGTGCGCGACGTCGCGCGCTTCGCCGTCGACGCCGCTGAGCGGCCAGGCGGCGGCGTCCACAACGTGACCGCGCCGATCGGGCGGGACACAATGGGCAGCTTCCTCCAGGCATGCCTGGACGTAACGGGCAACCGGGGTCAACTGCGCTGGGTGCCGGACGGGGCGCTGCTGGAGCACGGGGTGCGGCAGTGGACGGAGCTGCCGTTGTGGCGGACCAACGAGGGCGTCTGGCTGGTCGACTCCGAACCCGCCTACGCTGCCGGCTTCACCTGCCGCCCTCTGGAGGAGACGGTGCGGGACACCTGGGAGTGGCTCCGGGCTGGCAACTCACCGGTACCGCACCCCCGCGCGTCCGCCCACGGCATCGCCCCGGGTCGGGAACGGGAGATCCTGGCTGCCGTCGGTTCGCCGCGCTGACCGCAGTGGGGCGGACCGGCACGCTGCCGACCCGCCCCACCCCTACCGAACTGCGGTGCTTATTCGATAGCCAGTCGTGCGACGCTGCCACCGACGATCTGCCTCGGGGCGGCTACCCGGGTGTACTCCTCCAGCGCTTCCTTGAGCGCGATGGCGCCAGGTGAGGTCCTGACGGGCTCCGTGGAGAGAAGGCGGCCGACGTGGACGACTCGCTCGACCAGCCCTGCGGCGCGACGCTCGGGGGCGAGCGCCGCGATGGGCTCCAGCACCTCCGCGGCCTCGTCCAGTTCGTTGTCGAGGATCAGCGCCGCCGCAAGGTCGGCCCGCGCCTCCGCCTCGATCCGGGGAATCCGCTGCGCCTCGGGCAGCGCAGCCTGAAGCTCCAGCACACGCCGGGCGTGCTCCTGGGCACCCGCGCCGTCCCGCAGGAGCAGGAACGTGGTGCCGTGCGAGCGCGAGATCCGCTCCGGGCCGTGGAGGAACTCCCCGGCGACCTCGTCGTGGAGGTCATCCACTTCTGCGGGGTCGAGGTCGAGTGCACGCTCGACCGCAGTCGTCGCTCGTTGCCGGTCGCCGAGGTGACCGTAAGCCCTGGCCTCGATGGCGGCGATGCGGGTCCGGCCGGCCGCACCGACCCCTGTGAAGGAGTTGGCTTGGCGGATGAAGCGGATCGCCTCGCCGGGGCGGCCCTCCCAGTAGGCGAGCATGCCGAGCGTGCCTGCTGCGAACGCGGCCAGGGGGTTGAAGCGGGTGGCTTCCGCGTACATGCCGGCGGACCGGGCAAGCCGGGTGGCTTCGCCCAGGGAGCCGAGGTCGAATGCCGTCATGGCGAGCAAGGCCGTCGTCTGGCCGATCGCGATCAGCAGCTGCTGCCGCTGCTCGGGAATGTGGGTGCGATCCAGGAGCTCCTCGGCATCTGCCCGAAGCTGCCGGGCTTCGCGGAGCACGTCGAACGGCGGCCGATTGTTGTAGGTGCGGGCAAGTCGGCGCACGTCTTCCTGGACCTGTTCTATGGACAGGTCGGAGAGGAAGGCGGACGCAACGGAAGCGGCGTGGTCGGATGCTTCACGTGCGGTCATCGCGAGTTCTCTTTCAAGGTCTTGCCGGGATAGTGCAGTTGGATCTCCCTCGCGGGGTGGAGCGAGGAGTTCGGCGATCGGCCTGTCGTCGAACAGGTGCTGGATCGTCTGCAAGAACACCCCTGTCGGCCGGCTGACCGTCCCCGCGACCCAGCGCCGGTACGTCGCCTCCGACATGTCCAGGTTGCGAAACCGCGGGTCCTTGAGGTTGCGCGCCAGCTCGTTCCCGGCAGCCCTGAATTCCCTTTGAAAGTCGGGGAATTCCCATCCCTCCTTCTCGATCAGGGCACCCAGTAGCGTCTTGTTCGCCATTTCGCAGCCTCCGCCCCCGTGGTCTCAACCTGGCCCGGCCGCGACCTGCGCGGGGAGAGCCTGGTTCTAGCAGTACCCGACAAGAAGCCTCTCCACAGCGCGATCTGACGAGATGACGTCTCGATGACGTGTTGCTGACATCGCTATCCGACAGATGCCACCCGGCTGTCGTGGCGCTGCTCTGACCAAAACGAGACAGTGAGTCGCCGATCACTGAACCGCAGTCCGCGAGGTGATCCAGTCAGCTCCCGTCTGCCTGCTCGACCGAAGGTGCATCCGGCTTTCTGCCGCCTGTCCTGCCCACGTCTTCGGTTCACCGGCTGGTTGGGGACGGCACTCGACAGACCACGAAGGGGGAACAGGTCATGCCATCAGCACCCACAGCTGCCGATCAGCTCGTGCAACACCCCGCCGGTCACGACGGTGAACTGCGCGCGTCGGTAGAGGAGCTGCGACAAGGGCAGTGGTGGTCGACACGCGCGCTTCTGGCCAGCTCTTGGGGCAATCCCGGTTTGTGGGCGTCGCGCACCCAGGTCCTTGGGGCGGTGGCCGGCCACAACGATGTCCTGCGCCACTGGGGCGCCGAGGAGCCCGCCGCGTTCGGTCTGACGACGCTGCACGCCCGTGTTGCTGTCGACCAGGCGCTGCTGGCCGGCCAGCGGCAGCCGGACTCGCCGGACGCCGTGGCGCTCGAAGGCGGTGCGCGGCGGTGGTGCTGGCTGGCAGCTTCGGTGCTCGGGGGCGATCCCGTGCCGTGGCTCGGGCTACTCACCCTCGCGCAACTGGACCTCCGGCAGGCGCGGCTCGAACACAAGGTTTCGGCTCCGGACCAGATGCTCCCGCCCGGTCCGTGGGGGCTGTTCGACCAGGCCCGCCGGACCGACCCGTGGGGTCGGGAAGCGTTCCACCGGATGCTCCGCTTCTGGCTGGCCCGTAATGAGGTTGGCCCGGCGACCGAGTTTCTGGCCACCTACCTGCCCAGCGCCCCGGGCGGTTCCGCCCTCCACGCGCTGCCGCTGTACCTGTACGTCGACCGCTACCGCCGCGCCGAGCGCAAGGAGGCGGTCCAGCTGCAGTGGACGGACGACGAGACGGTCCGCGACACGGTGCTGCGTGCCTTCGGGAACTGGCGGGCCGCGCTCGCGCGGGGAGTGCGATGGCCGGTGGTGGACGAGAGTCACCTCGCGCACGCGCTCTGGGCGAGTCGCCAACGCCGGGAGGCGGCCGAGGTCTTCTCCGAGATGGACCCGTTCATCTCCTTGCAGCCCTGGCAGAGCCTGGCGGACCGACCGGGCGACCTGCTGCGGCAGGCGATGAACCAGTCCTACGCCGTCGCCGGCTGACCGCCACCGACCAGCCTTCCGCCCGGCCCCGCGCCGGGCCCGATCCCCCTCTTCCTCTGGAGGTTTCGCCATGTCCTGGCACCCGCGCACCGCGTCCGGACCCGAGGACCAACATCTTCGCTCTCTCGGCTACGAGCCCGAACTCGTCCGCAGGATGGGCGGGTTCGGCAACTTCGCGGTCAGCTTTTCCGTGATCAGCGTGCTCAGCGGCTGCATGACCCTGTTCGGGTTCGGGCTGGTGACGGGCGGCCCGGCCGTGATGATGTGGGGCTGGGTCGCCGTCGGTATGGCCGTCCTTCTGGTCGGCGCGGCGCTCGCCGAGGTCACCAGCGCCTACCCCACCTCCGGTGGTCTCTACTACATGGCCCAGCGGCTCGGCGGTCCGCGGTGGGGCTGGACGACCGGCTGGTTGAACCTGCTCGGGTTGTTGGGCGGGATCGCCGGCATCGACTACGGCGCCGCCAGCTTCATCGCCGCGTTCGCCGGGCTGCAGTGGGGGGTCGCCCCGACGCCGGGCCTGATCCTGACGATCTTCGCGGGGGTCCTGGTGCTGCACGCCCTGCTGAACGTCGTCGGGGTCCGCGTCGTGAGCCTGCTCAACTCCGTCTCGGTGTGGTGGCACCTGCTGGGCGTCGCGCTGATCGTCGGCGTGCTCACCGTCGTCCCCGCCAATCACCAGTCCGTGGGCTGGGTGTTCACGCACTTCGAGAACGGCACCGGCTGGTCCAACCCCATCTACGTGAGCGCCATCGGGCTGTTGTTGGGTGGGTACACGTTCTGCGGCTACGACGCCTCCGCGCACCTGTCGGAGGAGACCAAGGACGCCAGGCTCGCCGCACCGCGCGGCATCGTCCGCTCGATCTGGGTCTCCCTGCTGGCGGGCACGGTGTTGTTGGCCGGTTTGTTGTTCGCCGTCCAGGACTACGCCGGCGCGTCTGCCGCCGCCGTGCCGCCCGCACAGATCTTCCAGGACGCGGTCGGGGCGACCGGCGCGAAGCTGCTGCTGCTCGTCGTGATCGGGGCCCAGCTGTTCTGCGGCAGCGCGGAGACCACCGCCGCGTCGCGCATGATCTATGCCTTCTCGCGGGACGGTGCGCTGCCCGGCTCGGCGACGTGGCGGCGGGTCTCGGCGGGCGGTGTGCCGGTGCCAGCGGTGTGGCTGGCGGTCTCGGTCGCCTTCGTCCTGGCCGTCCCGTCGCTCTGGTCTCCGGTCGCCTACGGCGCGGTGACGGCCGTGAACGTCATCGGGATGAGCCCCTCCTACATCATCCCCGTCTACCTGCGGCTGCGGCAGGGCGACAGGTTCGCCCCCGGGCCGTGGAACCTGGGCCGGTGGAGCAGGCCGATCGGGATCGCCGCCGTGGTGTGGGTCGTGATCCTGACGGTGCTGGTGTGCCTGCCGCAGCGCGCCCCCGTGACCGTCGAGACGTTCAACTACGCGCCCATCACGTTGGCCGTGGTCCTCGTGCTGGCGTGGGTGTGGTGGAAGCTGGCCGGCCAAAAGTTCTCTGTCCCGGTGGTGGCCGACCCGCACCTGGCCCGGGTCGAGGCGCAGATCGTATGAGGGCGACGATGCGGGCCGCCCGCTCCCGCGCGGCCAAGCTCCCGAGGGCGGCGCTCTCGCCGACCGGGCCGCTGGAGCAGCTGGTGTCCGCCTTCGGCCTCGACACGGTGCTACTGGCGACGGTCGACGCGCAGGGCCGGCTCAAGGGCAAGGAGTACGGCGCGGCCCAGCTGGTGGAGCGGCTGCGGTCGGGGGTGCTGTCACCGGAGATGTGCGCGTACGTGCTCGGCACCGACCTGGGCATGACCCCGGCGGTCAGCGGGCCATTCTCCTGGCAGTCCGGGTTCGGCGACGTCGCTCTGCTGCCCTACACCGGGCGGGCCCGGCTGCTGCCGTGGCTGCCGGGCACCGCGCTGGTGCTCGCCGAACCGGTCAGCGGTGGGTACCCGCACCCGCTGGCCCCGGGCACGGTGCTGGCCGAGCAGCTGCACCGGCTCGCCGGGCTCGGCCTGGTGCCGGCAGTGGGGGTAGAGACGGAGTTCGTACTCTACGAGGGCACTGCCCGGGACGCGGCGGCCTCCGGCTGGCGGGGCCTTCGCCCCGCGGTCTGGGACAACCGCGACTACGCACTCGACCAGCCGGCCACGGTGCGGGAGTTCGGCCGCAGGCTCCGCCAGGTCCTGTCCGCCGCCGGCCTGCCGGTCGAAGCCGTCAAGGGCGAAGGCGCGCCCGGTCAGGTCGAGGTCACCTTCCCGTACGGGGAGGCGGTGGCGGCGTGCGAGCAGCACGTGCTGTTCAAGCACGCCGCCCCTACGGTCGCGGACGAGTCCGGGTTGACGGCGTCGTTCATGGCTGCCCCGTCCACCGGCATCGGATCGGGGATGCACCTGCACGTGTCGCTGGCCGATTTCGACGACCGCCCGGTGCTGGCCGCCAACCCGGTGGACGGGATCGAGCTGTCGGAGCTCGGCGGGCAGGCGGTGGCCGGGCTGCTGGCCGTGCTGCCCGAGGTTGCCCCGCTCTGGGCGCCGTACGTGAACAGCTACAAGCGCCTGCAGCCGCACTCCTTCGCACCGGCCCGGCTCACGTGGGGCCGGGACAACCGGACGTGCGCGGTTCGAGTGGTCGGCCACGGCCGCAGTCTGCGGCTGGAGGTGCGGCTGCCGGGTGCGGACGCCAATCCGATGCTCGCCCTGGCCGCGGTGTTCGCCGGCATCCGGCACGGCATCGAGGCCGGCCTCAAGCCCCCGCCCGCTGTCAGCGGCGACGCCTACGAGCAGCGCGATGTGCCGCGGGTGCCGCAGTCGCTGGAGGAGGCCGTCGCCGCTTTCGAGGCCAGCGCACTGGCCGGTGAGCTGCTGGAGGAACCGGTGGTCGCGCACCTGGCCCGGATCGCCCGCATGGACCTGGACCACCACGCCCGTGTGGTCACCACCGCCGAGGTCGAGCGCGGTCTCGTCCAGGCATGAGCCCCGGGCCGGTCGCGGGTCGAATCCCCCTCCCCGCGCCCGGCCCGGACCCAACCCCCACACCACGCTTCCCCGTTGGAGAACACCATGGACACCACCACCCGCCCCGAGACCGCTGCCGGAACCACCCCGCTTCCGGCCGTGCCCGGCCTGCTGGCGGCCGTGCACCTGGTCGACGTCGCCGCCCCCGGCATGGAGGGCCTGGCCCGGTGGCTGGCCGAGGCCGGCGCCGACGTCACCGGCAGCATCCCCGAGGCCGCCCGGAACAGCCCCGTCGTCGCTGCCCTCGAAGCGGCGGGCGTCCGGGTCCTCGTCGGATTCGACGCCGGGCACGTGCGCACCGACCGTACGGCGGTGGTGTGGTCGGGCGTCGTCGCCGGGCCGCACCCCGAGCTGGACCGCGCCCAGGTGCTGCGGCTGCCGGTCATCGGACGTGCCGTCGCTCTCAAGGCCCTCTCGGTTCAGTCCGGTGCCGGGGCGGTGGCCGTGGCGGGCAGCCACAGCACCGCGACTGCGGCAGCGGCCCTCGCGCACGTCCTCGACGACGGGCGGACGGGCTGGGTGCTGACCGCCCCGGCCCGCGACGGCGCCGCCGGACACGCGGGAGACGGCAGCCGGATCGTCGTGGACCTGTGCCCGGACGCCGGCACCCACGAGGCCGCTCCGCCCGGAGCCTGGCAGCACCGCCCCGCCCCGCACTTCCTGACGACCGAGCCCAAGTTCGCCGCCGCCCTGATCCTCGCCACCAGCGCCAACGCCCCGCACTTCGAGGACAACGTGGCCGGGCTCGACGCCACCGAGCGGCTCGCCCGCACCGCGAGCGTGGTCGTCCTGCCGACCTGGGACACCAGCGTGGTGAACCTGCGCGAACGCCTTGGCGACCGGCCCGTTCCCGGCCAGCGGGTGGTCACGGTGGGCACCGACCCCGCCTCCACCATCTGGATCATGACTCCGCGCTGGACCGGTACGGACTTCCGCGTCGTCCTGCGCTACCAGGAGACGGACCACGCCTTCGTCCTCCCGGTGGCCGGCCGCCACCACGCGCTCGCCGTGTGCGCCGCCATCGCCACCGCCTTGGTCCTCGGCGAGGACCCGCAGGCCGTCGCCGAACGCGCCGCCTCCTTCCACGGCGTTGAGCGCTCGCTCTCCACAGTCGGATCGCAGCGTGGCGTCGCGGTGGTCGACTCCCGGGCCCGGCATCCGCGCGAGGTCGCCCAGGACGTGGAGGCCGCCCGGATGCTCACCGAGGGCTCCCTGCTCGTCGTCCTGGAGCCGGACGGCATCGCCCGTACCAGCGAGCACGCGGCCGAACTCGGCGCCGCACTCGAAGGCGTCGACCACGCGCTGCTGCTGCCAGTCAGCACTCCACTGGTCCACCACGCCGTGCCCGACCCGCTGGACGCCATCGAGCAGGCTGCCCGTCGCAAGCTCGGCGACGACAAGGTCCAGCGCGCCCGCTCCGGCCCGTGCGAGCCCGGCCCCGAGCAGCGCATCAGCGCCCTGGCCGCCGAAGGCGACCTGGTCCTGGTCGTCGGCACCGGGCGGTCCGAGCAGCTCGGGGCCCGGCTGCTGCTCCACCTGGCGGCGCCGGGTGCGCCGATCCCGCAGCACCTGTGAACCGTCCGAACCGTTCTGTTGGAGACGCCGCTGTGTCCGTCGCCCCCTTGCCCGCTCTCGCCGCCGCCGAGCTTCGGCTGATCGTCCTGGCCTCCGCCGGCGCCAGCTTCGAGCAGATCGTCGCCGACCCCGAGACACGGCTACGCCTGGGCGACGTCCGCAGCGCGATCGAGGCGGTCCTCGTCACGACCGGCACCCGCACGGTGCTCCAGCTCGCGGGCTGGGCCACCGCCCAGCGGATCGTCACCCAGCCCGTGCACCCCAGCGGTGCCCTGACCGCCAAGCCCTCCCTCACCCCCCGGCTGTCGCAGGTCCTTCGCGGCTGGGCGGGCGGTCGCAGCACCCCGGAGCTGACCGCGGACTTCGGCATCTCCCCGACGACTATGCGCAGCTACACCAAGACCCTCCTCAACACGTTGAACGTCGACTCCCAGCCCCAGGCCGTCGTCGTCGGGGTGCTCGCCGAGTTGGTGTTGCTGAGCGACATCGACCCCGCATGGCCAGCTGAACCTCTCGCCCGCACTGCCGGGTCAAGGAGCGTGGCACCGTGAGCGCCCGGCCGAACCCCGGGCGGATCGCGCTCGGCCTGGTCTGCTTCCTGCTCGGCGTGGTCGTCGGCGGCTGCACCGTCTACCTGCTGGGGCACCTTGACACCCTTGGTCAGCCGGTCTACCTCGGCATCTTCGCCGCAGCGGCCTTGACCACGCTCGGCGTCGCCGACCGCCTGGTCAACCACCGCACGCCGCCCCCGAACGACCCCGGCCGCACCGGCACCCGCCGGTCCGGCTGAGCAGCACGACCCGCACCACCCATGGCGGCCGTTTCGGGCCAGGGCCGCACCCCTTCGAGCATAGAGACCAGATGACCACACCACCCACCCACCAGCGTGCCCCCGGCCGCCGCAACGGCGGACCGGAACGACTGCGCTACATCGAGGCGCCGGAGCCGTTCGAGCCGGACGGCCTGTCGTCGGTGTTCCTCGCCGGGGCGACCATCGGCTGCCCGGACTGGCAGTTGGAGGCGGTCGACCTGCTGGCGAGCGCCGGCTTCGAGGGCACCGTCCTCAACCCGCGCCCCTCCCGCAACCCCGCCACCGACCCCTACGCCGTGTGGGCCCCCTTCGGCTGGCAGGACACCAACATCCGCCGCGCCAGCGTCGTCCTGTTCTGGAACCCGCTCGGCCACGTGCGCGTGCACGACTGCTACGAGGCCGGCCTCTTCTCCCCGTACGGCGGAACAGTGGTCGTTGGGTGCGATCCGACCGACCCGGTTCAGAAGGCCAACCGCGTCCTGCTGGCGAATCTGATGCCGTGGCTGCCCGTCGCCGACACGCTCGCCAGCACCGTCACCGCCGCCCTCGCCGCGCTCGCCACCCCTGCCGCCGTCCGCGGCTGACCACCGCTTCTCCCGCTCACGTCAGGACGACCATGCTCCGCGCCCCTGCTCCGTTTCGGATCGAGGACCTCGCCCTCCTCGGCAACACGCGCTCCGCCGCCCTGGTCCGCCCGGACGGCGCCATCAACTGGGCCTGTATGCCCGACTTCGACTCCCCGGCCGTCTTCGCCTCGATGCTCGGCGGCGAAGAGTACGGCTTCTGGCGCGTCGGCCCGGCTGTCTACGACGGCTCGCCCCCGCCGGCTGCCGACCGACGCCAGTACCTGGGCGACACCATGGTCCTGCGCCAGGAGTGGGACACCGACACCGGCATCCTCGCGGTCACCGACTTCATGCCCGGCCCCGACGTCACCGACGACGCCGACCCGCAGATCATCCGGATCGTCGAGTGCGTCAGCGGCGTGGTGCGCGTCGCCTCCGTCTTCCGCCCCCGCACCGACTACGGCGCCACTGTGCCGACCATCCAGCGCTTCAACCACGGCACCCCGCGCCTGTCGGCGACCACCTACCCGAACGCGTACTGGCTCGACGGCCCCTCGCACACCGTCAACCGCGACGGGGTGTGCCGGGCCGACGTCACCCTCCACGCCCACCAGAGCATCGCGCTCTCGCTCACCTGGAAGGTCTCTTTCAGGCCCGCGCCCATCCCGCCGGACGCCTTCGCCGAGCTGGACGCGACCGTGGAGTACTGGGAGCAGTGGGCACGGGGGTGCACCTACCGGGGCCCGTACCGCGAGGCCGTGGTGCGCTCCGCCCTCACCATCAAGGCCATGTGCCACCCCGGCGGCGGCGTGATCGCAGCCCCCACCACCTCCCTGCCCGAACAGCTCGGCGGCGAGCGCCAGTGGGACTACCGGTTCGTGTGGCTGCGCGACAGCGCGCTGGCCATCGCCGCCCTGCTCCGGCTCGGACAACTGGAGGAGGCCCGGCGCTGGCGGCGCTGGATCGCCGACACGGTCACCCCCGAGCGCCTTCAGCCGATCTACCGCATCAACGGCGACACCGACCTGGACGAGGAGGTCCTGAGCCACCTGCCCGGGTACGAGGAGTCCCGGCCCGTGCGGATCGGCAACGGCGCGGTCGGCCAGCTCCAGCTCGACGTGTTCGGTGAACTCGCGGACACGCTGCTCCTCGCCGAGGACGCGGGCCTGCCACCCTCGCCGCAGGTCGACGCCCTGCTCCTTGCACTCGCCGCCCAGGTGGAGCAGCGCTGGCGGGAGCCGGACGAAGGCATCTGGGAAATCCGAGGCGAAGCACGCCACTTCACGCACTCCAAGGTCATGTGCTGGGTCGCCGTGGACCGGACCCTGCGGATGCTGGAGCGCCGCCCCGGCACCGATCCCGCCGTCCTGGTCCGCCTCGCCGAGCTGCGCGAGGAGATCCACCACGACGTCTGCGCCCACGGCGCCGACGAGCGCGGAGTGTTCACCCAGTACTACGCCGGCCAGACCCTCGACGCCTCCCTGCTGCTGATCCCCCAGGTCGGTTTCCTGCCAGCCGACGACAAGCGCGTCATCGCCACGATCGAGGCCGTCCAGCACGAACTCACCGACTACGGTCTGGTGCTGCGCTACGCCACCCACGAAGCGCCCGGGGCCAACGTGGACGGGCTAGCCGGCCACGAGGGTGCCTTCCTCGCCTGCTCGTTCTGGCTCGCCGAGAACCTCGCCGCCATCGGCCGCACCGACGAGGCTCGCGAGCTGGTCGACCGTCTCCTCGCCCTGCGCAGCGACCTCGGCCTGCTCGCCGAGGAGTACGACCCCCTCGCCCAGCGTCAACTCGGGAACTACCCGCAGGCGTTCTCGCACTGGAGCATGGTCGACGCCGCCGTCCGCCTCGCTCCCAGGTCCCGGACTCGACGGGCCGCACCGCCCCGCCCCCGGGCAGCTGTCGAGCAGGTGGCACCCGCCGCTGTGGTCGCGTAGTGGGCGGGGGCGAGGTGCGCAACACCGTCGACAGCTCCTCGGTCGTCACCGCCGTCCAGGCCGGCACCATCACCGGCGGCGTGCACCTCCACCCTGGCCCGCCCTCGCTCCCGACACTGGTGCCGCGACAACTCGCCTCCGTCCCAGCCGTGTTCACCGACCGGGAGGAGGCCCTGCTGTCCCTGGGCACCGTCCTCAGCCAGCCCCCCGCGGACGAAACGGCACCCGTCGTGGTGATCACCGGCCCGGACGGCGTCGGCAAGCGCGCCCTCGCCACGAAACTGGGCCACCAGATCGCCGACCGATACCCGGACGGCCAGCTGGTCGCCCGGCTGCGCGCGGACTCACCGGGCGGCCCCGCCACGGCGGCCGAGGCAGCGCGGTCACTGCTGCGCTCACTCGGCCTCGGCGACCACGCCCCGCTGCCCTGGGCCGAGCAGGACCTTCTCGGCCTGTGGCGCAGTGAGACCGCCCGGCGGCGCGTGCTGGTGGTGCTGGAGGACGCCGCCGACGCCGGGCAGGTGCTGCCGCTGATTCCGGCGACGCCGGACTGCCTGCTTGTGGTCACCAGCCGCGACCCACTGCCCGCGCTGCTGGCCCGCGGCGCCGTCCACCACCGCCTCGGGCCACTCGCGGCCGAGCACGGCCTGCGGCTGTTGTCGCGGATCGTCGGCGAGGAACGCACCGGGCGCGACCCGGACGGGGCGGCGGCCCTCGTCGGGTTCCACGGCGGGATGCCGCTGGCCATCGCCCTCGCCGCAGCCGACCTCGTCCTCCAGCCGGACCTGCCGCTGCGCGCCGGCCTACCCGCGCCCTCCCCATCAGGGGCAACCCGATCGGACAACCCCGTGCGCGACGCCGTCGACACCGCCCTCACCCACCTGTCGCCACGCGAAGCCGGCTTCCTGCGACGGCTCGCCCTGGTCCCAGCCCCGGACCTCGACCTCGCCTCCAGCGCCGCCGCGACCGGCACGACCCGCGACCAGGCCCGCGTGCTCCTCACCGAGCTGGCCGCCCGGGGCCTGCTCGACACCGCCCACCGTGCCGCCGTCCGAGGCGACCTCTACACGCTCCGCCCCGCCGTCCGCAGCGCCGCCATCGGCGTCGGAGCCCCGGCCAGGCTGGCTGCCGACGAAGCCTGCGCCGGCTACCTCACCCACCTGCTCCAGGCCGCCCGTGCCTGCGCCCAGTTCCTCACCCCGCACCACCGCGCCCTGCCCCGCCCATCCCTGGGGCGCCCCGTCGAGCCGGTCCGCTTCACCAACCGGCACGAGGCCCTCGCCTGGCTGGAGGCCATCGCTCCCGCCGTCGGCGCCGCCATGATCACCGCCGTCGACTGCGGCGACCCGACGATTGCCTGCGCCCTCGCCTCCGACCTGTGGCCCCTCTTCCACTACCACCGCGACGTCCCGTTGTGGATCATCGTGTACGAGGCCGGACTGCGTGCCGCACTCCGCTGGGGCGACCCGATGGCGATCCGCGAGATGTCCTCCACCCTCGCCCTCGGCCTGGTCGCCGCCGGACGCCACAAGGAGGCCGCCACCCACTACTCACGGGCTGCCGCGCTGGCCCACGTTGCGGGCGACCGCGCCGGCGTCGCCCAGTACACCTCCGGAATCGGGGCAGCCCTCCACGACGCCGAACTGTACGACGAGGCGCAGTCGTTCCTCGGAGAAGCCTTCAGCCTCTACAGCGACCTCGACGACCGCCGGGGCGCAGGGCTCGCCGGGATGCTCCTCGCCTCCGCAGCCGCTCGCCAAGGCCATGTCGACTTCGCCCTCCCGATTCTGCGCATGGCCCGCGCCGATCTCACCGGCCTTCAGCCGCCCGATCCTCTCAACGCCGCGAGGGCGCTGGCCTACCTTGGCGAGGGCTACTCGCTCGCCGGCCAGCACGATCTCGCCGCCGCCACGCTCGTCCAGACCCGGCGCGAGTTCGCCGACCTCGGCCACCGCCACTGGATCGCCCGCACCACCGAGTTCCTCGGGCAGGCCGCCGAACGCTCCGGACAGTCGGACGTCGCCCTCGCCTGGTACACCGCCAGCCTCAACCAGTACACCGCCCTCACCAGCGCGAGAGACGAAAGGCGCCTCAACGATCGCATCACCGCGGTGCTCGCCTCGTGACCCGATCCGCCCCGTGCTTCGGCCGGTCGAGCTGACGGTGCTGCGGGCCTACGCGCAGAGCCCGTGTTGGGGGGCGCTAGGCGCCGACGGGACCAAGTCAGCCCGACGTTCCATGCCGAGCAGCTTCAGCAGGTCAGACGTCACCACTCGGTAGGCGTTACCCAGCCGCAGAACCGTAACCGGGTACTGCCCGGCCTTCGCCAACCCGTAGCCCGTGGAGCGACCTATGCAGAGCGCCCGGTTCGCCGTGTCGAGGTCGATTGCCACCGGGAGGGCGAGCAGTTCGTCGACGGTCATGCCACCGGCGGAAGGTGCAGCCATGACGCTCTCCTTGTCGTTCTTCGTGCCGCTGTGATGCGAATCGTTGTATCACGGAGTTGCGGCGGCACTTTTCCCGATCGTAAAGTGCACCCATGAACTCAGACTCTTGGTCGGCACGGTTCACCGCCCAGGTCGTAGGCTCCCTGCGCAAGGCGCGCACGGATGCCCGCCTCACGATGCCGGCCGTCGCCGAGCGCTGTGCCGAACGCGGCCTACCAGAGATCAGCGATCAGACGATCAAGAACCTGGAATCGGGGCGCCGGACGAGCATTACGCTCACCGACTTCCTTGCCCTCGCGGACTCGCTCGGTGTGCCGCCCGTCGCCCTCCTCTTCCCCCTCGGCGCCACCGAGACCGTGGAGGTGCTTCCCGGCAGGGAAGTCTCGACGTGGGACGCGCTCGCATGGTTCACCGGGGAGACGCCAATCACGGAACCGGCTCCGCCGGGAAGCCCACGGGACGTGCTGGACACCTTCCGGGAGCACGGCGACCTCGTGACGGCAGCCAAGGCATCTGCTGCCTTGGCCACGGACCGACGCCGGGCCGCCAACACCGCACCGGCACCAGATCGCAGAGCCGCTCTGCTGGAGCTGGCCGCCGGATATGAGGAGTACGCGGACGCCGACCGCAAGGAGCTGGCCTCCTTCCGGAAGCGGATGCGTGAGCGGGGTCTCGTCCCGCCCGCACTCCCCGGTGACCTGACGGTCATCGACCAGGCAGAGGACGAAGCACACGTAGAGGACAGAGAGTGAAGAACGGCACGATCTCCCGCCGGTGCCGATGCGTTGATCCCGGCACCGACAAGGAGTACGGGGCCGCCTGCCCCAAGCTCAAGTCGTCCCGCCGCCACGGCGTCTGGACAGTCTTCCAGGAGCTGGAGCCCGACCAGGAAGGCCGCCGACGCCGCTTCCGCCGGGGTGGTTTCGAGAGTTCCACCAAGGCGCAGGAAGAACTCGACAAGGTCCGCGCGCTCCTCGCGATACCCGAGGACGACGATGCCTGGGCCAAACTCCAGCTGAGTGACCTGCTGGAGAACTGCCTCAAGGAGAAGGCGCCGGTCCCGGACTACGACGAGGTCCGCCGCCGGATCGCCACGGGCCAGCCGCTCAACGCCAAGATCACCGTCGCGGAGTGGCTCGACACCTGGCTCGACGGCCGCAAGCGGCTCAGCCGGGGCGGCTGGAAGCGCTACGACTGCGATATCCGCAACCACCTCAAGCCCCACCTCGGCCACCTCCGGCTCGACAAGCTCCGCGTCCACCACGTCAGCAAGATGTTCGACGACATCAACGAGCGAAACATCGAGGTCCAGGAGCAGAACGAGCAGCGCCGCACGGTCAAGGCGGAGCTAGACGCGACCCCGTGGAAGGGCGCGGAGAACCGGGCCCGGCGCAAGTGGCTCAAGGCTCAGCTCGACCAGATGCCGCCCTTCCGGCGTCCCACTGGCCTCAACACCCAGCCCCACATCCGGGACACCCTGCGCGCGGCGATCAACGTGGCCATCGCTCAGCAGGAGATGCCGCCCTTCAACCCGGCGGCACACGTCGAGCTGCTGCCCGGCACCAAGCCGAAGGCCCTCGTCTGGACCGCCGAACGGATCGCCCGGTGGAAGGAGACGGGCGAGAGGCCGAGCCCGGTCATGGTCTGGACCCCGGACCAGACCGCCGACTTCCTCGACTTCATCGCGGAGCACCGCTTCTACCTCTACTACCGCACCATCGCCTTCCGAGGCACCCGGCGAGGCGAGACCTGTGGCCTCCGCTGGGAGGACCGCAACAAGGCGGCGAAGGCCATCGCCGTCGCGACCCAGCTCATCCAGGACGGCTGGGACGTCTACGAAGGCGCCCCGAAGACCAGCTCCGGCGTCCGCTGGCTCGCACTCGACGACGAAACCGACCGGCTCCTCGACCTCCAGTGGGAACGTCAGCAGCAGGAGAAGCTGGAGTGGGGCGACGCCTGGCAGGACACGGGCCGCGTCTTCACCAACGAGGACGGCTCGATCATCCACCCGGGCAAGATGTCCGACCTGTTCGAGCGCCTCGTCGAAGCAGCCGGCCTGCCTCCGATCCGCCTGCACGACCTTCGCCACGTCGCCGCGACGCTCATGCTCGCTGCCGGTGTCGACATCAAGGTCGTCTCCGAGACGCTCGGCCACTCGGACACCCGGATCACCCGCGACACCTACCAGACCGTCCTCGACGACCTGGCGAAGGACGCCGCCGAGAAGGTCGTCGCGCTCGTCCCCCACGGCCGCCGCCCGCTCTCGGTGGTCACCGACGACGGCAAGCTGAAGCCCCGTCGCCTCCCAAGGCTCACGCCCCCTCGGAAACCCTCGGAGGCCGTCGACGATGCCGCCGACGACGAAGCTGAACAGTCGGCGTAAGCCTGGACGGCAGGGCCTCGGTCAGTTCGCTGACCGGAGCCCTGCCGTTCTGTGCGGTAGCGCTGCTCTTCATCACGTCGACGGGAAAATTGCGGCTACGTCGTCAGAAGTGATGAATCGCCCACGTGTGGGTGCTAGCAGCTTGCCCAGCCAGCCATCTTCTTGCGGCAGGAGTGCCTCGATCCTGGTACGAGCTTCGCCTCGCGCTTCGGCGTTGTTATCGCCACATAGCGCGTCGTACTGGCGGAGACGATCAGCCAGTAGGTCGTAGAGCCGTACAGCAGCTTCGTGATTGACCAACACGATCCTGTCGTGGGCTGCTTCGGCGGCGTCCGGGTTGGCAGCAGTCGCCGGCGTGAGCAGGCACCCGAAGAGGCGGGTCTTGGCAGTGCGCTTGGTCTCGACCTCGATCTGCCCGAGCAGTTGGTTGACGTCATCTCGGGCGAGGGGCTTCGGCTCGCCCTGCGGGACAGTCTTGACCTCCCAAACGCGGCGCTCGGCACGCTTAGCGGTGGACCACGTCCAGCGGCAGTCCGTTGCGCTCTGCTCAGCGCTAGGCGGACGCTCGCCGCTGGCGCCTACGAGGCGGGCGAGTCTAGTCAGCCCCTCACACTGTTGGTCGTGGCTCCCAGTGAGCAGGGCCCGTCCGTCTGAGAGGACGCGATTAAGCCGACCGCCGGCTTCGCGACGCCAGTCGTCCCAGGCGAGGAACAAGCGATCGGTGTCGTCGGCGGCGTGCTTGTAGCCTTCGAGATCAGCGACGGTTCGGGTCAGTCGGCGGAACCACGTGGTACGCGGTCCTCCCGCGATGGCCTCCTGCAATGCTGTGCGTGCGGCGACTCGGTCCTGGCTTCGTCCGCGGTTGAAGTAGGCGTGGGCCTCCACGTAGCGCCAGAACGCAGCGTGCTCGGTTTCGCCGGCCTGGGCGAGCTGGGTGGCTGCTTCTCGTGCCTTGTTGGCTGCGGCGTTGCAGTCGCCGAGCCAGAGCTCCGTAGCGGCTGAGACCTCGGCGTCGGCGCTGGACACATAGCCGCTTCCACCGGTGTTGCGCCCGGGCCGCGCCCTGCGACGAGGCGTCCTGACTGCTGCAGTTTCGGCGGCGTCGACGGGCTCAACGTCGCTCTGCCAGAAGGTGGCGCAGGCTCGCAGGGTGCCCTCCCAGCCCTCGTCGTAGACCTCTAGTGCTGCCCTGATCGTGGGCTCGGTCCCGGCGGGGATCGATCTGCGGACCGCCGGGTCGGCGAGGATCTCGGCGAAGCCGGGGTCGAGCCCGAGGTAGAGGGAGCGGTCGGTTGGCTCACGGTTCGCGCGGCCGAGCGCCTGGGTGACTCGCTGGCCGACTCGGTGACGCATGAAGCTGGCGTCGCCGAGGTAGGCGACGACGAACCGTTCGAACTCGCTGCTGGCCTGCGGGACCGTGGTGACGATGACCAGCTTGCACAGATCTCCGGCGAGGTCGAGCCCGTCATAGCGGCCTGCGGTAATCAGGTGTCCGGTCTCAGCGCGGCTCCAGGCATCGACCATTGAGTCGTCGCCGGGCTTAAGTCGGTAGACCTGCTGTCCGTACTCGGCGAGTGTCTCCTCAAGAGCATCAGCCTCGGCATGACTGGCACAAAGCCACGCCGCTCGGCCGCCGGCCGCCTCGGCTTGGGCTAGGGCCCACTCGAGGACACGCTCGTCAGTTGGACTTGCGGTCGTGGGGTTGAGGACCAGCTGTCGCTCGCCCGTCGCGCCCGTGGGAAGCGGCACAGCAGTGGTTAGCCGAGTGACTGGCTCGCCACCGATTCGCCGCTGAAGATCGTCCATCGAGCCGAGGGTGGCTGACAGGTAGATCCTCTGCCTGGCCCGCTTGTACTGGGCGTTGAGCATGGTCGGCGAGTGGTACGGGCGAATCTCGATCCCGGAGGGCCCGATAAGGACGCCGCACTGGGTGAGATGGTCGCGGACGCTGGGCCAGACGTAGCTCTGCTCGTGCTTGAGCGCGGGATCTGTGAGGGGCGACGCTTCGATCGCAGCCCGCGCTGGGGACTCGATTGCGCTCCAGTCGCTGAAGGACAACAACTCGGGTGGCGTGCCAAGCCGGGCGGTGCCGTCCAGCATCGCCCGAAGCCCCGGGTATGCGTCGGTCCGCGCCACCACGAGTTCGCAGAGCGTCCGATAGAGCTTCCCGGCGGGGCCGACCTTGTCTGGGATTCGGAGGGTCTGCAACCCGCTGAGGGGCTGCTCAGCAAGGTGGGCGTCATCGAAGATGACCAGGTCGGCAGGCTTTGGGACGGGATTGCTGTTGAAGTAGACCCAGTAGTTCATCACGCCGACAGCCTGGGCCTGGTGATAGTCGTCGAGTCTGGCGCCGCCGTACTCTCTCGCGGCGAAGCGGACCACCTCCAGCCCCAGTGCTTCGGCCTCCCTCTCCACGCGCTCGGCCAGCTGACGGGTGCCGGCCAGGTAGGCGACTGACCGTCCACGCGAGAGCGCTTCATCAGCAATCAGCAACGCCACCAGGGTCTTGCCGTCGCCAGTAGGCATCTCGATGGCCAGATCTGGGGAGTCGAGGTACTGCTCCCCGTAGGCAGTGAGGACCAGCTTCTGCCCTGGCCGAAGCTGGGAGAACTTCGCTGACTCGAAGTCCGCCAGGTTCTGCTCGAAGTCCGGCTTGGCCGCATCCACCACCGCTCGCTCCTCACTCCTAGGGTGCGAACTCTACGGCTCCGGGTGCTCGCCCAGCCGCGATATTTCCGTTCGGGTGACACTGCTTGGGGGCACCCGGCGGGTCGGCTGGCATGACGTCGAACTTATAGACCCTCCACAACAGGTCACACACCGCGCCAATGACGGAGGCGAGCCCCCTGTCCACCGGGTTGCACGCTCGCTGCACGAATGTCCACCGAACGTCCACCGGGAGCGATCATGAAGCCCTTTTCGCTCACGCAGGCCCCATACCAAAGGTCACAGAACGGCAAAAAGCCCAGGTCAGAGGCTATCTGACCTGGGCTTTTACTGAGCCGCCTATGGGATTCGAACCCATGACCTACGCATTACGAGTGCGTTGCTCTGGCCAACTGAGCTAAGGCGGCGCCGTTGCCGGATGTGCTGGCAACGGCGGCCAGTCTACACAGGTTTCGGCGGTGATCCGTACCGGCTTTCGGGCCCGGTGATCAGGCGGAGGAGACGGCGAGCTTGGCCGCGAAGCCGGCGAAGAGGACGGCTACGCCGCTGGTGAGGGTCGCGGACAGGCGCTTGCGGCGGCGGAAGGCGGTGGCGAGGGTGGTGCCCGCGAAGATCAGCATCGACAGGTACAGCAGGCTGAAGGTCTGCAGGACGCCGCCGAGCAGCACGAACGAGAGCACGGGCTTCCCGTAGGACGGGTCCACGAACTGGGTGAAGAAGGAGAGCAGGAAGAGGATCGCCTTGGGGTTCAGCAGGCTGATCACCAGGGCGCGGCGGAACGGGCGCTCGGTGTCCTCCGGGGCCTCGGCGGTGGCGGCCTCCGGGCCGGCGGCCGCGCTCCGGCGCTCCCGCCAGAGCTGGCGGGCCGCGCGGAGCATGCCGACGCCGATCCACAGCAGGTACGCGGCGCCGCCGAACTTCACCACGGCGAAGACGGCCGGGTTGGCCTCCAGCAGCGAGGCGGCGCCCAGCGAGGTGAGGCTGATCAGGGTGAAGTCGCCGACGAACACCCCGAGGGCGGCGGTGTAGCCGGTCCGGACGCCCTTGCGGGCGGCCACGGACAGCACGTACAGCGAGTTGGGGCCGGGGAGAAGGACGATGACCAGTGCGCCGAGGACGTACGTCGCCAGGTCGTTGACTCCGAGCACGGTGCGCTCCGGGGGTGTGGCAGGGGTGGCGGGGCGCTCATCGTAACGTCGGACCGGTCGATGGTTGAAGCGAAAATCACCTGCTGCAGCGCTTGCCCTGCTCGGGCGCCTCCCCGGCCAGCAGGTAGCGGTTGACCGCGCCGTCGACGCAGGCGTTGTGGCGGCCGTAGGCGGTGTGGCCGTCGCCGTCGTAGGTCAGCAGCCGGCCGGACTCCAGCTGGCCGGCCAGCGACTGCGCCCAGGCGTACGGGGTGGCCGGGTCGCGGGTGGTGCCGATCACCACGATCGGCGCGGCCCCGGCGGCCCGGACGGTGTGCGCCGCACCGGTGGCCCTGACCGGCCAGTACGTGCAGGTCAGCGCCATCCAGGCCATGTCGCGCCCGAAGCGCGGCGAGGTCCGCTCGAAGTCCGGGACGGCCTGGCGGACGGCCTCGGGGCCGGTGAACGGCGCGGGCAGGTCGAGGCAGTTCACGGCCATGTTGGCGAACATCAGATTGGGATACGAGCCGTCCGAACCGCGCTCGTAGTACGAGTCCGAGAGCTTCAGCAGACCGGTGCCGTCACCGGCCCGGGCGTCGGCCAGCGCGGTGCGCAGCCTGGGCCAGAGGAAGTCGGCGTACATCGCCTGGATGACGCCGGTGGTCGCCTGGGACTCGGTCAGCCGGCGGTCGGCGTCGGTGGTGGGCAGCGGCTGCGCGTCGATGGTCCGGAACAACGCGGCGAGCCGCTCCCCCGCCTCCTGCTCGGTCCCGCCCAGCGGGCAGTCCTCGCGCTTGACGCAGTCCTTGGCGAAGGCCGCCCAGGCGGTCTCGAAGCCGCCGGCCTGGGTGCGGTTGCCGCCGAGCGCGTCGAGCGAGGGGTCCATCGCGCCGTCCAGCACCAGCCGACCGACCCGGCCGGGGAAGAGGCCGGCGTAGGTGGCGCCGAGGAAGGTGCCGTAGGACTTGCCGACGTAGTTCAGCCGCTCGTCGCCGAGCAGCGCCCGCAGGACGTCCATGTCGCGGGCCGCCTCGACGGTGCCGAGGTGGCCGAGCACCGCCCCGGCGCGCTGGCGGCAGCCCTCCGCGAACTCCCGGTCGGCGGCCACCAGGGCGTCGATCTCGGCCTGGTCGTCGGGGGTGATGTCGGCGGCGGTGTACGCGTCCATCCGCTCGCCGGTCAGACAGGTCACCGGGCTGCTGCGCCCGACCCCGCGCGGGTCGACGCCGACCAGGTCGTACCGGGCCCGCACCCCGGCGTCGTAGCTCCCGGCGGCGGCCTCCAGGTACTCGATCGCCGAGCCGCCGGGGCCTCCGGGATTGAGCAGCAGCGAGCCGAGCCGCTCCCCGGCGGCGGAGGCCGACCCTGATCCGGCGGGGACGGCCGGGGCGCGGGCGGCCGCGAGGGTGAGTTCGCCGTCGGCCGGGTGGTCGTAGTCCAGCGGCACCTTGAAGGCGGTGCACTCGAAGCCGTCGTCGCAGGGCTGCCAGCTGAGCCGCTGCCCGTAGTAGGAGGCGAGCGCGGCCGGTACCGCGGCGGGCAGCGGCTCCAGCGGCACGGCACCCGGGCGGTCGGCGCCGGAACCGGTGCCCGGACCGGAGCCCGACCCGGAGCTCGGACCGGAGCCCGGGCCGCTGCCCGGTGCGAAGCCCTGCACCGCGGGCGGCGGCGTCCCGGGCGCCATGCTGTCCGAGGAGGCCGATCCCGGCGTGGGCGCCGGGGAGCCGCAGCCCCCGGCCAACAGCCCGGCGGCCACCAGCACGGCCGTCAGCGCCGCCCCGCCGCGCCGGTCCCGCTCTGCCCGCATCTGCTCCCCCTCGGGTGCTCGCGCCCGGCGGCGCCCTGTCCTGCCGCCCGGATCCCGGGAAGCGTAGTGCCCTCCGCGCCGGTGATCAGGACGCCTTGGCGAGCGTCTCGGCGAGGTACTGCGCCGCCTGCCGGACCAGCCGCAGCCGCTCCCGGTCCCGGGTGTAGTCCTGCACGTTGTCGGAGATCCGGACGTCGGCCCGGGCCGCCGAGCCGGTGCCGGCCCGCAGCGCGGCCTGCAGTTTGCGGGCCGCGTCCAGCCCGGCGCCGTCCGCCTTGGCGGCGGCCAGCAGCAGGTGCGGGGCGGCGTTGGCGGGGGCCTCGGCCCCGGTCTGGGCCAGCGCCGCGGTGTCGTACCGCCCTGAGACGGCGGCGGCCGCGCCGTACAGGTCCGGACGGGCCAGGCCGGCCGCCGCGGCGCAGGGCGCGCCGTCCTCGACGCCGAGCGCGCCCCAGGAGGCCGGGCCGGGCGGCAGGGTGCGGAAGGCGCCCGCGACGACGGCGCGCAGCGCGGCGTCGTCGGCGACGGCCTGCGGGGCGGCGGCGACCAGCTCACAGGGGTGCGCGGTGCCGTTCGGCGCCTCGGGGGCGACCAGGATGAACGGGCGGGCCTTGCCGGTCTGGACGGCCGAGCCGAGGCCTTCGAAGACGTCGGGGACTTCGGTGTCGGCGGTCTTGCGCGGGGTGGCGGCGTGCATCACGACCACCGGGAAGCGCGCGTTCGGGTCCTTGGCGTACTGGGCGGGCAGCCAGACCCGGACGTTGCGCGGGTGCCCGTCCGGGCCGGGTACGGCGGACTGCAGCAGCTCGCCGCCGCCGGGGTGCCCGACGCTGTCGAACCGGCTGGCCACCGGCGTTGCCGCCGGGCTCGTCGGGGCCGGGGCCGCCGGGGCGGCGGCGGGCACCGGGTCCGCCACCGGGGGCGCCGCCTGCCGCACCCCGCCGGGCACCGCCTCGCGCCCGTCGCCCACCGCGAGCTCGGCGCCGTCCACCCGGCCGCCGGAGCCGCCGAGGGCGCCGAAGGTCCCGAGCGCCGTCAGCACGGTCAGCGCCGTGACGCAGACCCCGCAGACCATCGCCCCGGCCGCCCGCAGCAGCATCGGCCGCTGGTCGCCGGCCAGCTCGTAGGTCGCGGCGGACCGCAGGTCCCGCCAGCGCAGCAGCGCGCCGCGCGCCAGCCAGACACCTCCCGCGGCGGCGGCCAGCAGGGGGACGACGAGGAGCGAACGGACCATGGGACGCACCACCTCGGGACGAGGGCCGGCGCCGGCGGGCCCGGTGCCGTGGGGAGGCGACGGCGCCGGCGGCCGGGAGGCGGCGGGGCACAGTCGGCCCCCAGCGTGCGGGACGACCCGGCGGTCACACGCGGGTGTGCCCGGCGCGTACCGCCCGTTCACTCGAAGGTGGGACAACCGGGTAGGACGGGAAGCCCTACCCGACGGGGCTCAGCCCGCCCGCAGCGCGACCGTCATCGCCTCGACGGCGAGCAGCGGGTCGACGTTGCGGTCCAGGGCCCGGCGGCAGGCGAGCACCGCCTCGATCCGCCGCAGCGTGCCCTCCGGCGGGCCCGCCTGGGCGACCCTGTTCAGGGCCTGCCGCTGGTCCTCGTTGGCCAGCGCGCCGGTCGAGCCCAGCTGGAGGGCGAGCACGTCGCGGTAGAAGCCCAGCAGGTCGAGCAGCGCGACGCCCAGGGTCTCCCGACGGGTGCGGGTGGCCCGGCTCTTCTGGCGCTTCTCCAGCTCCTTGACCGCACCGGCCATGCCGCGCGGGGCCTTGCTGCCCTCGGCGGCGCCGTACGCCGCCTTCAGGTCGTCGGTCTCCTTGGCGTCCTGGGTCTCGGCGAGCGACTCGGCGTCGGCCTTGGCCGTGTCGACCAGGCGCTGCGCGGCGGCCAGGCAGCCGCCGATGTCACCGACCTCCAGCGGGATCCGCAGCACCTCGGTGCGGCGGCTGCGCGCCTGGTCGTCGACGGCCAGCCGGCGGGAGCGCTCGATGTCGCCCTGTCCGGCGAGCGCGGCCAGCCGGGCCGTCTCCGGCTCGACGCCGTCGCGGCGGACCAGCATGTCGGCGACGGCCTCGGCGGCCGGGGTACGCAGCACCAGCAGGCGGCAGCGCGAGCGGATGGTCGGCAGCACGTCCTGCACGGAGGGCGCGCAGAGCAGCCAGACGGTACGCGGGGACGGCTCCTCGACCCCCTTGAGCAGGGCGTTGGCGGCGGACTCGGTGAGCCGGTGGGCGGCGTCGACCAGGATCACCGACCAGCGTCCGCCGGTCGGGTAGCTGGAGGCGCGCATGACCAGCTCGCGCATGTCGCCGACGCCGATGGAGAGGCCGTCGGTGCGCACGTACTTCACGTCCGCGTGGCTGCCCGCCAGCACCGTGTGGCAGCCGTCGCAGAACCCGCAGCCGGGCGTCCCGCCGAGCGCGAGGTCCGGGCTGGTGCACTGGAGGGCGGCCGCGAAGGCGCGGGCGGCGGTGGTCTGGCCCGCTCCGGGCGGGCCGGTGAACAGCCAGGCGTGCGTCATCAGCGAGGCGTTGCCGCCCGGCTCCGGGCCGGCCCCGCGCCCGGCGGCGGCCGTCGCCCCGGCCGCCCGGGCGGCGGCGGTCAGTTGCTCGACCACCCGGTCCTGGCCCACCAGGTCGTCCCAGACGGCCACTGCTGCTCCCAAGCTCGGTACGGACTGCCACGGTACGGGCTGCGCACGGTATGAACTGCCCACGCTACGAACTGCGCGCGCTACGGACCGCACGGGACACGGACCGTCCCGGCCGGGGCCGCCGCGGTGCGGACCGCCCCCGTTCGGGCCGTCCCGATCCGGGCGGCGCGGGTGCCACCGGCGCCGCGGCCTCCCCGCGGTCGAGCATACGTGTCCGGTACGACGACGGGCGGTGCGGCCGGGGCTGAGCTCCGGCCGCACCGCCCGTCGGTCGAACCGTCGGGGCTCAGCCCCGGCGCCAGCGGCGGCCCTTGCCCTTGCCGTCGCCCTGCTCCTCGGCCCGGGCGCCCGGCTGCGGCGCACGCGGGTCCTGCGGGCGCGGGTCGGCGGAGCCCTGCTGCAGGCGGGTCCACTCGTCGCGGGAGCCGAGCAGGGTGTCGGTCAGGCTCGGCAGGTCGTCCATCGGGGTCTCCTCGGCCCAGGACGGCCGGGGTCGCGGCTCGACGGCCGGCGGCTGCTCCTCGACCACCGGCAGCTCACGGGTGCCGCCGTCCGCCGCGGCCCGGTCCTCCCGCCAGAGGCCCGGCGGGACGCGGTCGGCGGGCGGCGCCGGGCGGTCGTCCTCGACCCGGGGCAGCACCGAGGTCCGGTCGGCGTCCGCCGAGGGCACCCGGGGCAGCACGGCCGTCTCGTCGGCGGGTACCCGGGGCAGCACGGCCGTCTCGTCCGCCGGCACCGCGGGGACGACCGGCAGCTTCGCCGTCGCGTCCGCCGGGGCGTGCGCCGGGGGCGCGGCCGGGGCCGGTCCGGCGGCCTGCGCCGCCCGCACGGCCGCCTGGCGGTCCCGCTCGGAGATCTCCTGGGTCGCGTCCTCGACGGGCCGAACCCGCAGCTCGGTCGTCACGTCATTGCCCGGAGCACCACCGGGAGCACCACCCGGAGCGGCATCCGCCCGGTCCGCAGCGCTCGCGGCGGCAGCCGCGGCCGCAGCCAGTGCCGCGGCCTGCGCCAGCCTGGCCTCCTCGGCCCGCTGCAGGGCCTCCTCGGCACGGCGGCGCTGCTCCTCGCGGGCCAGCTCCCGCTGCCGCTGGAGCTCCGCCTGGGCGGCCGCCTCCTCGGCGATCCGCCGGCGCTCGGCCTCCTCGCGGGCCAGCCGCTCCTCCTCGGCCGCGCGCCGCTTCGCCTCCTCCTCGGCGCGTCGGCGGGCCTCCTCCTCGGCCTTGCGCCGGGCCTCCTCGGCCGCCTTGCGCGCCGCCTCGGCGGCGATCCGCTCGGCCTCCTCCTTGGCGAGCCGCTCCTTCTCCGCCTGCTCGGCCCGGAGCTGCTCCAGCACCTCCTGCCGCTTGCGCTCGGCGGCCTCCTCCTCGGCCTTCCGGCGGGCCTCCTCGGCGGCGCGGCGCTCGGCCTCCTCGCGGGCCAGCCGCTCCTGCTCGGCCCGGGCGGCCTTCTCCTGCTCGGAGAGCGGCAGCTCGCGGTCGAGCCGGTGGCGGATCGCGGTGGTGACGAAGCCGGGCTGCCGGCTGCCGTCGACGACCAGGTAGCGCGCCGGGTCGGCCGCCGCCAGGGCGAGGAAGCCGGATCGCACCCGCTGGTGGAACTCGGTCGGCTCGGACTCCAGCCGGTCCAGCGCCTCGGTGAACCGCTCCCGCGCCTTGGTCGGGTCGACGTCCAGGACCACGGTGAGGTCGGGCACCAGCCCGCCGGTCGCCCAGCGCGAGATCCGGGCCACCTCGGTCGCTGCCAGGTCGCGGCCGGCGCCCTGGTAGGCGATGGAGGAGTCCATGTAGCGGTCGGTGATGACGACGGCGCCCCGGGCCAGCGCGGGCCGGATGACGTTCTCGACGTGCTCGGCGCGGTCCGCCGCGTAGATCAGCGCCTCGGCGCGGTGCGACAGGCCGGTGTTGCCGACGTCCAGGACCAGACCGCGCAGCCGCTGTCCGACCGGGCTGCCGCCGGGCTCGCGGGTGAGCACCACCTCGTGGCCCTTGCCGCGGATCCACTCGGCGAGCGCCTGGGACTGGGTGGACTTGCCGGCGCCGTCGCCGCCCTCCAGGGCGATGAAGAAGCCGGTACCGGTGGTGCGGTGCGCGGGGAGCCCGGTGCCGCCGCGGACGGCGTCCACCAGGTCGCGGCCGAACGGGGCGGTGCCGCGCCGGTCGTCGGTCCTGAGCAGCACGACGGCCGCGAGGACGAGGGTCAGCAGCCCCGCGGTGGCGACCGCCAGTGCCGCACCGCCGTGGATGAAGGTGAAGGAGCCCGGCTCGACGGTGCCGTACTCGACGTCCCCGTACCCGGCCGCGATCAGCGGCACGGCCACCAGCGCGGCACCCACCACGGCGCGCAGCACCGCGTACAGGTGCTCGACGACCTTCGGCAGCCGCTCCTCCTCGACCTCCTGGGCGAGCAGGGTGCGCCCGGCCGAGATGACGATCCCGGCGGCCAGCCCGGCCAGCACGGTGAGCAGCAGGACGAGGACGAAGTCCAGCACCAGGCCGGCCAGGATCAGCGCCACGCCCTCGGTCAGCAGGGCCAGGGCGAGCAGCCGGCGGCGGGACAGCGCGGGCAGTGTGGCCCGGGTCAGCCGGACGCCCAGCGCGGGCGCCCCGGCGGCGGCGAGCACCAGCAGGCCGTAGCCGATCGGACCGGCCCGGTGCTCGACGGCGGTCAGCAGCGCCAGTGCGGCGACCCCGGCCATCGAGGCGTACCCGGCGGCGACGGCGAAGGTGAAGTAGGGGGCGGAGCCGGTGCGGCCCTTGCCCAGCGCGGGGCCGGGGGTGGCGTCGACCGGCGCCCGCAGGCCCTGCAGCGGGGAGCGCGGGGCGGCGGACACCCGGCCGCCGGGCAGCGTCTGGAGGTACAGCCGGACGGCCGAGGCGGCGAACAGGCCGGCCGCGCCGAGGGCGGCGAAGGTCGTCTGGTGCAGCCGCAGCCAGTCCGAGCCGAGCGCCGCGAAGACGTTGTTGACCAGGGTCAGCCCGATCAGCGCGGCGGCGGCGAGCGGCACGGTGGCCCAGCCGGTGCGCAGGTCCAGCGTCCGGACGGTGTCCAGGTTCGCGGCGGACGGGCGCTGCTCGCCGGCCGGGGCGTAGGGGTTCGCGGGCGGCAGCAGACCGGGGACGGCGGCATCCTTGGCGATCGCCCAGACCCGCTCGGCGGCACCGGTCACGAAGACGGTGGCGAGCAGCACGTAGGCGGCGGCGCCGGAGGGCTTCGGGCCGGAGCCCAGCCAGACGATCCACCAGGGCGCGAGGCCGATCAGCACGGCGCGCAGCGCGTCCGCGCCGAGCATCGTCCAGCGGCGGTCCAGCGGGCCGCCGAGCAGCTGGTGCACGGGCCCGAGCAGGGCGGCGCCGAACAGCACGGTGGCGGCCAGCCGGGCCGCGAAGACGGCGGCGACCGCGAAGGCCAGGCTGCGCGGCAGGTCGCCGAACCTCCCGCCGAGCGCGGCGGCGATCACGGTCAGCGCGAGCAGGACCAGCAGGCCGAGCCGGTCGGCGGTGCCGCCGATCAGCTGGGTGGTCCAGAGCCGGCGGTACGGGCGCAGCCGCAGCAGCGCGCGGACCCGCTCCCCGGCGGTCCCGGCGGGCGCCACCTCGGGCAGATCGGGTGTGCCCGCTCTGGCGGCCGCGGCGGCGCTGGGGGTGGGCTGCTCCTCGCTCGTCATACCGTCAGCGTAGCGGTCGGCGGTTGCCGCAAAAGGGTGAGCGGCCCTCCGGATCGCCCTCATTGCAGGGTTGTGACGCTCCGCGCACAAGTACGTCCACAGACCACGGGCCCGCGCCTCCCGGAGGAGACGCGGGCCCGGTGCCACTGGCGGAGGGTCAGCCCTCGTCGGTGGCGGCGGCCTTGCTCGCGGCGGTCTTCTTGACGGCCGTCTTCTTGGCGGCCGCGGTCTTGGCCGTGGTCGTCTTCTTGGCCGCCGTCTTGGCGGTGGCCGTCTTCTTCGCCGCGGTCTTCTTGGCCGTGGCGGTGGCCTTCTTCGCCGGGGCCTTCTTCGCGGTCTTCTTCACCGGCCCGCGGGCCCGCTTCTCGGCGAGCAGCTCGTAGCCGCGCTCCGGCGTGATGGTCTCGACCTCGTCGTCCTTGCGCAGGGTCGCGTTGGTCTCACCGTCGGTCACGTACGGGCCGAAGCGGCCGTCCTTCACCACGACCGGGCGCTCGCTGACCGGGTCGGTGCCCAGCTCCTTGAGCGGCGGCGCGGCGGCGGCCCGGCCGCGCTGCTTGGGCTGGGCGTAGATGGCCAGGGCCTCCTCGAGGGTGACCGTGAACATCTGCTCCTCGCTGGTGAGCGAGCGGGAGTCGGTGCCGCGCTTGAGGTACGGGCCGTAGCGGCCGTTCTGCGCGGTGATCTCCACGCCCTCCGGGTCCGAGCCGACCACCCGCGGCAGCGAGAGCAGCTGGAGGGCGTCCGCCAGGGTGACGGTGTCCAGCGCCATCGACTTCAGCAGGGAGGCGGTGCGCGGCTTGACGGCGTTCTTGCCGGTCTTCGGCGTGCCCTCGGGCAGGATCTCGGTCACGTACGGGCCGTACCGGCCGTCCTTGGCGACCAGCATGTTCCCGCTGACCGGGTCCGGGCCGAGCTCGAAGTCGCCGCTGGGCTTGGCCAGCAGCTCCTCGGCCAGCTCGACGGTGAGCTCGTCCGGCGGCAGCTCGTCCGGGATGTCGGCGCGCTGGCCGGGCTCGCCCTCGACGGTGGAGGCGCGTTCGACGTAGGGGCCGTAGCGGCCGACCCGCAGGGTGAGGTCGTCGCTGATCCGGAACGAGCTGATCTCCCGGGCGTCGATCGCGCCGAGGTCGGTGACCAGTTCCTTCAGACCACCCAGGTGGTCGCCGTCGCCGTTGCCGGCCTCGGCGGCGCCGCCGGTGGCGTGGCCCTCGCCCTCACCGAAGTAGAAGCGCTTCAGCCACGGCACGGACTGCGCCTCGCCGGCCGCGATCCGGTCGAGGTCGTCCTCCATCTTCGCGGTGAAGTCGTAGTCGACCAGCCGGCCGAAGTGCTTCTCCAGCAGGTTGACCACGGCGAAGGAGAGGAACGACGGCACCAGCGCCGTCCCCTTCTTGAACACGTAGCGGCGGTTGATGATGGTGTCGATGATCGAGGCGTAGGTGGACGGGCGGCCGATCTCCCGGTCCTCCAGCTCCTTGACCAGCGAGGCCTCGGTGTAGCGGGCCGGCGGCTTGGTGGCGTGGCCCTCCGGGGTGAGCTGCTCGGCGGCCAGCGGGTCGCCCTCGGTGACCTGGGGCAGCCGGCGCTCGCGGTCGTCCAGCTCGGCGTTCGGGTCGTCGGCGCCCTCGACGTAGGCCTTGAGGAAGCCGTGGAAGGTGATGATCTTGCCGGAGGCGGAGAACTCGGCGTCCCGGCCGTCCGCGGCGCGGCCGCCGACCTTGACGGTGACGGACTGGCCGACCGCGTCCTTCATCTGGGAGGCGACGGTGCGCATCCAGATCAGTTCGTACAGCCGGAAGTCGTCGCCGCTCAGGCCGGTCTCGGCGGGGGTGCGGAAGCGGTCCCCGGAGGGGCGGACGGCCTCGTGCGCCTCCTGCGCGTTCTTGACCTTGCTGGCGTAGGTGCGCGGCGCGTCCGGCAGGTAGTCGGCCCCGTAGAGCTGGGTGACCTGCGCACGGGCGGCGTTGATCGCGGTGTCCGACAGCGTGGTGGAGTCGGTACGCATATAGGTGATGAAGCCGTTCTCGTACAGCTTCTGGGCCACCTGCATGGTCCGCTTGGCGCCGAAGCCCAGCTTGCGGCTGGCCTCCTGCTGGAGCGTGGTGGTGCGGAACGGCGCGTAGGGCGAGCGGCGGTACGGCTTGGACTCGACGCTGCGCACCGCGAACGCGGTCTGCTCCAGGGCGGCGACCAGCGTACGGGCGGCCTGCTCGTCCAGGTGCAGGGTGTTGGCGCTGCCGGCCTTCAGCTGACCGTTCGAGCCGAAGTCCCGGCCGCTGGCGATCCGCTTGCCGTCCACGGCGGACAGCCGGGCACCGAAGGTCTCCGGGTTGGCCGAGTCCGCCGGGGTGCGGCCGGTGCCGAAGGTGGCGACCAGGTCCCAGTAGGACGCGGACCGGAAGGCGATCCGCTCGCGCTCCTTCTCGACGACCAGGCGGGTCGCGACGGACTGCACGCGGCCCGCCGACAGCTTCGGCATGACCTTCTTCCACAGCACCGGCGAGACCTCGAAGCCGTAGAGGCGGTCGAGGATGCGGCGGGTCTCCTGGGCGTCGACCAGGCGCTGGTTCAGCTCGCGCGGGTTGGCCACGGCCTCCTGGATCGCCGACTTGGTGATCTCGTGGAAGACCATCCGGTGCACCGGCACCTTGGGCTTGAGCACCTGCTGGAGGTGCCACGCGATGGCCTCGCCCTCGCGGTCCTCATCGGTGGCGAGGAAGAGCTCGTCGGACTCCGCGAGCAGCGACTTCAACTTGCTGACCTGGGACTTCTTGTCCGCGTTGACCACGTAGATGGGAGCGAAGTCGTGGTCGACGTCGACGCCGAGGCGGCGTACCTCGCCGGTGTACTTGTCCGGCACCTCGGCCGCCGTGCTGGGCAGGTCGCGGATGTGTCCGACGCTCGCCTCGACGATGTAGCCGGGGCCAAGGTAGCCCTTGATCGTCTTCGCCTTGGCCGGCGACTCGACAATGACGAGTCGCTGTCCGTGCGCGGTCTCGCTGCTCGGGGACACCTTCGCTCTTCTCTCCCGGTCGTTATGTGAGCTGGTCGGCGCTGGCAGCACGGGCTGCGCTCCGCCCGACCCCTCCACCGTCCCGGGGCTGCCGCTGTACGACGACCCCACCAGCGGAGTGTGACCGTACCCCGGCCACCCTTGTCAAACGGACGGATCCCGCTTTTTCACCGGCAAGGCCGACCGACGCCACTCGAACGGTAACCCGATGATGGAGCTTCGCGCCCCGTGGAGGGGGGCTTCGGCGGGTTTCGAAGGATGGAATGACGGATTTCAAAATCTGTCAACGGAAAATCGTCAGCCTCGGACGGAGCTCCGACCGACCCGGGCGACCCGACCGACGACCGGGCGGCGGCCGGGCTGCAACTGGGGCGACGGCCTGTGGCCGAGGGGTGGCGGGCGGCGGGTCGGGCACCCGCGCCGGGCGAACCTCCCGGCTTTCCACCCGCCGACCGGATCGCAGCAGGTCAGCCGGTGAACCCGGCGGCCAGCAGACAGGCACCCGCGGCCAGGCAGCCCGCGCCGAGCGTCGTCCACAGCAGGTCCACCACCGCCGCGCGGGGCGTCTCGGCCGCCGCCAGCACCACCCGGCTCGGCCGAACCGGATCGTAGGCGATCCGTATCGACGCACCGGGCGCGAACCGGGCCGGCCGCCGCAGCGGGGTGTGGCCGCGCGGCCTGGCGAGCACCACCTCGGCGCACCGCTTCGCCCCCGGGCCGCCGACCGACGCCGGTGCGGCAAAGGAGAGCAGCGGCGCACTGTCGAGCTCGCCGTGGGCGTCGGCCTCGGCGACCACCTTGGCGACCGCAGAAACCCCTCGGCGGCGCAGAAGGTGGCGAAGGCGCACTTCGGCGGCGCACCAGAGCAGCAGGGCGCCGCCGAAGAGCGCGAGCACCACACCGCCCACCATCTCGGTCGTCGTCTCCACCGCTGGCCCCCCGCCTCGTTCACCGGCCCCGTCCGGCGGCTCTGTCCACCGCCTTTGTCCACAGCCTGTGGACAGAGAGCCTCACAGCAGCGGACCAACGAAGGACAGATGTTCGGCGACCGAGGGACGAATCAGGGGCTACGGCGAGGTGAACCAGGCGGTCGAGGCGACCGCCTGGTCGACAGGTCTGCCGGTCAGAGCACCGGCCGGATGAAGCCCTGCTCGGTCAGCAGCCGCAGTGACTCCGGCACCCGGTCCCGCAGCACCACCCGGTCCTCGCCGAGCAGCTGCGCGATCGCGTCCACGATCTCGCCGGCCGACAGCGTCCCGTCGCAGACCCCGACGAACCCCGCCCCCACCGTGTCCACCTTGGTGGCACGCCGCATGCCCCGGTTGTGACGCAGGATCACGTGCTCCGGGTCCTCCGCCCCCGGTGCCCCGACCTGCTCCTGGACCACGTCGTCGGCCAACAGGTACCGGGCCGCGAGCAGCCCCGCGTCGTCCTGCGTCCGCAGGAAGTCCTGCCGGGCGAACCACTCGTCGATGTGCGGGCCGAGCGGCTGCTCGACCGGGTGCGGCCACTCCTCCACCCGCACGGTCGGCTGCTCGGCGCCGCCGGCCCGCAGGGTGATCCAGCCGAAGCCGATGCCCTCCACGCCGCCCGCCTCGAAGGCGTCCAGCCACTCCCCGTACCGGGCCTGGTAGTCGCCGCCGGGGCCCCGGTGGTCACCGCCGTCACGCAGCCACAACTCGGCGTACTGGGCGATGTCCTGGACCTCCCGCTGGACGATCCAGGCGTCCAGGCCGGTGCCGGCGACCCAGCCGGCCAGCCGGTCGTGCCAGTCCTCGCCCTTGACGTGCTGCCAGTTGGCGAGCAGCTGGCAGTAGCCGCCCGGTTCCAGATGGGCGGCCGCGCCGCGGACCAGGCTGCGGCAGAGGTCGTCGCCGGCCATCCCGCCGTCCCGGTAGGTGAACCGGCCGCCGGGCGAGATCACGAACGGCGGGTTGGAGACGATCAGGTCGAACTTCCGCTCCCCGACCGGCTCGAAGAGGCTGCCGGCGGCGACCTCGGTGTTCTCGAAGCCGGACAGCGCGAGGGTCAGCTCGGTGAACCGCAGCGCGCGCGGGTTGAGGTCGGTGGCGGTGACCCGCTGGGCGTGCCGGGCGGCGTGCAGCGCCTGCACCCCGGAGCCCGACCCCAGGTCCAGGGCCGCCCGGACCGGCCGGCGCACGCTGATGTTGGCCAGCGTGGTGGACGCGCCGCCGACACCGAGGACGAGGTCCTTGCGGACCACGCCGTGCGCGGTCTCCCCGGAGCCGATCCCGCCCGCGCCGCCGACCGCGCAACCCAGGTCGGAGACCACCCAGGCGTCCGAACTCGGCAGTCCGGCGACCTCGTTGGCGTACGGGCGGACGTCCACGGTGGCCCGGACCAGCTCGCCGTCCGAGCGCAGCCAGCCGTCGGACAGGCAGTCCTCGACCGGCAGCGCGGCGGCCGCCGCCCGGTACGGCACCGGGTGCTGCAGAAGGAAGAGCCGCACCAGCGTCTCCAGCGGGCTCCCGCCGCGGGTCGCGCGCAGCGCCGGCACCGCCTCGCTGCGGGCCAGTGCCGCGTACCCGGTGGGCCCGAGCAGATCGAGACACCCGTCGGCGGTGTAGGAGGCGGCGAGCAGCGCCTCGCGGAACTTGGCGAGGCGGGTGGGGTCGAGAACGGGGCTACTGATCACCCCGCCATTGTCCCCCGCCCCACCACCCCCACCCACCCGAACCGGCCCGCCACCCCGCCTCGGGGCCGCGCCGGAGCCGCCTCGGTACCGCCTCGGTGCCGCTTCAGGAGCGCACCGGGGCAGCCCGAACGCCCCGGTCGGCCGGGAGGCCGCACCGGGGTGTGGTGGTCCGTGTCGTACCGGCCCGCCGGGTTGCCGCGCCCGGGTCAGCTCGCGGAGGGCGCCGGGGTGGCAGGTGCCGGAGCGGACGCGGACGGCGCGGAGGGCGCCGGCGTGGCGGCGGGGTCCGTGGCCGCGGGGCTCGCGGTGTCCGTCGCGCCCGGGGCGGGCGTGCCGGGGGCGGTCCCGGTCGCCGGGGCGCCGCTCGCGCCATCGGTCGGGGCGGCGGCGGCCGCACCCGGCTTGCAGCCCTCCTGCTTGGCCATGGCGGCACCGAGCTCGCCGCGCTGCAACTTGCCCTGCGCCTGGGTGGACAGCGAGGAGAGCTGCTGCACCTGGTCCGCCACGCTGCGCAGACCGTCCGCGAACTTCGCCTGGTCGCCGTTGGACAGCGCGTCCAGCTTCTTCTGGACCTCCAGGTAGCCGTCCGCCGCCTTGTTCAGCTCGGCCACGGTGTCCTTCTGGAGGTTCGCGCCCTCGTCGACCTTCGGCGCCCCGGCCGAGTTGATCGCATCCGCGATCTGCTGGTTGGTCTTGGCCAGCCGCCCGATGTCCGCCGAGAGCCGCTTCTGCAGATCGGCCGGGGACTCGCCGGTCTTCACCTGGCCGGTGTCCGTCAGGGCGGTCTGCGCCTGGGCGATCGGGTCCTTGGCCGCGCCGCAGACGTTCGCCGCCCAGGACTCCAGCTGCTTGCTGTTGTCGTCGCCGCAGCCGACGGCGCCGAACGCGAGCAGCGCGCCGAGCGCGGGTACGGCCAGCAGTCGCTTGTTCACCGGGAGAGCCCTTTCGGTTCGATCGTCGAACTGCGAACCTACACGGCCGCCCGACGCCCCCTGGTTCCCGCCCGCCTCGGCTGCACCGGCCGCCGGACCGCGCGACCGACCCGCGCGACCGGACCGCGCCGGCGCGTACTCATCAGGCGCGTTCGACCCGGATCGGATCCCCCGGCCGGACGGTGCGCAGCACTGCGGCGTCCCCGTCCAGCACGCCGAGAACGTTGCACGGACTGGCCAGTCGGCACTCGCCGTCCCGGGAGATCGGCGTCGGCCCGTAGGGCAGCGCCAGGCTGTCCCCGTCCGTCCAGAACGCCACCGTGCCGGGCTCCACGACCTGCTGGGCACCGGCCTCGCGGGGCACGCTGACCGGGGTCTCGAAGTAGACCTCCTCGCCCCAGGTGCTCGCCGAGGAGGCGATCGGGAGCACGGCCCAGAGCGCGTCGGCGGTGGGCGTGGGGTCGAGTGTGGCGGTCGCCTGCCCGGCAGGCCACAGAATGCGTATCCGCATGGGATGTCCCTCTTGTCCGACGAGGATCCGATCGTCCGGAGACGGATCGGGCCTGGTCGTGCCAAGAGCAGGGAATCGCCCGAATCAACAGTTTGTCAATGCCGAAGGCCGGGGGAACCGACCGCCACCGGCCTCGGAGCACCGGGAAACGCCGGACCGCCGGGAAACGCCCGGACCACCGGGAAGGCTCCAGGGCGTCGGGGCCTCTGGAGGCGTGCGAGCACCGGGTCGGTCAGACCGCCGCGGTGTCGGCCGAGACCGGCCAGCTCATCCGGATCAGACCGCCATCGGCCCCGTTGGTGACCTCCAGGTCCTCCACCAGGCCGGTGATGACGGCGAGGCCAAGGGTGTCCTCGTCCGGGTCCGCGGCCTCGGCGCTGCCGGAGGCCGGAACCGTGGCGGGGCCGGCCTCATCCTCGACCTCGATGAGGAAACGCTTCTCCTGATCGGTGAGCGCCACCCGGACCGCGCCGGTGATACCGCCGCGCTGGTGAAGCCCGACGGCACGGGAGCACGCCTCGCCCACGGCGAGCCGCACCTCGTCGAGCACCGACTCGTCCACCCCCGCGCGTCTGGCTACTGCCGCGGCGACCAGCCGGGCCGTTCGCACGTGCTCGGGAAGCGCGCTGAATCGAAGTTCGACGGTTGCCATCTCTCCCCCTCGGGGTCCCTCGACCGGGGCCGGACACGCGGCCCCCGCGGGCCGGTGGACACCGGCCCTGGAGCGGCCGGGACCAGCCGGGGCCCAAGGCCCCGGCCGCCCGGACGCATGAATTCGGGCGGGCCGACCGGTACGGCCGGCCCGGCCACGTCAGTCGGTCGAGTTGACCGCGTCCTCCACGGAGGTGTGGATCGGGAAGACCTTGGTCAGACCGGTGATCCGGAAGATCTTCAGAATGCGCTCCTGGTTGCAGACCAGGCGCAGCGAGCCCTCATGGGCGCGCACACGCTTGAGACCGCCCACCAGCACACCCAGGCCGGTCGAGTCGAGGAAGTCCACGCCCTCCATGTCGACGACGAGGTGGTAGTTACCGTCGTTGACGAGCTCGACCAGCTGCTCCCGCAGCTTCGGGGCGGTGTACACATCGATCTCGCCGCCAACCTCGACGACCGTGCGATCGCCGACTGTACGGGTCGACAGGGACAGGTCCACGGAACCTCCAGCACCTTGCCTTGCTACGTCATTGCGATCCTCGGCCGGACGGCCGCCACCGCATGGTCGCGAGCCCCGGGCACGCCCAGCCAACATGTGGCAAGCCTCAGCGCTGCGACCCCCGGCCGTACGGCCGTCACGGCCACATTCAACCACCTGCGACCATGACCGCACGATGGCTTACGACGATTCTCCGTCACGCCGGTGACACACTGGGTCCTCATGCCGCCCCGTCACAGCCTGCCCGAGGCACTGCTCGCGACCCTGTCCACCACCCGAGGGCGGTCAGACCGGCTCACCCATACGGAGCACCTTCCCGCCCGACCGGCCCGTTATTCGCCCTGGCCCGACTCGATCCGACCGGAGATCGTGGCATCCGCCCTGGCCCTGGGCGTGGAACAGCCCTGGGCCCACCAGGCGGAGGCCATGAAACTGGCCAAAACCGGCCATACTGTGGTGATCGCCACAGGTACCGCCTCGGGCAAGTCACTCGGCTACCTCGCCCCCGTGCTCAGCGACCTGTTGGACGGCACCGAGGCCAGGAACGGACGCGGCGCCACCGCGCTCTACCTCGCCCCCACCAAGGCGCTCGCCGCCGACCAGCGCCGCCGGGCCGCCGAACTCGCCCCGCCCCGGGTCCGGGCCGCCCTCTACGACGGCGACACCCCGCCCGAGGAGCGCGAGTGGGTCCGCCAGTACGCCTCGTACGTGCTGACCAACCCGGACATGCTGCACCGCGGCATCCTGCCCGCCCATCCGCGCTGGGCCTCCTTCCTCAAGACGCTCCGCTACGTGGTCGTCGACGAATGCCACAGCTACCGGGGCGTCTTCGGCTCGCACGTCGCCCAGGTGCTGCGACGGCTGCGCCGGATCTGCGCCCGGTACGGCTCCTCGCCCACCTTCATGCTGGCCTCGGCCACCACCGCGGACCCGGCCGCCACCGCCCGGCGCCTCACCGGGCTGCCGGCCGAGGCCGTCACCGAGGACGCCTCGCCGCGCGGCCCGATGGTGTTCGGGCTCTGGGAGCCGCCGCTCACCGAGAACGTCGGCGAGCACGGCGCGCCCGTCCGCCGGACCGCCACCGCCGAGGCCGCCCATCTGCTCACCGACCTGGTAGAACAGCAGATCCGTACCGTCGTCTTCGTCCGTTCCCGGCGCGCGGCCGAACTCGTCGCCCTGCAGACCCAGGACCAGCTCGGCCGACCGCTCGCCGACCGGGTGGCCGCCTACCGCGGCGGCTACCTCGCCGACGAGCGCCGCGCCCTCGAACGCGATCTGCACACCGGTCGGCTACTGGGCCTCGCCTCCACCTCCGCTCTTGAACTCGGCGTCGACATCTCCGGTCTGGACGCCGTCCTGATGGCCGGCTACCCCGGCACCCGGGCCTCGCTCTGGCAGCAGGCCGGGCGGGCCGGGCGCGAGGCCCAGGGGGCGCTGGCCGTCCTGATCGCCCGGGACGATCCGCTGGACACCTACCTGGTGCACCACCCGGAGGCCCTGTTCGCCACCCCTGTCGAGGCCACCGTGCTCGACCCCGACAATCCACACGTCCTCGCCCCGCACCTGTGCGCGGCCGCCGCCGAACTGCCCCTCACCGAAGCCGATCTGGAGCTGTTCGGCCCGTCGAGCGGCCCACTGCTACCGATACTGGAGCAGCGCGGACTGCTCCGCCGCCGGACCGACGGCTCCTGGTACTGGACCCGCCGCGAGCGGGCCGCCGACGCCGTCGACCTGCGCGGCGGCGGCGGCAACCCGGTGCAGATCGTCGAGTCCCCGACCGGCCGGCTGCTCGGCACGGTGGACGCCTCCGCCGCCCACACCACCGTCCACACCGGAGCCGTCCACCTCCACCGGGGGCGCAGCTACCTCGTCCGGGAGTTCGACCTGGACAACTCGGTCGCCCTGGTCGAACCGGCCGATCCGCCCTACACGACGGCCGCCCGCGACATCACCTCCATCTCCGTGCTCTCCACCGACACCACCGTCGAGTGGGGCGAGGGCCGGCTCTGCTTCGGCTCCGTCGAGGTGGTCAACCAGGTGGTCGGCTACCTGCGCAAGCGGATCTCCACCGGGGAGATCATGGGCGAGACCAAGCTCGACCTGCCGCCCCGCACCCTGCGTACCCGGGCGGTCTGGTGGTGCGTCACCGAGGACCAGCTGCTCGACGCGGACATCCTGCTCGACCAGCTGCCCGGCGCCGCCCACGCCGCCGAGCACGCGTCCATCGGCCTGCTGCCGCTGTTCGCCACCTGCGACCGCTGGGACATCGGCGGCGTCTCGGTGCCGCTGCACCCCGACACCCACCTGCCCACCGTGTTCGTCTACGACGGCCATCCCGGCGGGGCCGGCTTCGCCGAACGCGGCTTCCACCGGGCCCGGCAGTGGCTGACGGCCACCCGGGACGCGATCGCCTGCTGTGAGTGCGAACGCGGCTGCCCCTCCTGTGTGCAGTCGCCCAAGTGCGGCAATGGGAACGACCCGCTGGACAAGGCCGCCGCCGTCCGACTGCTGGAGGTGCTGCTGGCCGGCGCCCCGGCGGCGGAGTCACCGGGCGAGGCGGGAGCGGAGTCACCGGCCGAGACGGGGGCGGCGATCGAGACGAACCCCGGCCCGGCGAAACCGAGCGGACCCGAGCAGAACGGGCCAGGTGACCTTGCCGACCAGCAAGGCCCCGCCGACCCGCAGGGGCCGGCCACCGAAGGTTCATGAGCCACCCGCCGTCCCAAGCCGGTCGTCCGCCGCGGTGACCGCGCCCCGGATCGGTCCGGCCCGGGCCCGGGCGCGCGCCGGACCGACCACCAGGCGCACGGGCAGCGCCCCGACCGGCACTTCGGTCACCACCTCGACGGCGTCCGCCTCCCGGTCCACCGTGCAGGCCGCCACCGTGGCCGCCTGCGCGGCGGCGATCGCGGCCGCCCGACCGCAACCGCCGTCCGGGTCGATCAGCAACCGGCCTGCGGCGGCGAGCGCCGCCAGGTCCGCGGCGGACTCGGCCCGGTGCCGTGCCCCGATCACCGCGCCGACCGAGAGCGTCGCCGTGAACACCGCACAGCCGAGCACGGCGAACGCGACCAGCCAGACCGTCGCGGAGCCCGCGTCGGGCCCTCGCCCCGCCGCGGCGGTGCGGGCCGTGCGGGCACCCGTCGCCCGACGCAGCGCCTCCCTCACCGGGCTCAGGAGGGCCATGGCCCGCCACCTCCTCCGCCGCCCGCCAGGGTGTCCTCCCGGGCCGCCACGGCGGCCGCGCCCAGCCGCACCGAGAGGAGCGCGGCGAGCTGCCCGGGAGCCGGGCACGGCGCGTCGACGGTGACCCGGACGGTGTCGGCGTCCACCGCGACCCGTACGTCCGCTCCGGGCGGGGCGGCCGAGCGGGCGAGCGCAGCGGGATCCGCCTCCCCGCGCGCCGCCGCTCTGGCGCCGACCCGGGCCGCGTCCACGCAGCGGATCTGGGCGGCGGCCGCGAGCACCGCCCAGATCAGCATCGCGGCGAGCAGCACCAGCGCCGGCAGGGCCACCGCGGTCTCCGCCGTGGCGAACCCCGCATCGCCCCCGCGACGGCGCCTCGCCGCCCTGACCGCCCTGGCCGCCTTGGCCGCCTTGGCCGCCTTGGCCGCGCAAGGACCGTCACGTCGCATGAAGCGCCCGGTCCAACAGCTCGGTCAGCGCACCGGTGACGGCCGCGCTGGTCACCACCTTGTACAGGCCTGCGGCCAGGGCACACGCCCCGAGCGTGCCGACCGCGTACTCGGCCGTGGTCATCCCGGCATCCGACCTGCTCCTGCGGCGGGCCGCCCGCCGGATCCGGCCGGCCGCCAGGCGGCCCCGGCGGCGGCACAGCCCGAGCAGGTGCCGGGCCGGGCGCCCGGTGACGGGCGTGGGCGTGATCACTACAGCCATGGTCTCTTCTCCTCCGTGTTGGCGGCGCGGACTGCCGCGCCACTGCGATGTACGGCCCGGCCGACTCCGACCAGGCTTCACTGCAGATGGACTGATGCCACCTCACATCCCCTTCGCGAAGGCGGCGGTGAGGCCGATCACCACCGGGACGACGCTGATCAGGACGAACGCCGGGAGGAAGCAGAGGCCCAGCGGCGCCGTGGCGATCACTCCGGCACGGCGGATCCGGGTGTGCGCCGCCCGGCCGGCCGCAGCCCGCCTACCGTGTGCCAGCCCGGCCAGCGCCTCCGCCACCGGAGCCCCGCTGAGGCTCGTCCTGACCAGGCAGCGGGCCAGCGGCGCCAGCGCCGGGCGCTCCTCGCCGAGCCTGGTCCAGCAGACCTCCGGTGGGGCGCCCATGGCCAGTTCGGCCGAGATGGCCACCAGCCGCGGCCCCATGGGCGCTCCCACGCTCCGACCGACCGCCCCGACCGCCAGAGCCGGCGAGGCTGCGGACCCAAGGCAGGCCGCCAGCAACTCGGCGGTCAGCGGAAGCTGCCGGGTCAGCCGTTCCTCCTCCAGACCGGCCCGCCGCTGCTCCGGGGAGCGGGCCCCGGCGAGCCACCGGCACAGACCCGCGGCAAGCAGGGCGCCCACGGCCAGACCGCCTCCGCCGCCCAGCACCAGCGCCACCCCGAGCCCAGCGCCCACCGCGACCGCCACCCGACCCGAGCGCTCTGAGCGACCCGAGCGCCCAGCCGTCGCACCCAGCCCCCGGCGCCCGGGCGGCGGCCGCCCGGCAAGCCCTCCGGTCCACCCTGCCCGCCCCGACGGGCCCTCCGGCGGATCTTGTTCACCAGATGCCCGGCCGCCCCAGACCGCCGCCCGCCTACGCCGCGCCGCAGCCCTCGCCGCCCACTGCCGCAGGAGCAGCGCCCCGGCCGCCACCGCCAGCCCCGAAGCGGCCCATTCGGCTCCCGCGCTCACCTCGACATCACCTCCGACCGGAACGCACCGCTCGGCACACCGCCTCGAGCCCGTGTCCGCGAGATTCCGCATCGCCAGCCGCCGACGCCCAACCGGTCGCGCCCGCCGTCGACCGGACCCCCACCGTCCGCAGTGCCGCCCAGGGCACCCGCCGAGGCCGCTCGGACGATCCGCGCCATCCAGGCCAGGCCCACCGCCTCCAGGGCCACCCCGGCCGCCAGACAGCCGAGTCCGGCCGTCGTGTGCAGCAGGACGTCCACCGGCCGGGCCCCGAGGGCTACTCCGAGCACCAGCCCGGCCGCGGGCAGCACCGCCAGGACGGCGATCGTCGTACGCGGCCCCGCGAGCTCGCCCTCGATCTCCTCGGAGAGCGTGTGCTCGCCACGCAGGGCCTCGGCGACCCGGTCCAGGCCCGCCGCCAGACCGGATCCGCTGTCGGACGCGACCTGCCAGCACGCCGCGAGCGCGACCGCCCCGCTCCCGCCCGGCAGTTCGGCGAGAAGCAGGAACGCCGCGGGCACGTCCCCGCCGTACCGGCCGGCCGCGAGCCGCGCCACCGGCTCCTCCCCGAGCCTGCACAGCGTCTCCCGGTCCGCGGCAATCCGCGTGGTCACCAGGTGCAGCGCCTGTTCGGGCGTCGCCCCGCTCCGCAACTCCCCCGCCAGCGCGGCGCAGAGGTCGACCACCGCCGCACCGCGCAGGCGGGCCGACCGGGCCGCTCCACGGCGCAGCCGCCAGCCCCGCAGCGGGAGAACGGCCAGCGCGGCGGCGAGCACCGGAACCGGCGAGGCGGTCACCGCCCCCGCCGCCAATCCGGCCGGGAGGAGGAGCAGTTCGGGTACCAGCCAGGTCGGTCGACCACCCGCCACCCGGCCGGGCCGAGCCGCCGCCCGATCCCGGCTCACGCCCGGACCGCCGTCCTCGCCCACCAGCAGCATCCGGGATCGCCTCGCCCCGGACACCTGGCGCTGGAGTGCACACCACCCGGCCACCGCCGCGCCGCAGAGCACCAGTGCCCAGCACAGCGCCAGTTGGTCCCTCGCCATGTCACCCACCTCCTCGTCGTCGGCTCTTCCGGCCCCACGGCCCGAGCAGGGCCAGGGCGCCTGTCACGCATCCGCCCAGCAGCAGGACGAACACCACCTCCGCCTGGCGGGCGCTCGCCGCCGCCAGGGCCGCCACGGCCCCCGTCACGGCGGCCCGCCCGCGAGCGTCACCCCGCGCGCCGCAAGCAGCCGCACAAGCCGCTCCCATCCCGCTCCGGGCACCGTGGCACCGCCCGCCGTGAAGGCCACCGCCGGGACGGTGACGGCAAGGCCGTCGCGGTCGCCGGCCAGCGTGTGGATCTCGGACACCCGCCGCCGCCCGGTGCCGGGATCCCGGACGAGATGCACCACCAGGTCCAACGCGGCCCTGAGTTGGCTGTGCAGCGACGGGCGGTCGAGCCGCGCCAGCGATCCGAGCGCCTCCAGTCGGACCGGGACGTCGGCCGCCGTGTTCGCGTGCACGGTGCCGCAACCGCCCTCGTGCCCGGTGTTCAGAGCGGCCAGCAGGTCCGAGACCTCCGCCCCGCGGACCTCCCCGATGACCAGCCGGTCGGGCCGCATCCGCAGCGCCTGGCGGACCAGGTCCCGCAGTGTCAGCTCGCCGAGGCCCTCCTGGTTGGGGGGCCTGCTCTGCAGGCGGACCACATGCGGATGGGAGGGCCGCAACTCGGCGGAGTCCTCGGCGATGACGATCCGCTCGTCCGCCGGGACGAGACCGAGCATCGCGGCGAGGAGCGTGGTCTTCCCCGTGCCCGTCCCGCCACTGACCAGGAGCGACAGCCTCGCCCGCATGATGCCCGCCAGCACTTCGGCGCCCTCCGGGGGCAGTGCCCCACCGGCCACCAGTTCGTCGAGCGTGAACGGGCGAGGGCGGCAGACCCGCAGGGAGATGTGGGTGCAGCCGGCCGCGATCGGCGGCAGCACGGCGTGCAGTCTGGTGCCATCCGGCAGTCGGGCGTCCACCCAGGGCCGGGCGTCGTCGAGCCTTCGGCCGGCCGCCGTGGCGAGCCGGTGGGCCAGCCTGCGGACCGCTTCGGCGTCGGCGAACCGCACCCCGGTGGCCCGCCGCAGGCCGCCGCCCCGGTCGACCCAGACCTCCTCCGGGCCGTTGACCAGGACGTCCGTGACATCGGACGCCGCCAGCAGCCGGTCCAGCGGGCCCGCACCCACCAGTTCGGCGCGCAGCGAGCGCACGGTGTCCAGGACTTCGTCGCCGCCGAGCGGGGGCCGGGAGGCCCGCAGCGCGGCTGCGACGGACCCTGCCGTCGGGGCCGCACCGGACTCGGCCAACCGCAGCCGCACGGCGTCCACCAGCGCCGCCGCGCGCTCCTCCCGGGCCGTCCGCCCGTAGGGGTGCGGATCCTGGCCCGCACCAGGCTCCGGGGCTCGTCCCGCGACCGCGCAGCCCCCGGTCGCCAGGCTCCCCGACGCCCTGTCTCCAGCACTTTCCAGCATGCCGTTTCTGCGCAGACGGACCATCAGTACACACCTCCTCCGACCGCCGGAACCGGCGGCAGCACCTCGTCCAGGAAGGTCGCGCAGAAGCGCGCGAGCGGGCCGCTCTCGCGGATCCCGGGCGGCACGCCCCGCTCGGCGTCGAGAGCCAGCCCGGGCTCCGGCGGCAGCTCACCCGCGAGACGGAGCCGCAGCCCCTGAGCGATCACGTCCGCCCGGAGGCCTGCGGGCCGCACCGGGCGCACCACGGCCCGGACGTCGCCCAGCCGCATCCGCGCGGCCGCCGCGACCCGGTCGGCCGCCGCCACCGCCCGCAGCTCGGCCGGCACCACCAGGAGTGCCAGGTCGGACTGCTCCAGGGCCTGCCCGGCCGCCGGGTCGAGATGGCGTGCCACGTCGACCACGACCAGCCCGCCACGCCTGCGGGCGGCGGCCAGCACGCTGCGCATGGCCCCGGGCGGCACGGTCAGCGTGTCGCCCCGGTCCCACGAAAGGCAGGACAGCCCCGTGAGCCGTTTCATCGCGGGCAGCGCCTTGGCCAACTCGGCGCCGCTGACCCGACCCCTGGCGCCGGCCAGGCCGGGCCAGCGCAGTCCGCCCGCCGTCTCGCCGCCGAGCAGGATGTCCAGCCCTCCGCCCAACGGATCGCCGTCGATGAGTATGGTCCGCCGACCGGTCCTGGCCGCTGTGACCGCGAGCGCGCAGGCCAGCGTGGAGGCCCCGGCCCCGCCCCGACCGCCGAGCACCGCGACGGTGAGCGCCGCCGCCCCGACGCCCTCGGCCGCGTCGGCGATCCGGTCCAGCAGCCAGCCCTCGGCGTCGGGGAGGAACAGCACGTGCTCGGCGCCGAGTTGGACGGCCCTGACCCACACCTCGGGGTCGTCGAGATCCAGGCCGAGCAGCAGCACCCCGGTGCGGCGGGGCAGCCCCGCACACCTCCTGGCCTGGTCGTCGCCGACCAGGACGAGCGGCGCCGCCTCCCAGAGCCCGCGCGGCGGCGGGGCGCCCCGGATCAGCCGCGGTTCGGTGCCGGCCGCCGCGCAGATCCGCAACAGGTGCTCGGCGAGGCCCTCGTCCTCGGTGACGACGAGCGGGCCGGCGACCTGCGGGCCCTTGGCGGTGGTGTGGTCGGTGGTCGGTGTCGACATGGCGGCTCCCCTGCGAGGCGCCCGTCCGCGGGAGGCGGGACGGGTGCGGTCCGGACGGTTCCGGCGGGCGGTCACCCGGTGAGCCCCGCACGAGGGCCCGGCAACCGCCGCCGGACATCACGGTGGAGGTCGATCCGCATTCCGTCAGCCCCGTTCCGAATCCCTGTGGACAACTCGGGGGCTGTGGACAAGAACGTTCACCCGGGTGGGGGGCTATTGAACAAAGAATTGACGGAAGGGACTCACCGAGGAGAGTCGGCAGCCGATTCACCGCGGCCCGGACCACATCCGCCGCAGCCTCCCCACGCCCGGCACAGGGGCACCGGCGGGCCGCCCTCGGGGCAGCACAAAGCCGTCGGCCACCATGAGTAACCGACAACACAGAGTGACGAAAGTAAGAAGCGGGCGCTCGGGCCGACACCCCCTGTACGCCGGAACCCGGCCGGCGGCGGAACCCTCCGCGAGCGGCCTTCAACCCCTGAAAATGGCCCCGGACGTGCGACGACCCCCGCCGGGGGGGAGAGCGGGGGTCGTCTATCCACGGCCCGACTCGGGGGGGAGGAGCCGGACCGGGTTAGCACGGTCGCGAACGATCCGTGACTTCCATGGTGTACCCGAGCGGCCAGAAACACAAACCCGCACGCCCATGAGTACGCCGAATGGCGGGGTGTTTTGCACGGCCCTCTATCCTCGGTTCCCGTGGACACCACCGAGAACGCCGACGAGTACGCCGACGAGTCCCCGGACGGCACCGCCGAGTCCGGTGGAACCCCCTCGGCCGCCCCAGCGCCGGAAACCGCCGGCCCCGCACAGCCGCCCGCCGACGCAAGTCCGGACGCTGCCGAAGACCCTGCCGGGCCCGCCGCGACCCGGCCCGCCACGCCGCGCGCACGCCCGACCGGTCCCCGGACGGCCGCGTTCTTCGACCTGGACAAGACCATCATCGCCAAGTCGAGCGCGCTGGCCTTCAGCCGGCCGTTCTACCAGGGCGGCCTGATCAACCGTCGGGCCGTACTGCGCAGCGCGTACGCCCAGTTCGTCTTCCTGGTCGGCGGCGCGGACCACGACCAGATGGAGAAGATGCGCGAGTACCTCTCCGCGCTCACCCGGGGCTGGAACGTCCAGCAGGTCCGCGAGATCGTCGCCGAGACGCTGCACAACCTGATCGACCCGATCATCTACGACGAGGCCGCCTCCCTGATCGAGCAGCACCACGCGGCCGGCCGCGACGTGGTGATCGTCAGCAGCTCCGGCTCCGAGGTGGTCGAGCCGATCGGCGCGCTGCTCGGCGCGGACCACGTGATCGCCACCCGCCTGAAGATCGAGGACGGCTGCTACACCGGCGAGATCGAGTACTACGCCTACGCCGAGAACAAGGCGGCGGCCATCCGCGAGTTGGCCGAGCGGGAGGGCTACGACCTCGCCGACTGCTACGCCTACAGCGACTCGTCCACCGACCTGCCGCTGCTGGAGGCGGTCGGCCACCCGTCGGCGGTCAACCCGGATCGCGCCCTGCGCAAGGAGGCGGTGGCCCGTGAGTGGCCGGTGCTGGTCTTCGACCGCCCGGTGGAACTGCGGCGGCGGCTCCCGGAGTTCTCCGCGCCGAGCGGCTCGGTGTTGACGGCCGTGGCGATCGGCACGGCGCTCGTGACCGCCGGGGTGATCTGGTACGCGGCACGACGCCGCCGGCCGGCCGCCTAGGACCGGGCGGCCCCTGCCACGACGGGGCCGGCCGGTCGCCCTCCCGAGCTCACCAAAACGGACATAGCCCAGCGTTCGGGATGGAGCGGGCAAAAGCCAAAGACTTCTCGTTTCGGGTTCCCCTTTCGCCCGAAACGCGATACAAATGAAGCACGGCCCGCGAGACCCGGTCAGGACCGAAGAGGTCAAACCGACAACGCAGTTCAGGCCCCACGGACCGCACGTACAGATAGTCGAGCACCCACATGCAGCCGACCCGCTGTCGGGCCGCCGCACCAGACGAACGGGCAGGATCCCCGTCTGATGGGCACTTCCGGTGCATGCATGGTCACCCGGCACCTGTACCAGCGGCGGCACCCGGCAGGATCAGGTGCCGCCGCATCCGTGTGCCCGGGTCCGAACCCGGGCGTGCGCCACTGCAGCGCGAAGAGCCGCAGCCGCCGGCCGGAAGGGCGCCCGAGGCGCCCGGGCCGGCTCAGACCATGCCGCGCTGCATCGCCTCGCAGACCGCCGTGCTCTCCCGCGTACCCAGGCGCAACGCCCGTCCGCAGTGCCCGATCCAGGCCGCCAACCCCTCCGGGGTGCCGGCCAGATAGCCCGCCAGCGCCCGCCGGTAGGCATCCGTTCCGAGCTCCGCGAGACCGACCTCGGCCGGGCAGATCGACTTCGGGTCGAGCCCCTCCGCGATCAGCACGATCCGCTGCGCCGCACGCGCGATCACGCCGTTGTGCGAGGCGAACGGCCGCAGCGCCAGCAGCTCCCCGTGCACCACCGAGGCGACCACGAGGGCCGGCGTTCCCACCCCCTGCCCCTCGGCGCGGGCGACCAGCAGCCGGGACAGCTGGTCCAGCCGGGCCGCGACCTCCTCCGCCCCCGGGGCCGGCGGCAGCTCGGCCACCGGACCGTCGGGCGCGGCCTCGACCCCGATACCCTCCGCCGACGCGAGCTCCAGCGGGAAGAGCTCGTCGGCGGCCTCACCGGCCTGCCGGGGCCGCCCGGCCGCCGCGTCGGCGTCGCCGACCGCCAGCAGGTGCAGCCGCGCCAGCACCTGGAGCGGCGAGTGCCGCCACACGCTCAACAGCTGTCCGGCCTCGGCGGCGATCCGCAGAGCCGCACCGACCGTCCGGGACTCCTGGTCCGCGCTGAAGTCACTGCGGCGCCGGACCTCCTCCAGCGGCCAGTCGGCCCCGGCCAGCGCCGCCGAGGCGCGGGCCCCACGCAGGGCGGACTCGGAGGTGACCTCGGCCGCGCGGCGGCGCATCACCCGGTGCCCGTAGAGGCGGTCGACGGCCTTGCGCACCTCGGCCACCGCGTCGGGCACCCCGGGGAGCTGGGCCAGCGGGGCGAGGGGATCTGTTCCAGTGCTCACCTACCCGAGAGTAATGAACAGGAGGGCACTCCCGAAACAGCAACCCCGCATCACCCGTTAGAGGCAATCCTCACTTCCCTCCGGCAGCGAGCCCCAAACCGCGGATAGCATGAGCACTATCGGAGACGATAACGATTTCCAATTCTGGAGATCGTCAGCCTCGGCGCACTCGGCGCAGCGCAGGAGGCCCCGAGCAAGAGGCCCGACGCGAGGGCCCCAGAGCGAGAGCCGGAGTCCCAGATGAAGATCGCCTTCGTCGGCAAGGGCGGCAGCGGCAAGACCACGCTGTCCTCACTGTTCATCCGCCACCTGGCCGCCGCGGGGCGCCCGGTCATCGCCGTCGACGCCGACATCAACCAACATCTCGGCCCGGCGCTCGGCCTGACGGATGCTCAAGCCGCCGAGCTGCCCTCACTCGGTGCGCACCTGCCCGAGATCAAGGAGTATCTGCGCGGCGGCAATCCGCTCATCGGCTCAGCCGAGGAGATGATCAAGACCACGCCGCCCGGCCGGGGTTCACGCCTGCTGCGGATCGTCGAGGAGAACCCGGTGTACGCGGCCTGCGCCCGCCCGATCGCGCTCGACGAGGGGTCGGTGCGACTGCTGGCCACCGGCGCGTTCACCGAGGAGGACCTCGGCGTGGCCTGCTACCACTCCAAGGTCGGCGCGGTCGAGCTGCTGCTCAACCACCTGGTCGACGGCCGGGACGAGTACGTGGTCACCGACATGACGGCGGGCTCCGACTCCTTCGCCTCCGGCCTGTTCACCCGCTTCGACCTGACCTTCCTGGTTGCCGAGCCGACCCGCAAGGGCGTCTCGGTGTACCGCCAGTACAAGGACTACGCCCGCGACTTCGGCGTGCGGCTGCACGTGGTCGGCAACAAGGTGCAGGGCCCGGACGACCTGGACTTCCTCCGTCGCGAGGTGGGCGACGACCTCCTGGCCACGTTCGGGCACTCCGACTGGGTGCGCCGTCTGGAGCAGGGCGCCGAGCCGCCGCTGCGGGCACTGGAGGAGGGCAACCGCGAGGTGCTGGAGCGGCTGCGCGCGGAGGCCGACGCCGCGTACGAGCAGCGGGACCCGCACCGCTACACCGAGCAGGCCGTCCTCTTCCACCTCCGCAACGCCGAGAGCTGGGCCAACGCCAAGGTGGGCATCGACCTCGCGACCCAGGTGGACCGGGAGTTCGTGCTGGGCGGCGAGCACCCGGCCGCCGCGGGCGTGCCCGCCTGACCCGGCCACCACCCGGCCACCCACTCAGCCACCACCTGGCCGCCACCCGACCGGCCCCCGGCACCGAAGGCGGCACACCAGCACCACCGGACACCGGCACACCTCTGCCGAAAGCACGGGCCGCGGCCTCCCCACCCGGGGAGACCGCGGCCCTCGCACATCCGGCCCGGGTGCCGGCAGGCCCTGCCGACCGGTTTCGTCAGCAGATTCCCATCGGTTCGACTACCACCCAATGGGGTGAATCCAAGGCTCCGGACCTACCACCCCAAATGACGCTGTGCAAAGCTTTCATTACCCTCGGTTTACCGAGTCTTGATGGTCCTCTCTGCGGGGACCTCCTTGATGGTCCACGGTCCGGCCGGTGACACCCGCACTCCCCGCCGCGCCCACGCCATCCCGCCACACCGTCGCGACCCACGACAGCCGATCCGCCCCCGAGCCCCACAACCGGACTCACCACCGGACCTGACTGCGTTCGTTCCCCGGACAGACGGGAAGACAATGACCCTCGACATCTCCAGCGCCCCCATCGCCTCCGACACCACCGACCACGCACCGCCGGGCCCGCCCTCCCGCACCCGGTGGATGCAGGACCTCTCCGCCTCCCTGGTGGTCTTCCTGATCGCCGTGCCGTTCTCACTCGGCATCGCCATGGCGACCGGTGCCCCGCTCTCCGCCGGTCTCGCCGCAGCGGCCGTCGGCGGCCTCGTCGTCGGGCTCTTCGGCGGCACCCCCCTCCAGGTCAGCGGCCCCTCCGCCGCGCTGACCGTGATCACCGCAGGGCTGATCGGCCAGTACGGCTGGCAGGCCACCTGCGCCATCACCCTCGCCGCGGGCCTGCTCCAACTCCTGCTCGGCGTACGCCGGGTGGCCCGCACCGCGCTCGCCGTCTCACCCGCCATCGTGCACGGCATGCTGGCCGGCGTCGGCCTCACCATCGCCATCGCCCAGCTGCACGTCGTACTCGGCGGCTCCCCGCAGAGCTCGGCGCTCGCCAATCTGCTCGCCCTCCCCGACCAGCTGGCGGGCCCGCACCCCCCTGCGCTGATCGTCGGCACCCTCACCGCCGGCGTGCTGCTCGGCTGGCCCCGGCTGGGCCGGCTCCCGGGCCGAGCCGGGGAGTTCGGCGCCCTTCTGGGCAAGATCCCGGGCCCGCTCGCCGCGGTCGCCGCCGCCACCGCGCTGTCCCTCACCCTGGGCCTGCGGCTCGCCCGCGTCGACATGCCCGCCTGGCAGCCGCACGACCTCGTGCCCGAGCTGCCGCACGGACCGCTCGCCGGAGTCCTGGCCGCCGTGCTGACCGTCACCGCCGTGGCGAGCGTCGAGTCGCTGCTCTCCGCCGTCGCGGTCGACCGGATGTCCCGCCGCACCGGCGACCTCGACCGCGAGCTGCGCGGCCAGGGCCTCGCGAACATGATCAGCGGCGTGCTCGGCGGGCTGCCGATCGCCGGCGGCGCGGTGCGCAGCACCGCCAACGTCAGGGCCGGTGCGCAGAGCCGCTGGTCCTCGATCCTGCACGGCGTCTGGGTGCTCGCCGCCGCGCTGGCGCTGACCGGCGGCCTGCGCCGGATCCCGCTGGCCGCACTGGCCGCGCTGGTCCTGGTCGTCGGCCTGCAGATGGTGAGCTTCGCGCACATCCGCAAGGTGCACCGGCACCGTGAGTTCCCGGTCTACCTGGCCACCGTGCTCGGCGTGGTGCTGCTCGGCGCACTGTCCGGGGTGGCCCTGGGCGCCGCGACGGCCGTCCTCCTCGCGCTGTACCGGCTGACCCGGGCCCATGTGGACGTCCTGCCCGCCGACAACGGCACGGTCACCGTGCAGACGCACGGGCCGCTGACCTTCACCGCCGTACCCCGGCTGAGCCGGGCACTGGCCGGCATCCCCGCCACCGCCGCGGTGACGGTCGTCCACGACGGCTCCTTCCTGGACCACGCCGCGTACGAGACCCTGCACAGCTGGCGCGCGGGCCACCAGGCCGCCGGCGGCAGCGTCTCGATGGTGACGCGCCCCCGGGAGGACGAGGTGCTCGACCCCGACGGCACGGTCCGGGCCGGCAGTTCCCCGGGCCCGCACCGCTGCCGGGCCTGGACCCCCTGGGTCGGCCACCACTGCATCGAGCAGCAGGAGGACCCCCACAGCCGGCTGCTGGACGGCGTCCGGGTGTTCCAGCTGCACACCGCCCCGCTGGTCCGCCCCGAGCTGGCCCGGCTGGCGCGGGAGGGGCAGACGCCCTCCCAGCTCTTCCTGACCTGCGCGGACTCGCGCATGGTCACCAGCATGATCACCAACAGCGGCCCGGGCGACCTGTTCACGGTCCGCAACGTCGGCAACCTCGTCCCCGCGCCGTTCGAGCCGGGCGCCGCCGACGACTCGGTGGCCGCCGCCGTGCAGTACGCCGTCGAAGCCCTTGAGGTCCGCTCCATCACGATCTGCGGGCACTCCGGCTGCGGCGCGATGAAGGCACTGCTGGACGGCGTGCACGAGAGCCCCGGCCCGCCGACCCCGCTCACCCGCTGGCTGCGCAACGGCCGCGGTTCGCTCGACCGGCTGAGACGAGCCCCCGCCGGGTTCACCGCCCGCCCGGTGGTCGACCTGGTCGAACAGCTCTGCATCACCAACGTCGTGCAACAGCTGGACCAACTGCTGGCCAACCCCGCCGTGGAGCGCCGGGTGGCCGAGGGCACCCTGCGACTGGTCGGGATGTACTTCGACTTCGCCACCGCGCAGGCCTACGTGCTCGACCGCGAGAGCGGCCGGTTCAGCCCGATCGAGGCGCTGGGCGCCGGTACGGGCGGCACCGCCGAGGCCGTGACGGCCGCGTCCGACGGGTCCGCACCCCGCGACACGCCCGAACGTGTCAACGAATTCGAACACATCTCCGCCCCCACCGCAGAGGCCCCCGCGCCCACCACCGCGGCCATCCCGGGGGGTGACCCCCGACTGGCCGCCTGAGAGCCGGGCCCGCGCCCCGCCGGGCGGGCAGGGGCGCGGGCCCACCCCCAGCCGTTCGTCCAACTCTTCGACTATCGATCAAAGGTCTACACCAATTACCCGGAGCCTCTTGTCAACTGACCTCTTCGCCTGGTGAGCTGTGCGCTGGGACACACGGGACAATCCCCACGCACGGGAATGCCCCCGATCATGACTCGATGAGGAGTGCGCGTTGAGCAACGAGAGCCTGGCCAACCTGCTCAAGGAGGAGCGGCGATTCGCCCCGCCGACAGAGCTCGCCGCCGCCGCCAACGTCACCGCGGCCGCGTACGCGCAGGCCTCCGAGGACCGCCTCGGCTTCTGGGCCGAGCAGGCCCGCCGCCTCACCTGGGCCGTCGAGCCCACCGAGACCCTGGACTGGTCGAACCCCCCGTTCGCCAAGTGGTTCGCCGACGGCAAGCTCAACGTGGCGTACAACTGCGTCGACCGCCACGTCGAGGCCGGCAACGGCGACCGCGTCGCCATCCACTTCGAGGGCGAGCCCGGCGACAGCCGCTCCATCACCTACGCCCAGCTCAAGGACGAGGTCTCCCAGGCCGCCAACGCCCTGCTCGAACTCGGCGTCACCAAGGGCGACCGCGTCGCCGTCTACCTGCCGATGATCGCCGAGGCGGTGGTCGCGATCCTCGCCTGCGCCCGGATCGGCGCCACCCACTCCGTCGTCTTCGGCGGCTTCTCCGCCGACGCCGTGGCCTCCCGCATCCAGGACGCCCAGGCCAAGCTCGTCATCACCGCCGACGGCGGCTACCGCCGCGGCAAGCCGTCCGCGCTCAAGCCCGCCATCGACGAGGCGCTCACCAAGGTCGACGGCGTCGAGCACGTCCTGGTCGTCCGCCGCACCGGCCAGGACGTCTCCTGGACCGAGGGCCGCGACGTCTGGTGGCACGAGATCACCGCGCGCCAGTCCACCGAGCACGCGCCCGAGGCCCACGACGCCGAGCACCCGCTCTTCATCCTCTACACCTCCGGCACCACGGGTAAGCCCAAGGGCATCCTGCACACCTCCGGCGGCTACCTCACCCAGGCCAGCTACACCCACCACGCCGTCTTCGACCTCAAGCCCGCCACCGATGTCTACTGGTGCACCGCCGACATCGGCTGGGTCACCGGCCACTCCTACATCGTCTACGGCCCGCTCTCCAACGGCGCGACCCAGGTCATCTACGAGGGCACGCCCGACACCCCCCACCAGGGGCGCTTCTGGGAGATCGTCCAGAAGTACGGCGTCACCATCCTCTACACCGCCCCCACCGCGATCCGCACCTTCATGAAGTGGGGCGACGACATCCCCGCGAAGTTCGACCTCTCCTCGCTGCGGGTCCTGGGCAGCGTCGGCGAGCCGATCAACCCCGAGGCGTGGATCTGGTACCGCGAGCACATCGGCGCCGGCAAGACCCCCATCGTCGACACCTGGTGGCAGACCGAGACCGGCGCGATGATGATCAGCCCGCTCCCGGGCGTCACCGAGACCAAGCCCGGCTCCGCCCAGCGCGCCCTGCCCGGGATCGCCGCCACCGTCGTCGACGACGAGGCCAACGAGGTCCCCAACGGCTCCGGCGGCTACCTCGTCCTCACCGAGCCGTGGCCCTCGATGCTCCGCACCATCTGGGGCGACGACCAGCGCTACATCGACACCTACTGGTCGCGCTTCGCGGGCCGCTACTTCGCGGGTGACGGTGCCAAGAAGGACGAGGACGGCGACATCTGGCTGCTCGGCCGGGTCGACGACGTCATGCTCGTCTCGGGCCACAACATCTCCACCACCGAGGTCGAGTCGGCGCTGGTCGGCCACCCCGCGGTCGCCGAGTCCGCCGTCGTCGGTGCCACCGACGCCACCACCGGCCAGGCCATCGTCGCCTTCGTCATCCTGCGCGGCACCGCCACGGACAGCCCCGAGCTGGTCGAGGAACTGCGCGCCCACGTCGGCAGGACGCTCGGCCCGATCGCCAAGCCCAAGCAGATCAAGGTCGTCGGCGAGCTGCCGAAGACCCGCTCCGGCAAGATCATGCGCCGCCTGCTGCGCGACATCGCCGAGGGCCGCGAGGTCGGCGACACCACCACCCTCGCCGACAGCTCGGTGATGAGCCTGATCCAGTCCCAGCTCCCCGCCGCGGGCAGCGAGGGCTGAGCACCCTGAGCTGAACAGCGCTGTGCCCCGGGCGGTCGCGACCGCCCGGGGCACAGCCGTGTGCACGTCGGGCCCGGTCAAGGGCCGCACCGCGCACCGGACCGCCCTTACCGGGGCGGCTCCTCCCGACGCTCCGCCACCAGGGTGCGCAGCGTGTCAAAGGCGCCCTGGACGAAGCCCCGACTGCGCAGCTGCAGGGCGCCGGCCATCACCGCCAACCCGACCTGGGCCCGCGGGCTGAAGCCGACGAAGGTGGTGAACCCCCGGGTGGCACCCGCGTGGTAGACGACCTCGTCGATCTCCGAGAGCTCCGAGACCTCCGACAAGTCCGGAACCTCCGCAGCCCCCTCACCACCGAGGGCGTCGCCAAAACCGTCGCCGAAGCCGAGGCCGAGGCCGAAGCCGTCGCTCTCGCCACCGTCGCCGCGCCTGCGTCCCGCGCCCCCGCCGTTGTCGGGAGCGACCGGGCGCCGGTTCCAGCCCAGACAGATCCGCGCCCCGCTGCGGCGCCGACCGGCCCGCGGCCGGCGGACCTCACCCAGGGCCGTCCGCAGCGCCGCCGCGTCCGCCCGTTCGGGCAGCGGGACGGCGTCCAGGGCCAGGTGTGCCTGGAGGTAGCGGAGCATGTCGTCCGCCGTGGAGCGCAGCGCCGCCGCGCCGGGCAGGGCCGGCAGCCGGAAGGACGGGACCCGCCGACCGCGCCGGTAGCCGGCGGCCTCCTCCTGGCCGGGGCCGCAGGAGGTGTCCACCAGACCGAGCGGCCCGCAGACCCGGGCTTCCAGCAGGTCGTCATAGCGCTGTCCGGCCGCGTTGGCCAACAGCAGGCCGAGGAGACCACAGCCGAGGTTGGAGTAGCGCACCTGCGCGCCCGGGGTCCCGCGGACGGGGGTCCGGGGCAGCGCCCTGAGCAGGTGGGTCGGGCCGAAGGTCGCGTAGGGGCGGGTGAACCAGCGGGGGGCCGCCGTCGGAAGGAGTCCGACGGGCAGGCGGGGCAGTCCCGACGTGTGGGTGGCCAGGTGGAGCAGGGTGATCGGCCGCTCGTGCGGGTAGCCGGGGGCCGCGTCGGCCGGCAGATAGCGGTCGATCGGGTCGTCGTACCCCACCTCGCCCCGGGCCGCCATCTCGGCGAGCAGCAGCCCGGTGAAGGTCTTGGTGACGGAGCCGAGCTCGAACCTGGTGTCGGCCCGGACGGGCCGTTCGGCGGAGCGGTCGGAGTGGCCGCGGCAGGCGACCGTCCGCTCGTCCCCGCGGATCACCACGACGGCGACCCCGCCCCCAGGAGCCGCGGCGCGGAACAGCGGGCGGAGCAGATGGTCGAGATCCGGTCCGGGCTCCTGCCCTGTCCCGGAGTCGGAATCGGAGTCGGACGCCACGGCCGGGCCGCGCCCGGCAGTCGGGGCGAGGCCGCCGGCCAGGTCGAACCCAGCGGTCGGACCGGACACCGCGGCATGGTCACGGACGGCCTGGTCATGGGAAGCCTGATCACGGACGGCCCGGTCACGGGCGGCAGCCGGGCTGGGAAGCGGACCGTTCATCGGGCGGCCCGGTCAAGGGGCGATAAGAGGGGCGGTCTGGGCATCGTCGTGCCTCCAAAACGAACGGGGATCGCGCCACCCGATCGGGTCGGCGCCTGCGACCGACGATAGGGAGGCGTTCACCCGTCTGCATGCGGCCACGGCCATTCGAGTGCCCCACAGCAACGTCACGGGCTCGCACGACGCGAAGGATGCGCAGCACACACACAACAGGACATAACAACCTAGGTCCTGAAATATGACAATCAGGATGCCACCTTGCGGTTCCCGCTAGAATGTCAACGACGCATCAAGATCTCCGCCAGGAGGTCGACTGCGTCATGGGGCGCGCCGGGAAGTCTGGTCGGCACTGCACTACAGGTGCATCCGCATACCGTTCCCCCCGCCCCAGGAGGTCCCGCGTGACCAGCCCGCCCCCTGTCAACGAGCCGACGACCCGACGCCGCCAGCTCTTCGGCCGGCTGTCACTGCCCGAGCGCACCTTCATCACCGACGCCCTGCGCACCGAGACGGTCGGTGGCATCCTGCTGCTCAGCGCCGCCGTGGTCGCCCTCATCTGGGCGAACGTCTGGCCGAGCGCCTACGAGAGCGTCCTCGACTACACCATCGGCCCGTCCACCCCGCTCCACCTGAACCTAAGCCTGGACGCGTGGGCCAAGGACGGCCTGCTGACGATCTTCTTCTTCGTGGCCGGCATCGAGCTCAAGCGCGAGTTCGTGGCGGGCGAGCTGCGCACGCCGAGCGCCGCGGCCCTCCCCGTCATAGCGGCGGTCTGCGGTGTCGCGCTGCCGGCGATCGTCTTCGCCGTCGCCAACTCCGGCAGCGGCGGGCACCCGGGCGGCTGGGCGATCCCGACCGCCACCGACATCGCCTTCGCACTCGGGGTGCTGGCCGTGGTCGGCAGCCACCTGCCCTCCGCGCTGCGCGCCTTCCTGCTGACGCTCGCCGTCGTCGACGACCTGATCGCGATCCTGATCATCGCGATCTTCTACAGCTCCGGCATCAAGTTCTGGGCGCTCGGGCTGTCGTTCGCCGGCCTGGTGCTCTTCTGGTTCCTGCACCGGCGCGGGGTGCACGGCTGGTACCTGTTCGTTCCGCTGGCGTTCGTGATCTGGGCGCTGATGCACGAGAGCGGCGTGCACGCCACGGTGTCGGGCGTCGCGATGGGCCTGATCCTGCGCTGCCACCGGGTCGGTGACGAGAAGCAGTCCCCCGGTGAGCACATCGAGCACCAGGTCCGCCCGCTCTCGGCCGGACTGGCGGTGCCCGTCTTCGCGCTGTTCGCCGCCGGGGTGACGATCTCCGGGCCGGCCCTCGGCGAGGTGTTCACCCAGGCCACCCCACTCGGGATCGTCCTCGGTCTGCTGGTGGGCAAGACCGTGGGCATCTTCGGCGGCACCCGGCTGGCCGCCCGTTTCACCCGCGCCGAGCTGAACCCGCAGCTCACCTGGGCGGACATGTTCGCCGTCTCGGTAGTGGCCGGCATCGGATTCACGGTCTCACTGCTGATCAGCGAACTGGCCTTCCCGGACGATCCGGCGCTGGCCGACAAGTCCAAGGCGGCCGTCCTGGTGGGCTCGCTGCTCTGCGCCCTGATCGCCACCGTGCTGCTCAAGCTGCGCAACCGGCACTACCGCCAGCTGTGCGAGGAGGAGGAGCGCGACCTGGACGGCGACGGCATCCCCGACGTCTACCAGCAGGACGACCCGGCCTGGCAGGCGCGGATCGCCGAGCTGGGGAAGCGCCCGACGGAGCGCGGCCCCGACGGCGAGGCCGGCTCCGGCCCCGGATCCGCCGCACCGCGCTGAGACGCACCGAGAGAGCCACACCGAGACGCACCGAATCGCGCCAAGACAGGCCGAGATCGGCCCGCCACACCGGCGGGACCCGGACCCCGCCGCAGGGACACGTCCATCCGGCGGGGCCCCGGAGTGGTGTCCGACTGACCGGTAGGGGCATGATTCTGAACTGTCGACAGTCCACAGACGCCACCGGGCCCCGGCCGGTCCCGGAAACCGACCCGGGGGCCTCCCGGGAACCGCACCGCACGGCGGCGTCACGCCGCACAGCCGCAGAGGAGAACCGCTGATGCCCGCAGGAGCCGCAGACCCGTCCAGCAACGGCCGGGCGCCGTACGAGGGCGAGCGTTCGGTGGGACAGCTGTTCTCGGCGGCCACCGCCGACCTGTCCGCGCTGGTGCACGACGAGATCGCGCTCGCCAAGGCCGAGCTCCGGGCGGACGTCAAGCGCGGGGTCTCCGGCGGCGTCTCACTGGCCGTCGCGGGCGTGGTGGCGCTGGCCGCCGTCCCGATGCTGAGCGCCGCGGCGGCGTACGGGATCCACGCGCTGGGCCTGTCGCTCGGCTGGTCGTTCCTGATCGTGGCCGGCGCGTACCTGCTGCTGGCGGTCCTGCTCGGGCTGTTGGCGCTGCGCTCGTTCAAGCGGATCGAGAAGCCGCACCGCACCATCGAGGGCGCCCAGAAGACCGCGGACGTACTCAAGAACGCCCGGCCGCGTCCCGCCACCCAGGAGGAGATCGACCGGGGCCTGGGCCGCATCCCCTAACTCTCGGAAGCAGCCCTCGAAGCAGCCCTCGAAAGGCCCGGCCCGGAGTCCGAACCAGAGCCGAACCGCGGCCGGTCCGGGTGCCCCGCCCGCGCCCGTGCGGTATCGGGCGTACCGAGAGCGAGTGCCGGGCACGTGTCCGGCGCACGGATGTGACACGCTCTCGGTATGCCGCTCGACCAGAAGCCCCTGCCCTCGCAGCCGTCCGCCAGCTCCGGCCCCGACCGCGCAACCGGTCGGGACTCCGCCGCAGGAAGCACGGCGGGCACCGCCGGGGAGGCCGGCGAGACCGGGGAGGGCGCCGCGGACGGCGCCACCGGGACGACGGCGCAGAAGGCGGCCGGCACCGCACCGGAGCCGGCCCCCGAGGCCCCCTGGGACATCCGGCAGCCCGGCCCGTGGACGCACCGCGACCTCGCGGCCAACGGCGCCCGCTTCCACATCGCCGAACTGGGCCAGGGCCCGCTGGTCCTGCTGGTGCACGGCTGGCCCGAGTACTGGTGGGCCTGGCGCCACCAGCTGACCGCGCTCGCCGAGGCCGGCTACCGGGCCGTCGCGCTGGACCTGCGGGGCATCGGCGGCAGCGACCGCACCCCGCGCGGCTACGACCCGGGCAACCTCGCCCTGGACATCACCGGGGTGATCCGCTCGCTCGGCGAGCGCCGGGCACACCTGGTCGGGCACGCCTCCGGCGGCACCCTGGCCTGGGTGGCGGCCGTGATGCGCCCGTCGGTGATCCAGAGCCTCACCGCGGTCTCCGCCGCGCACCCCAGGGACCTGCGCCGCGCGCTGCTGACGGACCGCCGCCAGATGGCCGCCTTCGACCACGTGCTGGGCTTCCAGCGGCCGTGGATACCGGAGCGCCGACTGGTCGCCGACGACGCCGCACTGGTCGGCCGCTACCTGGACGCCTGGACCGGCCCCAACCAGTTGGACCGGACCACGGTGGCCGCGTACCGGCAGGCGATCCAGATCCCCAGCACCGCGCACTGCTCGATCGAGCCGTACCGCTGGCTGGTGCGCTCGATGGCCCGCCCGGACGGCATCCAGTTCGCCCGGCGGATGAAGAAGCCGATCACCGCGCCGACCCTGCACATCCAGGGCGCCGCGGATCCGGTGCTGCTGTCGCACACCGCGCTCGGCGGCGGCGAGTACGTGGCGGCGCCGTACCGCTGGCGGCTGCTGCCGGGGATCGGGCACTTCCCGCACGAGGAGGCGCCGGAGCAGTTCACGGCGGAGCTGCTGGACTGGATCGGCCGTCACAAGGACTGAGCGGTGGCGGTCCCGGCCGACGGGCCCCGAAAAGCAGCCGGGAATTCCAACTCCCTTTATGTTGTGCTCATATGACAAACGCATAGGCCATTTTGGAAGCCCCTCGGGCGGTTACTCCGACCGGCCCTGGGGCATCCATTGCGGTATGACCTGGATGCCCGATCGCGGCAGCGCCCCGCGCGGCCGACGCCACAACAGCTCGCAGAGGTCCGGCCACCGCTCCGACTGGGCGGACGACCTCGGATACGACGGCGTGGACCGCCGTCAGCGATCGGCGCAGCGGCAGCTCGGCATCCCGCACATCCTCGGCCGCCGCGCCCGCTGGGTGGGCGCGCGCCTGCGGCGCGAGAGCTGAGGCCCCGCGCCGGAGCTGCCCGGAGCGGGCCCGGCCGCGGAGTTGCTCAGAGCGCGCAGCCCTGGGTGTCCACCCGGGACGTGGCCGTACTGCCCTGCTCGGCGTCCTGGCGCACCTCGGCGGAGGTGAGCACGTACCCGGTGTCCGCGCTGTCCAGCGACTTGGCGAAGACCATGCCGAACACCTGTCCGTCCGGGGTGAGCAGCGGACCGCCGCTGTTGCCCTGGCGGACCAGCGAGCGCACCGAGTACACGTCGCGGACCACCTGGCCCCGGTGGTAGATGTCCGGGCCGTTGGCCTGGATCCGGCCGCGGATTCGGGCCGGCTGAACGTTGAAGGCGCCGTTCTCGGGGAAGCCGGCGACGATCGCGCTGTCGTTGGTCTTCGCCTCGCCCGCGAAGGTGAGCGGGGGCGCGTTCAGCTTGGGCACGTCCAGGATCGCGATGTCGCGCTGCCAGTCGTAGCGGACCACGGTCGCGTCGTACAGCGGTCCAACCCCGCCGATCTGCACGGTGGGCTCGTCGACGCCGCCGACCACGTGGGCGTTGGTCATCACCCGGTGCGGGGCGTAGACGAAGCCGCTGCCCTCCAGGGTCTTGCCGCAGGAGGTGGCGGTGCCGACCACCTTCACCAGGCTCTGCTTGGCCTTGGCCACGGCCGGGCCGCCGGCCAGTGCCGGGTCCGGGGTGTCGACCTGGGTGATCGGCTCGTGCTCGAAGGGGTTGAAGACCTGCGGGAAGCCGTTGCGGGCCAGCACCTTGGAGAAGTCGGAGAACCAGTTCGGCGCGTCGGAGGGCAGCGCGTCCTGGACGCCGCCGAGCACCGCGGAGCTGCGGACCTGCTTGGAGACGGTCGGCAGCGACGTTCCCGCCAGCGCCGACCCGATCAGCCAGGCCACCAGCAGCATCGAGAGGACGTTGACGACCGCGCCGCCGGCCGCGTCCAGCGCCTTGGCCGGGCGCTTGTCGATATGGCCGCGCAGCTTCCAGCCGAAGTGGGTGGTGACCGCCTGCCCGATCGCGGCGAACACGATCACCACCACGACCGCGATCACCGAGGCGGTGGTCCCCGGGCTGAGGTGGTCGAGGAGCAGCGGCAGCAGTTGGACGGCGAGCAGGCCGCCGCCAAGGAAGCCGAGGACCGACAGGATGCCGACCACGAAGCCCTGCCGGTAGCCGGACACGGCGAATCCCACGGCGGCGGCGATCAGCAGCAGATCCAGGACGTTCACCCGAACACCCTCCCATGGCGGGCGGCGGGGCCGCGCAGGCGGGCGCTCACGTGGTCCTGGCGTCGCCGCCCAGCAGCGCACGGGACCGGTCGCGGTCGCCCTGCACCAGAGCGAGCGCCTCGTCGGAGAGGTCGACGATCCGGGTGGTGTCCCAGGGCAGCTCCAGACCGCTGTAGTGCAGGACCCGGTCGATCACCCCCGCGGTGAAGCCCCAGACCAGTCGGCCGCCGACCGCGAACGCCGGGCCGAGGTGGCCCGAGGGGTGCCGCAGCCGGGCCCGGTTGGCCGGGTCGGTCAGCTCGGCGAGCGGCACCCGGAACACCGCCCCGGTCTCCCCGAGGTCCACCGGCCGGACGGGCGTCTCCTGCCGCCACCAGCCGAGCACCGGGGTCACCACGAAGCGGCTGACCGGGATGTAGAGGGCGGGCAGGGTCGCGAAGACCTGCACGCCGGCCGGGTCCAGCCCGGTCTCCTCCCAGGCCTCGCGCAGGGCCGCCGCGACCGGCCCGGAGCCGTCCGGGTCGCCGTCCTCCGGGTCCAGCGCACCGCCGGGGAAGGACGGCTGGCCGGCGTGCGAGCGCAGCGAGCGGGCCCGCTCGATCAGCAGCAGGTCGGGGCCGGCGGGGCCCTCGCCGAAGAGCATCAGCACGGCCGAGGCACGCCCGCCCTCGGCGGGCGGCAGGAAGCGGCTCAGCTGCTCGGGCAGCACCTGCTCGGCGGCCTCGCGCACCGGCAGCAGCCAGGACGGCAGGCCGTCCCGCTCGATCCTCCTGGCCGCCCCGCTCGGCGCTTCCTCGCGCGCCGTCACTCGGCCACCGCCAGGTCCGCGACCACGCCCTGGTGCGCGGCGGCGTCGGCCCGCGCCGCCGCCTCGCCCGGGTAGTCGGCGGGCGGCCGCAGCCGCTGGCCCGGCTGACCGCCCATCTCGTACTTGAGCAGCTTCTTCGCCTTCTCCGCATCGGTCTCGCCCTCCCCGTAGGACGGGCAGAGCGGCGCGATCGGGCAGGCCCCGCAGGCGGGCTTGCGGGAGTGGCAGATCCGCCTGCCGTGGAACACCACCCGGTGCGAGAGCATCGTCCACTCGGACTTCGGGAAGATCTCCGCGACGGCCGCCTCGACCTTCTCCGGCTCCTCCTCGGCCGTCCAGCCGAACCTCCGCGCCAACCGCCCGAAGTGGGTGTCCACGGTGATCCCCGGCACCCCGAAGGCGTTGCCCAGCACCACGTTCGCGGTCTTCCGGCCGACGCCGGGCAGCGTGACCAGGTCCTCCAGCCGTCCGGGGACCTCGCCGCCGAACTCGTCGCGCAGTCTGCCGGCCAGGCCGATCAGCGATCTGGCCTTGGCCCGGAAGAAGCCGGTCGGCCGGATGATCTCCTCCAGCACCTCGGGCTCCGCCGCCGCCATGTCCTCCGGCGTCGGGTACTTCGCGAACAGCGCGGGCGTCGTCTGGTTCACCCGCAGGTCGGTGGTCTGCGCCGACAGCACGGTGGCCACCAGCAGCTGGAAGGGATCCTCGAAATCCAGCTCCGGATGCGCGTACGGGTACAGCTCCGCCAGCTCCCGGTTGATCCTCCGTGCCCTTCGCACCATCGCCAGGTGCGACTCCGGCTTCCTCGGCCTCACGGTCGCCCTCACCGCCGCCGGCTTGGCCGCGGCCTTCCGGACCTTGCTCTCTGCCATGCCCGAAGGCTACGCCGGACGGACGGCCCTCCGCGGGCAAAGCAGGTCGGCGGCGTCCGGGCACCCTTGCCCGGATGGTCATCGCGCCAACGGTCGCGCCCTCGCCGTCCTGTTCCGGCCCTGGCGACGGCCCCGGAGCAGGGCGCGGGCACGGGCACGGGCAGCCGGCGGGTGCACCGGCGCCTCCCCTGTCGGCGCCGGTGTACCCGTCGGCTCGATGCCGGTCCGGGGACCGGCAGGCCCGGGCGGCCACCGCCAGGCTTCGGAGCGGCGGCGGCCGCCCGGTCAGCGCCGGTACAGCGCGTCCAGCTCGCCGAAGCCGAGCGCACCCTCCAGCTCCGTCAGGGTGCCCGCACCGAGCAGCTCGGCGGCGGCCCGGCGGGCGGCGGTGTAGGCGTGCTGGGCCAGGCCGGTGCCGACGCTGATCCGCCGCACGCCGGTGGCCGCGAGCTCCGCCACGCTCGGCCCGCCCGCCATCGCCATCGCGTTCACCGGCAGCGGGGAGGCGGCGCACAGCCGGGTCAGCGCGTCGAGGTCCAGCAGGCCGGGGACGAAGAGGCCGTCCGCACCGGCCTCCGCGTACGCCTGCGCCCGGACGAGCACGTCGTCGAGACCGCCCAGCCCGAACAGGAAGACGTCCGTCCGGGCGTTGACCACCAGCTCGGGCAGGCCCGCCTCGGCGGCCGCCTCCCGGGCCGCGCGCAGCCGCGCGGCCTGCTCGGCCACCGCGAAGAGCGGCCCGCCGACGGCCGTCGAGTCCTCCAGGTTCACCCCGGCCGCGCCGGCGCCGACCAGCGCCCGGACGGTTTCGGCGACATCGGAGGGCTTCGGGCCGTAGCCGCCCTCGGCGTCGACGGAGACCGGCAGGTCGACGGCGGCGGCGATCCGGCGGGCCGCCTCGACCATCTCCGCCCGGCCGAGCTGCTGGCCGTCGCCGCGCCCGAGCGACCAGGAGACTCCGCCGCTGGTGGTGGCGATCGCGCCCGCACCGGCCGAGGCGATCACGGCGGCGCTGCCCGCGTCCCAGGCGTTCGGCAGGACGAGCACCCCGTCGGCCACGAGCTCCCGCAGCCGCAGGGCCCGGTCGCGGAGCGGGGTGGTGGTGGGGGTGTCAGTGGACATCGGGGGTCACCGTCTTTCATGCGGTCGGGCCTGGGGCCGCTGGGGAGCAGGGTTCACCTCGGCTGCCGGACGGTCTCGCCGCCGGGCTGCCGAGACGAATCCTGCTCCCGGGCCGCCGCCGACTCCATTGATTAAGCTGGGACCGAATCCTGAGGGGGTGCCGTGATGAGGACCGAGCTGGCGTTCTCGGCGAACGACCTGGCCCAGACCCGGTTCGCCGTCTCGCCGATGTGGGAGGTCGTGACCGGCCTCCGGGCCCTGGCCACCTCACCCGTCCCGGCCCTGCACCGCCGCTGGGCCGAGCAGGTCCGCCCCCGGCTGAGCGCCGCCGGGCTGGACCGCGGACGGCTCGCGGCCATGGTCCCGCCCACCGGCCACCTCCCCGACTTCCTCAACCCCGCGCCGACCGGCCCCTCCCCCGCCCTCGCCGACGAGCTGGCCGCGATCACCGCCACCACCGACGAGCAGGTCAGGACCGACCTCGACTACCTGGCCGCCGAGCACGACGGCCGGCTCCCCGCGCGGCTCTGGCCGCTGTACCGGGAGCCGGCCGCCCAGCTCCCCAAGGTCGCCGCCGAGATCGAGGCCTACTGGCAGACGGCCCTCGCCCCCTACTGGGCCAGGATCCGCGCGGTACTGGAGGCGGACGTCTTCCACCGGGCCCGGCAGGCCGCCGAGCAGGGCACCGCCCGAGTCCTCGACGATCTGCACGAGACCGTCCGGTGGGACGGCCAGGCGCTCCGGCTGGCCGAGCGGCACTGCGCCGTCCAGCGGATCGAGGCCGGCGCCGGGCTGCTGCTCGTCCCGTCCGCCTTCGCCTGGCCGCGCGTGCTGACCCGCTCGCTGCCGCCCGACCCGCCGCAGCTCGCCTACCCCGCCCGCGGCATCGCCACCCTGTGGGAGCCCCGGACGGGGAGCGACTCGGACGCGCTCGCCGCCGTACTCGGCCGCTCCCGGGCCCTGCTGCTGACCGAACTCGACTCGCCCGCCTCGACCACCGAGCTCGCCCGCCGGAGCGGAATGTCGGCCGCCGGGGTCTCCCAGCACCTCACCGCGCTACGGGCGGCCGGCCTGACCAGCGCCCACCGGGCGGGCCGCGCGGTCCTCTACGCCCGCACCGCCGTGGCAGACGCCCTGCTCGCGCCGTCGGACGGCCCCGGACACCCCGCCGGGTAACCCGTCGGTACGAATGGCCCCTCGCAGCACCCCTCGGCGCACCCCCTCCTCATATGATCGGAGCGACATGCGCCATGCTTGGTGATGCAGAGCACTGTACGAAAACTTGCGCCGGACGGCCCCAGGGCCGAACGGCCGAGAAGGAGGAAGCACGTGGACGACGTTCTGCGGCGCGCCGCACTCTTTGCGGCACTCGACGACGAACAGGCCGGCGAGCTGCGCGCTTCCATGACCGAGGTCACCCTCGCCCGTGGCGAGTCGCTGTTCCACGAGGGCGACCCGGGCGACCGGCTGTACGTCGTCGCCGAGGGCAAGGTCAAGCTGCACCGCGCCTCGCCGGACGGGCGGGAGAACATGCTCGCCGTCCTCGGCCCCAGCGAGATGATCGGCGAGCTGTCGCTGTTCGACCCGGGCCCGCGCACGGCCACCGCCAGCGCGCTGACCGAGGTCAAGCTGCTGGGCCTCGGTCACGGGGACCTCCAGCCGTGGCTGCACGCCCGCCCCGAGGTCTCGATCGCGCTGCTGCGCGCCATCGCCCGGCGCCTGCGCCGGACCAACGACGTGATGTCCGACCTGGTCTTCTCCGACGTGCCCGGTCGCGTCGCCAAGGCCCTGCTGGACCTCTCCCGCCGGTTCGGCGTGCAGTCCGACGAGGGCATCCACGTCGCCCACGACCTCACCCAGGAGGAGCTGGCCCAGCTGGTCGGTGCCTCCCGGGAGACGGTCAACAAGGCGCTCGCCGACTTCGCCGGCCGCGGCTGGCTGAAGCTCGAGGCCCGCGCGGTGGTCCTGATGGACGTCGAGCGGCTGTCCCGCCGCTCGCGCTGACCCCGGTCGGAGCAGACGTACGCGAGGGCCCGTGCACCGGTTGGTGCACGGGCCCTCGCGTGTGTCCGGGCCTTCGCGTGTGTCCGGACGGCCGGAGCGGGTGTCAGATCAACCCGTGCTCCTCCAGGTACTGCAGCTGGGCGCGGACGGACAGCTCGGCGGCCGGCCAGAGCGCGGGATCGACGTCCGCGTAGACCCGGGCCACCACCTCGGGCGCCGTCCGGCAGCCGGCCTCGACCGCCGTCTCCACCTGCGCGAGGCGGTTGGCCCGGTGGGCCAGGTAGTAGTCCACGGCGCCGAGGGCGTCCGCGAGGACCGGCCCGTGGCCGGGCAGCACCGTCCGCACACCGTGCTCGGAGGCCATCGTGTGCAGGCGGCGCAGCGAGTCCAGGTAGTCGCCGAGCCGGCCGTCGGGGTGGGCGACCATCGTGGTGCCGCGGCCGAGCACGGTGTCTCCGGTGAGGACCGCGCCGTCGGCCGGGAGGTGGAAGGTCAGCGAGTCCGAGGTGTGCCCGGGGGTGCCGACCACCCGCAGGTCCAGGCCGCCGACGTCCAGGCGCTGGCCGTGGGTGAGGCCCTCGGAGCCGAGACGGTGCGCCGGGTCCAGCGCTCGCACCTCGGTCCGGGTGAGCTCCGCGAAGCGGGCCGCGCCCTCGGCGTGGTCGGCGTGGCCGTGGGTGAGCAGGGTGAGCGCGATGCGCTTGCCCTGCTGTTCGGCGGCGTCGACGACCCGGCGCAGGTGGCCCTCGTCGAGCGGGCCGGGGTCGACGACCACGGCCAGGTCCGAGCCGGGCTCGGAGAGCAGCCAGGTGTTGGTGCCGTCCAGCGTCATCGGTGACGGGTTCGGCGCCAGCACGCAGAGTGCCCGGGGGGTGGCCTCGCCGCCGATGGCGGCGGCGGGGTCACCCGGGAGGAGTCCGCTCACCGGCCGCCCCCACCGGGGTGGCCGAGCACGCGCGCGGGCAGTGCCCGGAGGAGGTCGCGCAGGCCGCGACCGCCCTCCTCGACGATCTCGGCCTCGAAGGCCAGGGTGCGGGGGGTCAGGCTGCGGGCGGGCATCTCGCGTGCCGTCCGGCGAGCCACATCGTTGTGGGTCATCGGGCGTCGGTCCTTCCTCTGTCGGCGTTGCGGAAATCGGTGGGCTGTACCGGCGGGCCGAGCGGCCCCGGGTCAGCGGTCCAAGGTCAGTCGTCCCCGGGGTCAGCGGTCCCCAGGGTCAGCGGTCCTCGGGAAAGTCTCCATCGATGGTCAGCTCTTCATACCCCGACCATCGAACCGTCATTCGATCACCCCTCACCTCGGCGCGGCCGAGGATCGGGTCCAGCGACCGGCCCGCGGCCGCGTCCAGCGCCCCGGCGGCGTCGCGCACCGGCAGCAGCTCCCGCAGCACCGTGACGGTCGGCGGCAGCATGCCGTACCGGCCCTGCTCGTAGCCGCTGACGGCGTCGGCCGGGGAGAGCCAGGCGACCTTGTCGGCCTCGCCGACCTCCTGGGCCGCACTCTGACCGGGCGGCAGGGCCGCGACGAAGAACCAGGTGTCGTACCGGCGCTCCTCGAAGGCCGGGGTGACCCAGCGGGCCCAGCCCGCCAGCAGGTCGCTGCGCAGCAGCAGCCCGTGGCTGCGGAGGAAGTCGGCGAAGGAGAGCTCGTGCGCCTCCAGGGCGGCCCGCTCGGCGGTCCAGTCCCGGGGCTCGGCGGTGCTGTCGGCGTCCGGTCCGGCCAGCAGGACGCCGGCCTCCTCGAAGGTCTCCCGGACTGCCGCGCAGACCACCGCCTGCGCGGTCCGGGCGTCCACGCCCAGCCGCCGTGCCCATTCGGCGGGGCCCGGTCCGGCCCAGCCGAGCTCGGCCTCGGCGTCGCGCGGGTCCACCCCGCCGCCCGGGTAGGCGTACATGCCGGCGGCGAAGGCCATCGAGGTGCGTCGGCGCAGCAGGTACGCCTGCGGCCCGTCGGCCGCGTCCCGCAGCAGCACCACGGTGGCGGAGGGCTTGGGCGCCGGCGGGGTCAGCTCGCCGGACTCGACCGCCCGGATCCGGGCAGGCCAGCCGGGCGGCATCGGGAGCGTCGTTGCTCGATGGTCCATGCCCGGATGCTAAGCGCCGGGGGGCGGGCTTGGACAGAGCCGCCCGGTCCCCCGTTCGGCGGCGGCGCGCCCCACGGCTCAGGACGCGCCGCGCCGCACGATCACACGCCCGTCTTGACCCGGACCTGGAGCTCGACCTCGACCGGGGCGTCCAGCGGCAGCACGGTGACGCCGACGGCGCTGCGGGCGTGCACGCCCGCCTCGCCCAGCACCTGGCCGAGCAGCTCGCTGGCACCGTTGATGACACCCGGCTGACCGGTGAAGTCGGCGGCGGAGGCGACGAAGCCGACCACCTTCACGACCCGCTCGATCAGGTCCAGGTCGCCGATCACCGACTTCACCGCGGCCAGCGCGTTGAGCGCGCAGATCTGCGCGAGCTGCTTGGCCTCCTCGGGGGTGACCTCCGCTCCGACCTTGCCGGTGTTCGGCAGCTTGCCGCCCACCATCGGCAGCTGGCCGGAGGTGAACACGAACTCGCCCGACCGCAGGGCCGGCACGTACGCGGCGACCGGGGCGGCCACCGGCGGCAGGCTCAGGCCCAGCTCGGCGAGCTTCTCCTCGACCTTGCTCATGCGCTCTTCTCCCGCTTGAAGTAGGCCACCAGCTGCTCCGGGTTCGGACCCGGCACGACCTGGACGAGCTCCCAGCCGTCGTGGCCGAAGTTGTCCAGGATCTGCTTGGTGGCGTGTACGAGCAGAGGCGCCGTCATGTATTCCCACTTGGTCATGGCCAGACTCTAGACGAGCCTTCACGGCGATCCGCGCGGGCCGCGGCCCGGCGTGTGAGGTGGGCCACAAACCGGGCATGATTCAGGTCCGGCCCCCCTGATGCTCCCGGCATCCGGCGCGGTCCCTGGTTACCCTCGCGGGAGGGCACCTGTGGAAGGGCACCGGAACGGTGTCTGCCGGCGGAGCGGCCCACGGCCCTCGAAGACGGACGGAGACGGAGCGTGGCACGCACCCCCGGCCAGGCGGCCCGGCGCGATCCCGACTGGGAGGGCGTACGGCTGCACGTGGTCAGCGGCAAGGGCGGCACCGGGAAGACCACCCTGGCCGCGGCGCTGGCACTGGCGCTCGCCGCCGACGGCAGGCGGACCCTGCTGGTAGAGGTGGAGGGCCGCCAGGGCATCGCCGAGCTGTTCGGGATCGCCGCGCTGCCCTACGAGGAGCGCCGGATCGCCTCGGTCTCCCGGGCCCAGCTCGGCCTGCCCCCGGCCACACCCGCCGGCGACGGCGGCAGCGGAGGCGGTGGTGTCAGCGGCAGCGGCAGCGGCAGCGGAGAGGTCTATGCGCTGGCCATCGACACCGAGCTGGCGCTGCTCGAGTACCTCGACATGTTCTACAAGCTCGGCCGGGCCGGCAAGGCGCTGCAGAAGGTCGGCTTCGTCGACTTCGCCACCACCGTCGCACCCGGCGTCCGGGACGTGCTGCTCACCGGCAAGGCCTGCGAGGCGTCCCGGCGCAAGGGGCCGGACGGCCGCCGGAAGTACGACGCGATCGTGATGGACGCGCCGCCGACCGGGCGGCTCACCCGCTTCCTCAACGTCAACTCCGAGGTGGCCGGACTGGCCCGGTTCGGGCCGATCCACACGCAGGCGCAGGCCGTGATGCGGGTGCTGAAGTCCCCGGAGACCGCGGTGCACCTGGTCACCCTGCTGGAGGAGATGCCGGTGCAGGAGACCGTCGACGGCTTCGCCGAGCTTCGCGAGGCCGCCCTCCCGGTGGGCGGGGTGATGGTGAACATGGTCCGGCCGCCGGTGCTGGACGCGGCGGCGGTCGCAGCCGTGGACGGGGACCACCGCGAGGAGGTCGCGCTGGCCCTCGGCGAGGCGGGCCTCGGCGGGCGCTCCCGCAAGCCGGAGACCGTCCGGGCCGCGGTGGAGCCGCTGATCGACCCGCTGCTGGAGCAGGCCAGAGAGCATGCCGAGCGGGTGGAGCTGGAGCGCGAGCAGCGCGCGGACCTGCAGCAGCTCAAGCTGCCGACGTACGAGCTGCCGCTGCTGGGCGAGGGCGTGGACCTCGGCGGCCTCTACCGGCTGGCGGGCGAACTGAAGCGTCAGGGGGCGGCGTGAGCGGGCAGGGTGGGCGGGGCAACGCGATGCGTGGGAACGGCGGCCGTCTCGACGTGGACGGGCTGATCGACGACCCGAAGACGAGGATCATCGTCTGCTGCGGCTCGGGCGGGGTCGGCAAGACCACCACCGCCGCGGCGCTCGGGCTGCGGGCCGCCGAACGCGGCCGCAAGGTCGTCGTGCTGACGATCGACCCGGCCCGCCGACTGGCCCAGTCGATGGGCCTGACCGAGCTGGACAACACCCCCCGGGTCGTCAAGGGCGTCACCGGCGAGGGCGAGCTCCAGGCCATGATGCTCGACATGAAGCGGACCTTCGACGAGGTCGTGCTGGCCCACGCCGATCCCGAGCGGGCCAAGGCGATCATGGAGAACCCCTTCTACCAGTCCCTGTCGGCCGGCTTCGCCGGCACCCAGGAGTACATGGCGATGGAGAAGCTCGGCCAGCTGCGCGCGGCCGAGGAGTGGGACCTGATCGTCGTCGACACCCCGCCGTCCCGCTCCGCGCTGGACTTCCTGGACGCGCCGAACCGGCTCGGGTCCTTCCTGGACGGCAAGGTGATCCGCATCCTGACCGCGCCGGCCAAGGTCGGCGGGCGCAGTGCGATGAAGTTCCTCAACGCCGGGATGGGCCTGCTCACCGGCACCCTCGGCAAGATCTTCGGGGCCCAGCTGCTGACCGACGTACAGACCTTCGTCAGCGCGATGGACTCGATGTTCGGCGGCTTCCGGGAGCGCGCGGACCGGACGTACCAGCTGCTCAAGGCGCCGGGTACGGCGTTCCTGGTGGTGGCGGCGCCCGAGCGGGACGCGTTGCGCGAGGCCGCGTACTTCGTCGACCGGCTGGCGGCCGACCGGATGCCGCTGGCCGGCCTGGTGCTCAACCGGGTGCACGGTACGGGGGCTCCGCAGCTGACCGCCGAGCGCGCGCTGGCAGCGGCCGAGGCGCTGGAGGAGAACGGTTCGGAGAACGCCTCCCCCGAGGCCGAACTGCTCGCCGCCGGACTCCTGCGCCTGCACGCCGAGCGGATGCAGATCCTCACGAGGGAGCGTCGCACCCGCGACCGCTTCGTCTCGGTGTACCCGGACGTGTCGATCGTCGAGGTCGGTGCACTGCCCGGGGACGTCCACGACCTGGAAGGGCTGCGCGCCATCGGGGACCGCCTGAGCGGTGCCGTGTAGCGCGGCCGTTCCATGCAGCCCGACGGATCCGTACAGCTCCGCGGATCCGTGCAGGTCGGCGGGCGCCGTGTGGTCCGGCGCCGTGTGGTGTGGCGCTGCGTGGTGCGGCGCGGTGTATGCCGGACGGTCCGTCCGGACGCCGCTGCTCAGCCCGCCTGGGCGTAGTCCGTCAGTATCACGCCGGTGGCGAGGGACTCCTCGTACTCCGTGCGGGCCGTCTCCAGCAGCCGCCGCCAGGACATCACCGTCGGACGGCGGCGCAGCAGCGCCCTGCGCTCGCGCTCCGTCATACCGCCCCAGACCCCGAACTCCACCCGGTTGTCCAGCGCATCCGCCAGGCACTCCGTGCGGACGGGGCACCCGCTGCACACCGCCTTGGCGCGATTCTGCGCCGCCCCCTGGACGAACAGTTCGTCCGGATCACTAGTGCGGCAGGCGGCCTGCGCACTCCAGTCGTCTACCCAGCCCATGCCGGCGCCGTCCTCTCCCGAATCGAGGCTCCCCCACGGCGGCAACGGCATATTCACCGTTGCCAGTTGAGGACGTTACGGAAGAACGACAGCTTGCAACAGCCCCTTCGGGCTCAATCTCGAATGACCCGATTGGACTATGGGTATCACTCAGCTCACTCGTTGGAGTGATCGCAGGTCGCAAGCCTTGCCAGGAACACGGGCGCCACTCTAGCCACGCGCGTCGTCACGGAGCGCCACCAAAAACAGGGGTGCAGCAGGTGACAGCTACCTCAAAAGCAGCCCATCGGGGGGCAATTCGGGCAAACCTCATCACTCACAAGAGTGAGCGATGTTGACGCACCGAAGCTGTCGCAAGCTTGTGACAAGCCTAGGCGAACACCTGCGCCTCTGTGCGGTATTCGGCGACGTAGGGTTCTCCCCATGGCACCGAAGCGCCCCCAGGCATCCCAGAGCCCAGGCAACAACGGAGCTCCGCGCGGCCGGCGCCGCGGGTCACCGCTCGAGTTCGCGGGACACGGAGTGAAGTTCCTGGGTGTCAGCGTGCTCTCCGGAGTCCTTCTCGCCGGCATGGCCCTGCCCGCCGTCGGCGCGCTCGGGCTCACCGCGAAGAACACCGCGGAGAGCTTCGACAACATCCCCGACGACTTCAAGACCCCGCCGCTCACCCAGGCCACCCAGATCTTCGACGCCAAGGGCGGTCTGATCGCCAAGGTGTACGAGCGCGACCGCACGGTGTTGACCGCCGACCAGATGTCCCCCTACATGCGCCAGGCGCAGGTGGACATCGAGGACGCGCGCTTCTACGAGCACGGCGCCGTCGACCTCAAGGGCGTGCTCCGCGCGGCCAGCAAGAACGCCGAGAGCGGCACCGCCTCGCAGGGCGCCTCGACGCTGACCCAGCAGTACGTGAAGAACGTCAACGTCGAGAAGGCCGGTGACGACCAGGCCGCCGTGCTGGAGGCGCAGCGCAAGACCCTGGGCCGCAAGATCCAGGAGCTGAAGGTCGCGATCAAGCTGGAGGAGGATCTGACCAAGGACCAGATCCTCACCAACTATCTGAACATCACCTTCTACGGTCACCAGGCCTACGGCGTGGAGTCGGCGGCCCAGCGGTACTTCAGCAAGAACAACAAGGACCTGACCATCGCCGAGGCCGCCACCCTGGCCGGCGTGGTGCAGAACCCCTCCCAGTACGACCCGGTGCGCTACCCCGAGAACACGGTGAAGCGGCGCAACGTGGTGATCGACAAGATGCTGGAGAACAAGCACATCACCGCCGACCAGGCGAAGGAGGCGAAGGCCGCCCCGCTGGGTCTGAAGTACAAGGACCCGCAGAACGGCTGCATCACCGCCAACGCCGGGATGGGCTTCTTCTGCGACTACGTCCGGCACGTGGTCAAGCAGGACCCGGTGTTCGGCAAGACCGCCGCCGAGCGCAAGAAGTTCTGGGACCAGGGCGGCCTGAACATCTACACCACCCTCGACCCGGACAAGCAGGCCGCCGCCCAGAACGCGGTGACCAGCAAGGTCAAGGTCACCGACTCGGTGTCGGCCGCCGCGACCATGATGGAGCCGGGCAGCGGCAAGATCCTGGCGATGGCCCAGACCCGCCCGTACGGCCTGGACCCGAACAAGAACCAGACCGTCGTCAACCTCAACGTCGACGCGGCGATGGGCGGCGGCAACGGCTTCCAGCCGGGCTCGACCTTCAAGCCGATCATCGCGGCCGCGGCGCTGGAGTCCGGGATCTCCCCCACCCAGGCGTACCCGTCGGAGAACCGCATCGAGTGGCCGACGATGAAGACCTGCGAAGGCACCTGGAAGAACACCGAGAAGGGCGACAAGCGGTTCGTCCCGAACGAGAGCAAGAGCGAGGTCGGCCCCTACGAGCTGAAGGAGGCGATGGCCCGCTCGGTCAACACCTACTTCGTGCAGATGGAGGCCGAGATGGGTCTCTGCCCGGTCAAGCAGATGGCCAACAAGCTCGGCATCACCACCCGGGCCAGCGGTGACAAGCTGGACGTCGTTCCGGCCATCACCCTGGGCACCCAGGAGATGTCCCCGCTGACCATGGCGAACGTCTACGCGACCTTCGCCGCCCGGGGCAAGTACTGCACCCCGATCGCGGTCAACAAGATCACCACGGTGGACGGCAAGGACATCAAGGTCCCGGCCTCCAGCTGCAGCCAGGCGATGTCGGAGAGCACCGCCGACGCGCTCAACACCGTGCTGCTCAACGTGACGGAGAAGGGCACCGGCGCCTCACTCGGCCTGGAGGACGGCCGCCAGATCGCGGGCAAGACCGGTACCACCGACAAGAAGAAGGCCGCCTGGTTCAACGGCTACACGCCGCAGCTCGCCACCGCCGTCTGGATCGGCGGCCCGGCCGGCGGTGTGGAGATGAAGAACATCAAGATCGGCGACACCTACTACGGCGGCGACGGCGTCTTCGGTGCCACCGGCCCCGGCCCGATCTGGAAGCTGGCGATGGACCAGGCGCTGAAGGGCTCCGCCAAGGAGAGCTTCCAGACCGTCAACATCCCGGACCCGGCACCCAAGCCCGACCCCAACGCCACCCCGACCGCCGGCGCCACCCCGCCGAGCGGCGACGCGGCGGGCGGCAACCCGGCCGGCGGCAACCCTGCGGGCGGCAACCCCGGCGGCGGCAACCCCGGCGGCGCGACGAACGCCGGCGGGATGATCGGCGGCGGGTTCACCCTCCCGCCCGGGATCATCGGCGGGAACGGGAACGGCAACGGTAACGGCAACGGCGGCGGCCACCGCTGACCCGCTGACGCAGCGAATGGAAAGGGGCGCCCCCCGAGTGGTCACTCGGGGGGCGCCCCTTCGCCGTGGGCACCGGCCACGTCAGCGGGCCGGGCGTCGGCGCGTGCTCAGGAAAGCGCGGCCTTCACCACGGCGGCCACCCGGCCGCCCTCGGCCAGACCGTCCACCTTCGGCTTCACCAGCTTCATCACGGCGCCCATGCCCTGCGGCCCGGTCGCGCCGCTCTCGGCGACGGCGGCGGCCACGATCGCCGCCAGCTCCTCGTCGGACAGCTGCTTGGGCAGGTACCCGTCGAGCACCACGCCCTCGGCCCGCTCCCGGTCGGCCTGCGCGGCCCGACCGGCGTTGTCGAACGCCTCGGCGGCCTCCCGGCGCTTCTTCGCCTCGCGGGCGAGCACCTTCAGCACCTCACCGTCCGAGAGCTCCCGCTTCTCCTTGCCCGCCACCTCCTCACTGGTGACAGCGGCGAGCGTGAGCCGGATGGTGGACGAGCGGAGCTCGTCCCGTTCCCTGATGGCAGCCGTGAGGTCCTCCTGCAGCTGCGCCTTGAGCGTCGTCATGGGCCCGAGTCTCCCACCTGCGCCGTTCGATCGCCCGGCATTAACCCCGAAGCCTCCCCCCGAGCAGCTGTAACTCCTCATAATGGTTACATGACTGCTTCCGACGAACCGGCCTCCGGACTGGTGCTGACCACCCCCGGAGGCGCGCGGTTCCGCTTCGATCCGGGGGCGCTCTGCCTGGAGCTGCTGGTGACCGGCGGACCGGGTGCCTACGCGCGGTACGAGGTGCTGCACCGGCCGGAGGACCTCGCCGCGTGGCTGCCCCAGTCGCGGCTGCGGCAGCCGGCGGACCGGATCGCCATCAGCGCGGAGCAGCTCGCCGCCGCGCGGACCCTGCGCGACGCGCTCTGGCGGCTCGCCGAGGCGTGCGCCCACGGGGAGGCCGGGGCGGCGGCGGACTACGCCGTGCTCAACCGGGCCGCCGCGCACCCCCCGCTGGTCCCGCAGATCGGCCCCGACGGCTCGGCCGCCGCGCCGCTGCCGGCCGACGGCGACCAGCTCGTCTCCACCGTCGCCCGCGACGCGATCGCCCTGCTCACCGGGCCGCACGCGGACCGGGTCCGCCAGTGCGGCGGCGACAACTGCCAACTGCTCTTCGTCGACACCTCCCGGCCCGGCCGACGGCGCTGGTGCTCCATGGAGCGGTGCGGCAACCGGCACAAGGTCCGGGCACTGCGGGCCCGGCGCGACCACGCCGACGAGCACCCGGGAGGCCGGGAGGAGAGCTGACCCCGCGACCGCCCTGGCGCGCCGGGCCCGGTTCCCCGGGACCGCCCGGCGGCCGACTCGCCCGACGGGTCGGCGGGATCGTCAAGGCCTGCGAAGGCTCCGCGGGCGGGCTGGGCAGCCGGCCCGACGGCCCCGGGGAACGGTCCCGGCCACGCGCGCACCGGCGAGCGGTGCCGGGCCCGGCGGCTGCCGGGCCCGGCACCGCACCGAAGGCGCATGGAGTACGCCCGCGTGTCCCCCCGCGCCCACCGGACGTTCACCAGCTGATCCGCCGTCTGAGAGCATGGAGCGATGCGACCGCTGTACTCCGTCCCCCTCGGAATCGCCGCCACCGGCGCCGCCTGCCTCGCCTACTCGGTTGGGTACGAGGTGCGTTCCTTCCGGCTGCGCCGGATCGAGGTCCCCGTCCTACCCCGGGGCGCCCGTCCCATCCGGGTACTGCAGGTCTCCGACATCCACATGGTGAGCGGCCAGGACAAGAAGCAGCGCTGGCTGCAGAGCCTCGCCGGGCTCCGTCCCGACCTGGTGGTGAACACCGGCGACAACCTCTCCGACCCGCTCGGCGTCCCCGCCACCCTGGACGCGCTCGGGCCCCTGATGGAGTTCCCCGGCGTGTACGTCTTCGGGTCGAACGACTACTACGGCCCCGCCCGCAAGAACCCGGCCCGGTACCTCCAGGCCATGCGCAGCGGCGTCCACGGCATGAACAACCCCGACGGCACCGCCGGCCGCGGGATCAGCGGCGCCGTGCACAACCCGTGGGAGAAGCTGCGCGACGGCTTCGACGCCGCCGGCTGGCTCGACCTCACCAACACCCGGGGCCGGCTGACCATCAACGGGCTCGACCTGGAGTTCACCGGCCTGGACGACCCGCACATCCGGCGCGACCGCTACAGCGAGGTCACCGGCGGCCCGTCCGCCGACGCGGACCTCTCGCTCGCCGTCGTCCACGCCCCGTACCTCCGGGTCCTGGACGCCTTCACCGCCGACCGCTACCCGCTGATCCTGGCCGGCCACACCCACGGCGGCCAGCTCTGCATCCCCTTCTACGGCGCCCTGGTCACCAACTGCGACCTCGACGCGAAGCGGGTCAAGGGCCTCTCCACCCACCAGGCCGGCGGCCGCCGCTCCTACCTGCACGTCTCCGCCGGCTGCGGCACCAACCGCTACACCCCGGTCCGCTTCGCCTGCCCCCCCGAGGCCACCCTGCTCACCCTCACTCCACCCCGCTGACCTGCGGCGGACGCTCTCCGGGAATCGGATTTCGTCTCTCGGCGAGCGTCCGGTAGAGTTCTACTCGTCGCGAAGGAGACGGAGCGGCAAACAGCAGGACCGGGGTGTGGCGCAGCTTGGTAGCGCGCTTCGTTCGGGACGAAGAGGCCGTGGGTTCAAATCCCGCCACCCCGACCCAGTAACACCAGCTCAGGGCCGGTGTCCTTCACAGGACACCGGCCCTGACTGCTTTTCAGGGGCGCCTCTGGAGAGATCCGGGAGAAGACCCCGAAGTCCACCTCCAGGGCGGCCCCGCTCGGGAGCCTCCGGCGTGCTCGGCTGCACAGGGGGCGAGCGGGTCAGAAGAGGGCGGGGAGGTCGGTGCGGGAGGTGACGTCGAGTTTGGGGTAGGCCTTGTAGAGGTGGTGGCCGACCGTTCGGGGGCTGAGGAAGAGCTGGGCGGCGATGTCCCGGTTGGTGAGGCCCTGGGCGGCGAGGCGGACGATCTGGAGCTCCTGCGGGGTGAGGGCGGCGAGTGAGCCCTCGGGGGCGTCGGCGGGTGTGGTCGCGGGGGCGGCGGTGCCGGTGGCGGTGAGTTCGGTGCGGGCGCGCTCGGCCCAGGGGTGGGCGGCGAGGCGTTCGAAGGTCTCCAGGGCGGCGCGCAGGTGGGGGCGGGCGTCGGTGCGGCGGCGTTCGCGGCGCAGCCACTCGCCGTAGAGCAGGGCGGTGCGGGCCTGCTCGAACGGGCGGTCGGTGCCGTCGTGGAGCTCCAGGGCGGACCGGTAGGCGGACTCGGCGAGTTCGTCCGGGCCGAGCAGGGCCTGGCAGCGCAGCCGCAGGGCCTCGGCCCAGGGCCGGTCGGCGGCGCGGGCCCAGCGGGCCAGGCGCTCGTACGGTTCGGCGGCGCGGTCGGGGGCGCCGAGGCGGACGGCGGCCTCGACCAGGTCGGGGATCGCGCGGGTGGCGCAGACGTGGTGCCGGTAGCGGCCGGTGGTGAGGGCCTGGAGGCGGACGGCGGCGTCGGCGGCCCGGCCCTGGCCGAGGTCGAGCAGGCCCAGTGCCCACTGTGCCCAGGGCTCACCGGGGGCGGGGGCGGCGGACCGCGGCGCGTCGGCGGCCAGGGCCGGGCCGGCCAGGGCGGTGGCGGTCAGGGCCACGCACTCCTCGGCGGCGCCACCGAGCGCGGCCAGGCAGGCCAGCAGCGCGCTGAGTTGGCTGACCCACTGGTGCTGACCGCTGTCCCGGGCGAGGGTCAGCGCCTCGCCCGCGGTGGCCTCGGCGTCGCGGTGGCGGCCGTGGAAGAGCTCGGCCTCGGCGAGGAAGAACTGCAGGGTGGGCAGGACGCCGAGGGTGCCCTTGGAGCGGGCCTCGGCGATGAGTTCACCCGCGAGGTCGATGGTCTCGGCGTCGCGGCCGAGGATCAGGGTCGCGCCGCAGAGCTGGACCAGGTCGCTCGGGGTCTCGGCGCCGTCCCGGCGGGCGGCCGCCGCGGTCTCGCGGGCGGTGGGCAGCGGCTCGGCCGGGCGGCCCAGGGCGGGGAGGACGGCGGCCGGCAGGTGGCGGGCCAGCGCGGTGTGGGGGTCACCCTCGGGCAGCGGGAGCCGGGCCAGCCGGTCGAGCACGGTGACGACCGGCTCCTCGCCGGCGTACCAGGCGGCGTGGAAGGCCTGGAAGAGCATCCGCGCGGCGTGCGGTGCCTCGATGTCGGTGGCGGCGGCGGCGTCCAACAGCAGCCGGTAGGCGGCCTGGTAGGAGCCGCGCCAGAAGTGCGCGGTGGCCCGGACCTGGTCGAGCAGGGCGTGCGCGAAGATGCTGTCGGTACGGGCTGCGGCGCGGTCGGCGAGTGCCTCGGCCTGCGCCAACTTGCCTTCCTCGGTGGCGGCTTCGGCGGCCAGCACCAGGCGTCGGGTGGCGCCGTCGCGGTCGGGGGTGAGGCGGGCGGCGCGCTCGTACGCGGCGGCCGCACCGCCGTGGCCGCCGCGGGCCTCGGCGCGCAGCGCGGTGCGCTCCAGCGCGTCCGCGAGGTCGGCGTCCGGCGCGGTGGCGGCGAGGGCGAGGTGCCAGGTGCGGCGGTCGCCCTCGCCCAGCGCTTCGCCGATGGCCCGATGGACGGTCAGTTTCTGCTGGAGCGGCGCGCGTTGGATGATGGCGGCACGCAACAGGGGGTGCCGGAAGGCGAGTCGGCGGCCGGCGGTGGCGGAGACCAGGCCCGACTCCTCGGCGGGGGTGAGGTGCTCCGCGGACACCCCGAGCGCGGCGGCGGCCGGGAGGATGACGTCCAGATCGCCGTTCTCCTCGGCGGCGGCGACCAGCAGCAGCGTCTGGGTGGCCGACGGCAGGCCGGTGACCTGGCCGTGGAAGGCGATCTGCAGCCTGCTGGTGAGCGGGAGCGCACCCGGATCGGCGGGCGGGGCCGGGGTGGTGGGCAGTTCGGTGAGGGCGAGCGGGTTTCCGGCCGCCTCGGCGAGCAGTCGGCGGCGCACCTCGCCCGGGAGGCCCGCTCCGGCGCGGGAGGTGAGCAGCCGGTCGGCGTCCGGCTCGTCGAGCCCGGCCAGGCGCAGCTCCGGCAGTCCGGCCAGCGGAAGCACCTCGGCGGGGCCGCCCGGGCCGGCTCCGGGGCCGCCGTCGCGCGCGGCGAGCAGCAGGGCGACCCCCTCCGCCTGAAGCCGACGGGCGGCCAGCAGTACCGCGTCCAGGGAGGCCCGGTCGAGCCACTGGACGTCGTCCACTACGCACAACAGGGGCTGGTCGGCGGCTAGTTCGGCGAGCAGTCCGAGGGTGGCGAGGCCGGTGAGCAGTCGGTCGGCGGGCGCTCCCCCGGGTGCGGTGACGGCCTCGCCGAGTCCGAACGCGGCCTCCAGCGAACGCCGTTGCGGGCCCGGCAGGGCGGTGAGCCGGTCGAGGCCCGGGGCGAGCAGCAGACTGAGCCCGGCGAAGGGCAGTTCGGCCTCGTACTCGACGCCGGCCGCGCGGACCACCCGGAACCCGTCACCCGCCTCCGCCACCGCGTGCTCCAGCAGCGCGGTCTTGCCGATGCCCGGCTCCCCGCGCAGCACCAGCACCCCGCTGCGGCCGCCCCTTGCCCCGTCGAGCAGGCCGTCGACCAGCGCCTGCTCCCGCTCCCTCCCGTACAGCATCCCCCGACCCTACCGGCGCGACCTACGTACACCCCTACCTATGCGTGACGGATTCGCCCGCCGCGCGCCGTCCGTACCTTCATGACCAGCAGGAACAAGCAGCCGGAACCAGCGGTGGGACGGAAGCCGGAGAGCCGGCCAACCCCCCGCCAGGACAAGGGAGAAGACCATGAACGCCATCCAGAGCAGCGACCTCCAGCAGCTCGCCGAGCGCTACCTGGCCACCTGGAACGAGACCGACCCGACGGCCCGCCGCAAGCTGATCGACGAGCTGTGGAGCGAGGACGGCGGCTACACCGACCCGCTGGCGGCCGTCACCGGCCGGGACGGCATCGACGCCGTGATCGCCGCGGCCCAGGGCCAGTTCACCGGGCTGGAGTTCACCCTCGGTCCGGTCGACGCCCACCACGACATCGCCCGGTTCACCTGGAACCTCGGGCCGGCCGGGGCCGAGCCGCTGGTGGTCGGCTTCGACGTGCTGGTGGCCGGTCCGGACGGACGGATCGCCTCCGTGTACGGCTTCCTGGACCGCGTCCCGGGCGCCTGAGCCCTGCGGCCACCGGGCGGGAGGCGGCACCCGGCCGCCCCCGCCCACCTGTCCCGCACCCTCCCGCCCCTGTTCACCGCGCCGAACCCCCTTGAGGAGCATCCGAGATGAGCACCGCCCTGCGGACCAGGCCGACCACGGCGAAGAGCCCGGACCCCTCCACCAGGGGGCTGCTGCCGGTCGTGCTGACCACCACCTTCATGACCGCGCTCGACTTCTTCATCGTCAACGTGGCCGTCCCGTCCGTCCAAGCCGATCTACGAGCCGGACCATCCGCCGTCCAATGGGTGATCGCCGGGTTCGGTCTGGCGCTGGCCGCTGGACTGGTCACCGCCGGCCGGCTCGGCGACCGCTACGGGCGGCGCCGGGTGTTCGCCCTCGGCCTGGCCCTGTTCACCCTCGCCTCGGCGGGCTGCGGCCTGGCCCCGACGGCGTCCGCACTGGTCGGGGCCCGGGTCGTGCAGGGTCTGGCGGCGGCGCTGATGGGCCCGCAGGTGCTGGCCATCCTGCGGACGGCGTTCAGCGGCGCGGCCCAGGCCAGGGCGTTCGCGATGTACGGGCTGACGATGGGCGTCGGCGCGGTGTTCGGCCAGTTGATCGGCGGCGTGCTGATCCGGGCGGACGTGTTCGGCCTGGACTGGCGCAGCTGCTTCCTGATCAACCTGCCGATCGGGCTCGCCGCGCTCGCCCTGGTCCGCCGCTGCCTGCCGGAGTCCCGCGCCCCGCAGCGCCCCGGCCTGGACCCGGTGGGCGTGCTGCTGGCCACCCTCGGGCTGACCGGTCTGGTGCTGCCGCTGATCCAGGGCCGTGAGCAGGGCTGGCCGCTGTGGACCTGGCTCTGCCTGGGCGGCGCGGTCGCGCTGCTCGCCGTCTTCGCCGTCCACCAGCACCGGCACACCGGTACGCCGCTGGTCGACACCGGGCTCTTCCGCAGCCGGGCCTTCACCGCGGGTCTGCTCGCCCAGCTCGCCTTCTGGCTCGGCCAGGCGTCCTTCTTCCTGGTGCTCGCCCTGCACCTGCAGCTGGGCCGAGGCCTGGACGCGCTCGGCGCCGGCCTGGTGTTCACCGCGATCGGCCTCGGCTATCTGCTCACCTCCACCCGGGCGCACCTGGTCGCCGCCCGCCTCGGCCGCCAGGCGGTCGCGCTCGGCGGACTGCTGATGGCGGCCGGGCTGGTCCTGCTGGACCTGGCCGTGTACGGCGGCGGGACGACCGGCAGCGTCTGGTGGCTGGTGCCGGGCCTGTTCGTGGACGGCCTGGGGATGGGCCTGGTGATCGCCCCGGTGACCGGCGTGGTGCTGGCCGGGGTCGAGCCGCGGCTGGCCGGTTCGGCGGCCGGGGTGCTGGCCACCGTCCAGCAGGTCGCCGGGGCGCTCGGGATCGCGCTGATCGGCCTGGTCTACTACGGCGCCGGCGACCCGGTCGCGGCCTTCGGCCGGAGCCTCGCGGCCCTGACGGTACTGGAACTGCTGCTCGCGGGCCTGGTCCAGCTGCTGCCGCGGCGGCGGGCGGAAACGGACCGGAGCTGAGGCGGCCACCGCCGTAGCGGCGGGCGCAAGCGGGCGGGTGGGCCGATCGGGCCCGCCCGCCCGTTCCGTTCCCTCCCGCGGATCGGGTTGGATGGGTGGATGAGCGAGGAGAAGAGCGCCGTACCGGCGTGGGAGCAGCGGTTCAGGGCGGCCAGGGTTTCACTGCCGGACTGGGCGGAGGACGCCCCCGCCCGGGCGCTGTACGTGTCCAACGCGACCGGTACCTACGAGGTCTACGCCTGGGACCGCGCCAACGACACCCACCGCCGGGTCACCGACCGGCCGAACGGCACCACGGACGCCGAGCTGTCCCCCGACGGCGCCTGGGTGTGGTGGTTCGACGACCACGACGGCGACGAGTTCGGCATCTGGCGCCGCCAGCCCTTCGCCGGTCGGCCGGACGGCGCGGACGGCCCCGACGAGGAGGCCGTGCCCGGTCTGGCGGCCTCCTACTCGGCGGGCCTGGCGCTCGGCCGGGACGGCACGGTGGTGGTCGGCCGCTCCACCGACGAGGACGGCACCACCCTGCACCTGCGCCGCCCGGGGGCCGCCGAGGCCGTCGAGATCTACCGGCACGAGGAGTACGGCGGCATCGGGGACCTCAGCTACGACAGCGCCCTGCTGGCCATCGACCACACCGAGCACGGCGACGCCATGCACTCCGCGCTGCGGGTGGTCCGGCTGGCCGACGGCTCGACCGTCGCCGAGCTGGACGAGGTCACCGGCCGGGCCGAGCCGCGCGGCGTCGCCTGCCTCGGCTTCGCCCCGGTCGAGGGCGACACCCGACTGCTGGTCGCCCACCAGCGCAGCGGCCGCTGGGAACCGATGCTCTGGGACGTCGCGACCGGCGCCGAGACGGCGCTGGAGCTGCGCGACGAGCAGGGGCGCGAGCTGCCCGGCGACGTCTCGGCGCAGTGGCGCCCGGGGGCGCGTGCGCTGCTGGTCGAGCACGAGTACGAGGCGCGCAGCGAGCTGTTCTCCTACTCCCTGGACTCCGGGACGCTGACCCGGCTGGAGACCCCGCGCGGCACGGTCGGCGGGGCGACCGCCCGCCCGGACGGCACGGTGGAGTTCCTCTGGTCCTCCGCCGCCGAGCCGTCGGCCGTCCGCTCCACCGTCGGGACGGTGGTGCTGCGGGCCCCCGGCCCGGTACCGCCGGGCTCGGTGCCGGTCGAGGACGTCTGGGTGGACGGGCCGGGCGGACGGGTGCACGCGCTCGTCCAGCGGCCGGCCGGCCAGGGCCCGTTCCCGACCGTCTTCGACATCCACGGCGGTCCGACCCACCACGACAGCGACTCCTTCGCCGCCGGGCCGGCCGCCTGGCTGGACCACGGCTTCGCGGTGGTCCGGGTCAACTACCGCGGCTCCACCGGCTACGGGCAGGCCTGGACGGACGCACTGCGCGAGCGGGTCGGCCTGATCGAGCTGGAGGACATCGCGGCGGTGCGCGCCTGGGCGGTGGCGAGCGGGCTCGCCGACCCGGAGCGGCTGGTGCTCACCGGCGGCTCCTGGGGCGGCTACCTGACCCTGCTCGGGCTCGGTGTCCAGCCGGAGCTCTGGACGCTCGGCGTCGCCGCCGTCCCGGTCGCGGACTACCTCACCGCGTACGACGACGAGATGGAGGCGCTGAAGTCCCTGGACCGCACGCTCTTCGGCGGCACGCCCACCGAGGTCCCCGAGCGGTGGACGGCCTCGTCGCCGCTGACGTACGTGGAGCGGGTGCGGGTGCCGGTCTACATCAGCGCCGGGGTGAACGACCCGCGCTGCCCGATCCGCCAGATCGAGAACTACGTCGAGCGGCTGGAGGGACTCGGCACGCCGCACGAGGTCTACCGCTACGACGCCGGGCACGGCTCGCTGGTGGTGGAGGAGCGGATCAAGCAGCTGCGGCTGGAGATCGACTTCGTCCGGCGGCACCTCGCGCAGGCGGGAGTCGGGCAGAATCCGACGGGCGAGGCTCCCGTCGGGGACGGCCCCGCCGGGAGATCCGACAGGGGGACCGTGTGAGACGTGCGTTGACGATCATGGGGGTGGGGGTGGCCGCGGCACTCGCGCTCACCGGCTGCTCGGGGCAGGACGACACCGACGCGGCCTGCCCGCCGCCGCCGGGGCCCACGGTTACGGCCACCGCTTCGGCACCGGCCCCCGCTTCGGCTTCGGCCTCGGCGAGTGCGCGGGCCATGGGCGCGGTGGGGAGCGGCGTCGTGCAGGCGGCCTTCCACACCGGGGAGGACGGCGGCAGCGTCCTGCTGGCCAAGTCCAAGTCCTCCGGGTCGAAGGGGTCCAAGGGCTCGAAGGGGTCGTCCAAGGGGCGCACCACGCGCCACCACGCCAACTCCTACGACTCGGACGACGACAGCGGCGGTAGCGGGAACAGCAGCCGTTGCGGCAACCAGCCGCCGCCTTCGCAGTCGCCCACGGCCTCCCCGTCGGCGACGCCCGCCAGGCCGGCCACCCCGACCGTGCCCACGGCGGCGCCGGTCCCGTCCAAACCGGCGGCGCCGGCCGTACCGCCCGCGAAGCCGAGCCGCTAAGGCATCGAGCCGCCAGGGCGCCGAGCCGGCGCGCTACTCCAGGACCGGGTCCAGCCCGAGGGCCCGGTCCTGCTCGGCCTCCGCCTCGCGGCGGACCAGGCGGAACCACATGAAGACCACGAACCCGCCGAAGACGAACCACTCCAGGGTGTAGCCCAGGTTCTGGAACGCGCGCAGGGTGAGCCCGTTGCCCCCCTGCGGCTGCACGGTCGGTACCGGGCTCAGCCCGGCCGGCACCGAGTCCGCGGACACCCAGCCGTCGTACCAGCCGTCGTCCGAGAGCTTGTTGACGAGCGCGGCCCGGTTGATCGTGCCGAGCTGGCCCGCCGGGAGCCCGCCGGCCACCGCGCCGCCGCTGCCGCTGGTCTCGCCGGCCTGCAGGCGGCCGGTCACGCTCACCTCGCCCGCGGGCGCCGGGGCCACCGCGGACCCGCCCTCGGCGGACGTCTCCCCGCCCGGCGCGCCCGGGGCCCAGCCGCGGACGACGGCGACGGTGCGGCCGTCGCCGGTGTGCAGCGGGGTGAGGACGTAGTAGCCCTGCTTTCCGTCCACCACCCGGTTGGGGACGAGCAGCTGGTGCGCCTGGTCGAAGGTCCCGGTCACCGTCACCGGTCGGCCGACGGTGTCGGTGGTGACCTGCGGCTGGGCGGCGCTCAGCAGCTCGCCGAGCGGTCTGGCCGGACCGGTCGCGCCCGCCGCCTGCTCGACGTCCCGGTGCGAGGAGACCTTGTCCTCGAAGCGGCCGAGCTGCCAGGTGCCGAGCCAGACGCACACCGCGACGGCGGCCACGGCCAGCGCGGTGCCGCTCAGCCAGCGCGGAGTGAGGAGGAACCGGTACACACCCCCACGGTAACGACTCTTCACACCCCTCCCGACCACAGGGTCCCCCGCCGCACCGGGCGGGCCCCACGCGGGCCGGGGCCGCCCGGCAGCACCGAGCGGACCGGCACCGGTCGGTTCAGCCCGCCGTCGGGGAGCCGGTCGGGCCCGGGGTCGGGGCGGGGGCGGGCTCCGCCTGGGTGCGGTAGACGGTGCCGGAGCAGGCGCCGAGCAGCACGGCGGTGGCGGCGGTCGGGCTGCCCGGTGCCGGGGTGTGGGAGAGGGTGACGGTGGGCGGCGGGGTGCTCGGGCCCGTGGTGACGGTGGCCGTCGGGCTCGGGGCTCCGGTCGGGCCGGCCGTCGGAGAGGCGGAGGCCGGGGGCGCCGCACTCGGCGGCACGGAGGCCCGCATGGCGGGGGCCACGCCTCCGGAGCCGCCCGAGCCGCCGGGCTGGGCCGCCGGGGAGGGGCCCGCAGCGGCGGCCTGGCCGACGGCAGCGGTGGGCGAGGCGCCGGTCGGCGCCGGGCAGCCGCTGTCCGGCACCCAGCCGAACTCCACCCGGTACCCGGCCTGCGGGGCGAGCACCAGTGCCGGGCCGTTCCCGTCCGCGATCGGCGCTCCGACGGGTGCGGGCAGCCCGGTCGCCGGGTCGCCCGCCGTGTGGTCGACCACCCGGATCCGTGCCGGGTCCGTGCCGCTCGCGCCGCTGACCGCCACCGCGCCCGGGCCGCCGAGCAGACAGCTGTGCCCGGAGGTGTTGACCACGGTGAAGGAGCCGTAGATCCGCCCGTCGCCGTCGGGCGCGCCGACCTGTGAGGTGGCCTGTCCGAGGTCGGCGCGGGTACAGAGCGGTACGGGCGGGCCCTCGGTGCCGCCCGCGGTGGCCGCGGCGGAGGAGGCCGCCGGGCCGCTGCCCGGATCGGCCGTGCCGGCCCAGGCGCTGGGCGAGGCGGTGGCGGAGCCGGACGGGCCGGTCGTCCCGCCGGGGCCGCTGGTGGCGGGGTGGGCCGGCCAGACCGGTCCGGCGGAGCCGCCGCCGGTCGTCCCCGGGCCGCGGGTGACCGCCGGGGTGGCGCTGCTCTGCTCGGAGGGCGAGCCGGGGCCGCCGGAGAGACCGAGGTGCTCGTCGTCGTGCAGGGTGGGCAGGGCGATGGCCAGCGCGACCGCGAGCGCGGCGGCCCCGGTCCAGGCGCCGCGTCGGGCGGCCCGCCGACGGGGTACCGCTCGGCGGATCCGGGGCAGGGCGGCGGGGTCGGGTTGGACGTCGGACACCGCCCGCTGCATCAGCACCCGGACCAGGCGCTCCTCGGGGTCCAGACCGTCCGCGCCGGCCGGGGACGCGCCGCCGGGGGACGCACCGCCGGAGGACGCACCGCCGGAAGGCGCGCTGCCGGTTCGGCGTTCCGGGCCGACCGCATCGGCGGAGCCCCCCGCGCCCTGCCGATCGTCGCTCATGCCCCGGCCTCCATCCGGACCCGCAACGCGGCCAGCCCCCGTGAGCCGTACGCCTTCACCGAGCCGAGCGAGATGCCCAGGGCCTCCGCGACCTGCGCCTCCGTCATGTCCACGAAGTAACGCAGCACCAGAACCTCCCGCTGACGGCGTTGCAGACCCCGTAGCGCGGCCTTCAACTGATCGCGCTCCAGCGCATCGTAGGCGCCTTCTTCTGCACTGGCCATGTCAGGCATGGGCTTCGGCAGCAGCCGCAGACCGAGGATCCGGCGACGCAGGGTGGAGCGGGACAGGTTGACCACGGTCTGCCGCAGATAGGCGAGGGTCTTCTCCGGCTCGCGCACCCGCCGCCGGGCCGCGTGCACCCGGATGAACGCCTCCTGCACCACGTCCTCGCAGGTGGAGAGGTCGTCGAGGAGCAGCGCGGCCAGCCGCAGCAGGGAACGGTAGTGGGCTTGGTAGGTCTCGGTGAGCAGGTCCTCGCTGGTGCCCGCGCCGAGGCCGGCCCCGGAGTCCGCCGGGCCGGGTGCGACCGCCGTCATCTGGCTATCTTCCGGCCTATCCGCGGGCCGCGGGGCGCGCGTCTCCGCGGGCCGCCGGCCGCCCCTGTCCACCGGTCGCGGGGCACGCAGCGGGAGCGTCACCGCGGCCGTCGCCGAGATGCCCGCCCGTACCCCCACCATCACGTTCGCCACGCCCGTTGGACACTCGATCCCCTGTCATGGTTGCCCAGCCCACAGGACATTCTTCCGTATGCGTGGAAGACCCCTCCAGGGGATCCTCGGGGGGATTCCGGACAGGAATGTGCAGACGTGGTTCGCACCGGGCCGACGAAGGGTCAGCCGGACAGCTCGCCCGCCACCAGTTCGGCGAGCTGAAGGGCGTTCAGCGCCGCGCCCTTGCGCAGGTTGTCACCGCAGAGGAAGAGGTCCAGCGCGGCCGGGTCGTCCAGCGCCCGCCGCACCCTGCCGACCCAGACCGGGTCGGTCCCGACCACGTCGTTCGGGGTGGGGAACTCCCCCGCCGCCGGGTCGTCGTACAGCACCACGCCCGGGGCGTCCCGGAGGATCTGTTGGGCGTGCTCCTGGGTGACCTCGCGCTCGAAGACCGCGTGCACGGCCAGCGCGTGGGTGCGGATCACGGGGATGCGCACACAGGTCGCGGACACCTTGAGGCCGGGCAGGCCGAGGATCTTGCGCGACTCGTTGCGGAGCTTCAGCTCCTCGGACGACCAGCCGCCGTCCATCAGCGAGCCCGCCCACGGCACCGCGTTGAACGCCAGCGGCGCCGCGAACGGCCCGTGGTCGGCGATCACCGCACGGAGGTCCCCGGTCTGTTCGCCGACCTCGGTGCCGGCGACCATCGCGACCTGGTCGCGCAGCGCGTCCACCCCGGCGCGGCCCTCGCCGGAGGCCGCCTGGTAGGTGGCGACGACGAGTTCGGCGAGCCCGTACTCGGCGTGCAGCGCCCCGATCGCCGCGATCATCGCGAGGGTGCCGCAGTTCGGTCCGGCGACGATGCCGCGCGGCCGGATCCGCAGCGCGGCCGCGTTGACCTCGGGGACGACCAGCGGGACGTCCCCGGCCATCCGGAACGCGCCGGAGTTGTCCACCACCACGACGCCCTTGGCCGCCGCGATCGGCGCCCACTGCGCGGAGACCTCGTCGGGCACGTCGAACAGCGCGACGTCGATCCCGTCGAAGGCCTCCTCCGCGAGCGGCACCACCTCGACGGGCTCCCCGCGCACGGTCAGCTTGCGCCCGGCCGAGCGCGGGGAGGCGACGAGACGGATCTCGCCCCAGATGTCCTGACGGAGGGAGAGGAGGCCGAGGAGCACCTCGCCGACCGCGCCGGTGGCGCCGACGACGGCGAGGTTCGGCCGCCGGGTCATCGCCCGGTGCCTCCGTAGACGACCGCCTCGTCCGAGTCGCTGTCCAGGCCGAAGGCGGTGTGGACGGCGCGCACGGCCTCGTTGACGTCGTCGGCGCGGGTGACGACCGAGATGCGGATCTCCGAGGTGGAGATGAGCTCGATGTTGACGCCGGCCTCGGAGAGCGCCTCGAAGAAGGTCGCGGTGACGCCCGGGTTGGAGCGCATGCCGGCGCCGACCAGGGAGATCTTGCCGATCGCGTCGTCGTAGCGCAGCGACTCGTAGCCGATGCCCTCCTTGACCCGGCCGAGGGCGTCGATGGCCTTCTGGCCCTCGGTCTTCGGCAGGGTGAAGGAGATGTCCGTCAGGCCGGTCGACGCGGCGGAGACGTTCTGCACCACCATGTCGATGTTGACCTCGGCGTCCGCGATCGCGCGGAAGATGCGCGCCGCCTCGCCCGGCTTGTCCGGCACGCCGACGACGGTGACCTTGGCCTCCGAAGTGTCGTGGGCGACTCCGGAGATGATGGCCTGCTCCATCTCGCCCCCTTCGGGCTGGTTCGGGTTGTCGTTGCTGACGATCGTGCCGGGAAGGCCCGAGAAGGACGAGCGTACGTGAATCGGGATGTTGTAGCGCCGCGCGTACTCGACACACCGGTCGAGCAGCACCTTGGAACCGGACGAGGCCAGCTCCAGCATGTCCTCGTACGCGATCCAGTCGATCTTGCGGGCCTTCTTCACCACGCGCGGGTCGGCGGTGAACACGCCGTCCACGTCGGTGTAGATCTCGCAGACCTCGGCCTTGAGGGCCGCGGCGAGGGCGACGGCGGTGGTGTCCGAGCCGCCGCGGCCGAGCGTGGTGATGTCCTTGCTGCTCAGCGAGACACCCTGGAAGCCGGCCACGATCGCGATGTTGCCCTCGTCCAGGGCGGTGCGGATGCGGCCCGGCGTCACGTCGATGATGCGCGCCTTGTTGTGGACGGAGTCGGTGATGACACCGGCCTGGCTGCCCGTGAAGGACTGGGCCTCGTGACCCAGGGATTTGATCGCCATGGCCAGCAGGGCCATGGAGATGCGCTCTCCAGCGGTCAGCAGCATGTCGAACTCGCGGCCGGCAGGAATGGGTGACACCTGCTCCGCCAGTTCGATGAGCTCGTCCGTCGTGTCGCCCATCGCGGACACCACGACGACGACCTCATGGCCGGCCTTCTTGGCGTCAACGATTCGACGGGCCACGCGCTTGATGCCCTCGGCATCCGCAACGGATGAGCCGCCGTACTTCTGCACGACAAGGCCCACGTGCGCTCCTCGACTTGTGTCGTTTCCGGGGGCTCCAGGCCCCCGCACCCCCGGGTGGCGGGGGCTGTGCGGTCGGCGCCAGTCTACCGAGCAGGGGTGCCGTGCCCGTCGCTTTCCATATGATGAGACACCGGTTTCAGCAGGTGGGCGGCGGTACGGGGGAGGCGACCGGCAGGTCTGCGGGGTATTCGGTACGGCCCCGAAGAATCGGCGGGTGAACGGACGGTGCCCGGGGGTTTTCCCTTTCACCGGAAAACCCTGAGGTTTACGTCACAATCCGTTCCCGCTGATCCGGTTCCGCCGCGGAGCCGGCTTTCCCGACTGTTTCCGTCGGACCGATTCCGTCGCCGTTTCCGTCGGACCGTCTCCGTCGGACCGTCTTCGTCGAACCGGGTTCTAACGCCCGAGGCCGAGCTCGGCCGCCATCAGGTCGCCGGCCTGCTGCTCCAGCTGCTCGTCGGTCAGCCCGTCGTCGTCGGTGTCCGCGCCGTCCGGCACCGCGCCGATCGGGCTGTCCAGCCGCACGTGCGCGATGAGCGACTGCAGCGCCCGCAGCACCGCCGAGCAGGTCGTGCCCCAGTTGGACAGGTACGAGAACTGCCACCACCAGAGCGCCTCGCTGACCCGCCCCTCGCGGTAGTGGGTCAGACCGTGCTGGAGCTCGCTGACCACGCCGGCCAGGTCGTCCGAGATCCGGAACGCGTTCGGCTTCTCCGGCGGCCCGTACGGGTCGAAGACCTCGTGGTAGACGTCGATCGGCGCCAGCAGCACGGCCAGCCGCTCGCGCAGCTGCTCACCGTCCGGCTCCGGTCCGGTGTCGGGCTCGAAGCGGTCCTCCGGGACGACGTCCTCGATCGCGCCGAGCCGACCGCCGGCCAGCAGGAGCTGCGAGACCTCCAGGAGCAGCAGGGAGACCGCGCTGCCGGGCTCGTCGCCCTTGGCAACCTCGGTGACGGCGAGCACGAAGCTCTCCACCGAGTCCGCGATCTGCACCGCGAAGTCGTCCGGCTCCGAGCCGTGCGCATGGGTGTGCGGGGCGTGCCGGTCCGCCTGCGGGCCGGCCTGGTGGGGCGTGTGGGGCTGCTGGTTGATCGTCCGGTCAGACATCGAGCAGTCGTCTCCCTTCGAAGGCGCGACCGAGGGTGACCTCGTCCGCGTACTCCAGATCCCCGCCGACGGGCAGTCCGCTCGCCAGCCGGGTCACCTTCAGGCCCATCGGCTTGCAGAGCCGGGCCAGGTAGGTGGCGGTCGCCTCCCCCTCCAGGTTGGGGTCGGTGGCCAGGATCAGCTCGGTGACCGTGCCGTCCGCGAGGCGCGACAGCAGCTCGCGGATCCGCAGGTCGTCCGGGCCTACGCCCTCGATCGGGCTGATCGCGCCGCCCAGGACGTGGTACCGGCCGCGGAACTCACGGGTGCGCTCGATCGCGACGACGTCCTTGGACTCCTCGACCACGCAGATCACCGCGAGGTCGCGGCGCGGATCCAGACAGACCCGGCACTGCTCGGCCTCGGCGACATTGCCGCAGACCGCGCAGAAGCGGACCTTGTCCTTGACCTCCAGCAGCGCGTGCGCCAGCCGGCGGACGTCGGTCGGGTCGGCCTGCAGGATGTGGAAGGCGATCCGCTGCGCGCTCTTGGGCCCGACGCCGGGCAGCCTGCCCAGTTCGTCGATCAGGTCCTGAACCACGCCCTCGTACAACGTCGCGCCTTCCCTCGTGCGGCTGCAGGTGCTCCGGTGGTGCTCCGGTGCCATCATCCAACGAATCGGGCGTCGGACACACCGTCCGACGCCCGACTCCCACATAAATCACATGGGTCTGTTGCCCGAACTTCAGACCTTCACAGGCACCGGGGGCTGCGGTTGCGGGCCTCCGGGCCCGCCGGAGTGCCCCCCGTGCCGGGGCTCGGATCGGCCCCCGCGCGCCCCTGTGGCGGGGTTGCCGGGGTTCAGTGCGCCCCTGCGCCCTGGTTCCCCTGTGCCGGGGTTGCCGGGGCTGCCGGGGCTGCCTGGGTTGCCTGGGCTGCCTGGGCTGCCTGGGTTCAGAACGGCAGGCCGGGGATTCCGCCGCCCAGGCCCTGGGTCAGCGGGCCCATCCGCTCGGCCTGCATCTTCTGCGCCGCCTGGTTCGCGTCCCGGACGGCCGCCAGGACCAGGTCGGCCAGCGTCTCGGTGTCCTCCGGGTCGACCGCGGCCGGGGCGATGGTCAGCGCCACCAGCTCGCCGGCACCGGTCACCGTGGCCTCGACCAGGCCGCCGCCCGCCGTACCGTTCACCTTCGTCTCGGCCAGCTCCTGCTGGGCCCGGGCGAGATCCTCCTGCATCTTCTGCGCCTGCTTGAGCAGCTGCTGCATGTTGGGCTGACCACCACCGGGGAACACGGCTCACTCCTTGCGTCTGTGTTCGTTCTGCGTTGCTGCGTACTGCGTTGCCGCGTACTGCGGTCCGCGTCCGCTGGGTCGCTCGCGCGTCGCAACGAGCCTACGTGCTGCCGGACGTACCCGTGCAGGGTCGGCGGGCCGGTCCGGTCCCGCTCCCAGGGCTGGGCCCTGACCCGCCTATGCGCCGCCGTGATGGATCTCCTCCAGCACCGTCGCGCCCAGCTCGCGGATGATCAGGTCCTGACCGGAGAACGCCTGCTCGTTGAGGTCCGGATCGTCCTCCTCCGGGATGTCGTCCTCCGGTGCCACCACCGGCCCCGGCGGCGGGGCCACCGGCTGCTGCGGCCGGGCGGCGGCCGGGGCCGGCGGCTGCGCCTGGACGGGTGCGGGCGGCGCGGCCATCGGGGGCGCGGCAACGGGCGCGGCAGCCGGCACGGACGTCGGCGCGGACTGCATCGCGGGCGCCGGCGCGGCCGGGCGGGCCGCCGGCGGGGCTCCCCAGCCACCGCCGCCACCGCCAGGGGCACCACCGCCGCCGAAGCCGCCGGTGCTGCCGCCGCCTCCACCGCCTCCACCAGGGCCGCCGACTCCCCCGGAGGGGTCGACGATGCACTCGATCCGCCAGTCCACGCCGAGCGCGTCGGTCAGCGCCTGGCGCAGCACGTCGTCGCTGTTGCTGCTGACGAAGCTGTCACGGGCGCCCGCGTTGATGAAGGACACCTGGAGCACGCTGCCGTCGAACCCGGCCACCTGGCCGTTCTGGCTGAGCAGGATCCAGGTGAAGCGGCGGCGGTTCTTCACCGCCTCCAGGATCTGCGGCCACAGCTGCCGAACCTGCCCGGCGCCCTGCTGTGCGGCCGCGGACGGCTGCCCGCCGGGGGCCGCGGCGGGCGCGGGCGCCTGAGCCGCGGGGGCCGGCGGGGGTGTCGCGGCCGCCGGCTGCACGGGTGCCGCCGCAGGGGCGGGTGCCGCCGCAGCGGGTGCGCCGCCCGCCGAGAAGCTGCGCGGGATCGGCCACGCGCCCGGCGCGGGGGCGGCCGGAGCTGCGGCCGGAGCGGGGGCAGGAGGGGCCGGGGCGGGCGCTGGGGCAGCCTGTACCGGCTGTGGCACCGGAGCGACCTCCGCCGCCATCGGCGCCCCCGGGGCCGCCACATCCTGCACGGGAGCGGCCTGCATCGGCGCGGCGTACACCGGTGCAGCCTGCATCGGGGCGACCTGCATCGGGGCGCCCGCGAAGCCGCCGGCCGAGGCCTGCCGCTCCAGCTTGTCCAGCCGGGCCTGCAACGAGAGCTCGTCGCTGTACGCGCCCGGCAGCATCACACGGGCGCAGATCAGCTCCAGCTGCAACCGGGGAGCCGCGTTCCCGCGCATCTCGGTCAGCCCGGTGTTGACGAGGTCGGCGGCCCGGCTCAGCTCGGCCGCCCCGAAGGCGTCCGCCTGCGCCTGCATGATCGCGACCCGGTCCGCCGGGGCGTCGAGCAGCCCCTTCTCCCCCGCGTCCGGCACCGTCGCCAGGATCACCAGGTCGCGCAGCCGCTCCAGCAGGTCCGTCACGAACCGGCGCGGGTCGTGTCCGCCCTCGACCACCCGGTCGATCACCTGGAACACCGTCGCCCCGTCCTGCGCGGCGAAGGCGTCCACCACCTCGTCCAGCAGCGCCGAGTCGGTGTACCCGAGCAGCGAGGTGGCCATCTGGTACGTCACGCCGCCCTCGGTGGCGCCCGCGAGCAGCTGGTCCATCACCGACATCGAGTCACGCACGGACCCGGCCCCGGACCGGACCACCAGCGGGAAGACGGAGTCCTCGACCTGGATCTGCTCCCGGCCGCACACCTCCGCCAGGTAGTCCCGCAGCGTGCCGGGCGGCACCAGCCGGAACGGGTAGTGGTGCGTCCGGGAGCGGATCGTCCCGATCACCTTCTCCGGCTCCGTGGTCGCGAAGATGAACTTCAGGTGCTCCGGAGGCTCCTCCACCACCTTCAGCAGCGCGTTGAAGCCGGCCGAGGTCACCATGTGCGCCTCGTCCAGGATGAAGATCTTGTACCTGCTGTGCACCGGCGCGAAGAACGCCCGCTCCCGCAGGTCACGCGCGTCGTCCACACCACCGTGCGAGGCGGCGTCGATCTCGATCACGTCGATCGACCCCGGCCCGCCCGTCGCCAAGTCCCGGCAGGACTGGCACTCACCGCACGGCGTAGGGGTCGGCCCCTGCTCGCAGTTCAGGCAGCGGGCCAGGATCCGCGCGCTCGTCGTCTTACCGCAGCCGCGCGGGCCGCTGAACAGGTAGGCGTGGTTGACCCTGTTGTTGCGCAGGGCCTGCTGGAGCGGAGCGGTCACGTGCTCCTGCCCGATGACCTCGGCGAAAGTCTCGGGGCGATAGCGGCGGTACAGGGCTAGGGACACACCCCCGACGATATCGGGACGGACCGACAAACGCGGCGCCCCTCGACCCGGCCGACCCGGCCCCGGGAACGCAAAGACCCCTCGTGCACCCGCCAGAGCCCTCTTACCCTTGCTGCCTTCCGGCCCTGGGGGGGTTCAGAGAGATAACGCCACACGAGGGGCTGACCACCACAGTACCGGATCCACGCCCCCGACCTCCACCACCCACCCCCTCGACAATCCGCAGGCCCCACCCCTCACCCACCCCCGGGATACGTGGTCGCAAGCACCCCGGAACATGTACTAAGCTCTCCCACGGAGGATTCGCCTAGAGGCCTAGGGCGCACGCTTGGAAAGCGTGTTGGGAGCAATCCCTCACGAGTTCGAATCTCGTATCCTCCGCCTCTGCCAGCCATGGCAGCACGAAGGCCCCGACCGGGAAACCGGCCGGGGCCTTCGTCGTTCCGTTGCCTCACTTCAGATGAAGAGCTGCGTCGAAGTCGGTCGGCTCCCGACCATGGCCTCCGAGAACTCCGAACCGACTCGGAGCCCCGCCAGAGCCGGCCACCAACCTCAAGTGCAATATGTCGAGCCCTCGACGACACATCAGCTGACAGCCGAGCGATGCGCCGGACAGAGATTTCCGCGCCGAGCGCGGGCTTCCCCTACACAAGGCCCTCGCGGCTGGATAGCGTAGCGGTCTGTAGCCGGTTGGGTACGATCCGCGGGGGTCTGCGGTGGGGGACAGCAGGACGTTCGGCACATTCATCTCGCTCCGCCGGGCGGTTCTGGGGTGGACGCAGCTCCGGCTAGCCACTGAGGTCGGCCGCAGCGAGGACTGGATGTCCCTGGTCGAGCGGGACATGCAGCAGGTCAAGGACTTGACGCTCCTCCAACGCTTGGCCGAGGTGCTGGGTGTCGACCTCGCGGAGCTGATCGCGTTGCCGCAGCCGGCCGCCGAGCGGGCGAGGTCCCGTCCGCGAAAGCCTGCCTCCGCTACGCTGACGAGCACTTCCGCTGCCGAGGAGGACGATGTGCGACGCCGCCCGTTCCTGACCCTGGCGGCTGCCGCCCTCTTCGCCCCGACTGTCGGTCAGCAGGCGGCGCACGCCGCGGAGAAGACCTCGCTGGCCGATCTGGAAGACCTTCTCCTGTACGGGGCGGGCCGGATTCCCTCTCCCCGCCGCGAGCCGTCCCAGGAGACTGTCGCCACTTCACTGGTCACGTCACGCCGGGAGTTCAAGGCGGCCCAGTACGACCTCTTGGCCCGCGCCCTGCCCGGTCGGATCACAGCCGCTGAGATGGTCGGATCGGCGGAGGAACGGGCCCGCAACGTCGCCCGGCTCTACAACATCGCCGTCCGGCTGTGCATCAAAGTCGGCACCAACAACCTGGTGGCCATCACCGCGGACCGCGCGCTGACCGCCGCCCGGCTGGGTGGGGACCCGCTGATCATCGCGGAGGCCCAGCGCATGGTCTCCAGTTCCTGGCGTCGCCAGGGCAGCCTGGCTCGCGCCACCGACATCGTGGTGGTCGCCGCCGAAGACCTCCTCGCCGATGCTTCCGTCTCCGAGACCGCCCGGCTGGCCACCCGCGGAGACCTGTACGCCACCGCCGCCTACACCGCTGCGAAGTCCGGTGACCGCTCCTACGCACACGCCCTGATCCGGGAGGCCGCCGACAGCGCCGCCGCAGCGAGCCGGTCCTCCGGCCTGCTGGACGGCGTCCAGAGCGTCGCTCTGCACGAGCTGTCGGTGCACTATGAGCTCGGCGACGCCGGCCGCGCCATCGAAATGGCCGCCACCATCGACCCCGCCGCGCTGCCGACCGCTGAGCGGCAGGCCCGCTTCTTCACTGACGTGGCCCGCGCGTTCGACCAGTGGGGCAAGCCCGAGCAGTGCTACCGGGCTCTGCTCGCCGCCGAGGAGGCCGCTCCGCAAGAGGTCCGCAGGGGCGCTGTGCGCGACCTCGCCGCCGGCCTGCTGCGGCACGACCGCAAGCTTCCCGGCGTCCGGGACTTCGCCGCCCGCGCGGGCGTGCAGATCATCTGACCCGTAGCCGGACTACGGGCCGTAGCCCGGCTACGGATCAGGTGTCCCGCCCGGCAGTTCACTGGGGAACGTCCACCCCTCCCCCCTGCTGCCGAAGGCCCTCCCATGCCAACGCACAGCACCGCCATGCCCTCCGACGGACCCCGGCACGCCGCACCGGACCGGGACCGCCTCGGCACCTTCCTGACCGCCTCCTGGACCGCCCTGCACCTGCCCGTGCTCGTGCTGCTCGGCCTCGCTGTCGACCACCAGGCCGAGGCACGCCCTCAGGTAGCGGCCACTACTCCGGACCTGCCCGTCTCGTAGGCCCAGAGGTCGTCACCACGCCCCCCCGCACGTCTTCCCCTCCCTCGCCCGAGAGGAGAACCGGCTATGCACCGGCTGACCGACGCGCCCCGGATCGACACCGAGCTGGAGCGCATCGACTACCGCACCACGCCCGCGTACTACATCGACACCGAACAGGTCACGGACCCGGTGGTCCTGCACCTGCTGAACTGCTGCCCGACCGTGTTCGGCCTCAAGAAGGCCATGGTCGACCTGCTGGCCGGACACCTCGGCATCACGCTCCCGGAGCCCGCCGGAACCGTCGAGCCCGGTGCGACGGTCCGGGGCAACGTGGTCGTGGCGGCCGGGGCCGTCATCGCCGAGGGCGCGTTCGTCACCGGCCCCGCCCTGGTCTGTCCCGGCGCAGTCATCGAGGCCGGCGCCCGCGTGCGCGACAACACGGTCATCGGCCCCGGCTGCCGGATCGGGTTCGGCGCCGAGGTCACCCGCTCGCTGCTGACCGGCGGGGTCTTCATGAAGCACACCAGCTTCGTCGGCGACTCCGTGCTCGGCCTGGGCGTCAACATCGGCGCGTTCGTGTCCACCACCGGCCTGCGGGTGACCTCCGGCCCGGTCACCGAGCCGGCCACCGAGGAGGTGTGCGCCCACCTCGACGGCCACCGGATCGCCACCGGCCAGACCAAGTTCGGCGCCGTGGTCGGTGACGGCGTGATCGTCCCCGCGGGCACGGTCCTGCAGCCCGCCACGCTGATCGGCGCGCACACCCTGCTCTACCCCAAGACCCAGGTCGGGGGCTTCTTCCCCGCCGGAAGCCAGGGAAGGTAGCCATGCCCACCACCGACACCACCGCGACGACCGACGAGCGCGCCGTGCACATCACCGGCGGCCGGCCCCTGACCGGCACGGCCACGGTGCAGGGCAGAAAGAACATCGCCCTGCACCTGTACGCCGCCGCGATCCTGGCCGACGACCCGCTGACCCTCGCCGGCGCCCCCGAGATCCTCGACACCGGCGTGGTCGCCGACATCCTGCACCGCACCGGCACCCGCACCACCGCGGTCGGCTCCGAATTCACCACCCGCCCGGCCGATTCCTACTTCCCCGTCGTCCCGGACGACCTCGGCAGGCGCGTCCGTACCACCGCCGTGATGGCCGGCGCCCTGCTGGCCCGCGCCGGGAAGGTCACCTTCCCTACCCCGGGAGGAGACGCCTTCTGCGCGCGGTACATCGACCGGCACCTGGCCGCGATGGCGGCTGCGGGTGCCGAGGTGGAGGTGGACCGGGGCCGGGTCCGGGCCCGCTTCACCGGCAAGCGGCTGCCGTTCGTCACCGACGCCGAGACCCGCGCCTGGGGCCCGAGCCTCGGGGCGACGGTCACCGCGATGCTCCTGGCCGCCCGCACCCCCGGCACCTCGGCGATCCTCAACCCCAGCGTCGAACCCGAGGTCACCCACACCGCCGCCCTGCTCTCGCAGGCCGGCGTCGGCATCGAGTGGCGGGGCAGGAACGCCCTGAACGTCACCGGCACCGACCGCATCCGGGGCGGAGTGTTCACCGTTCCTCCGGACCGGCTGGAGGCCGCGACGCTGGCCCTGGCCGCCGCCATCACCGGCGGCACCGTGCACCTGGACGGCTTCCCCACCGCCGCCTTCCCGGACGGCCTGGTGTCGGTGTTCGCCGACGCCGGCATCCGGCTCGACCCGGTGGACGGCGGGACCACCGTCAGCACCCCGGCCGGACCGCGGGCGGTGCAGACGGCCACCGGCCCGCACCCCGGCTTCCCGACCGACGTCCAGCCCCAGCTGACCGCCTTCCTCACCCAGGCCGAGGGCGCCTCCCGGATCGAGGAGCGGATCTACACCCGGCGCGACACCCACGTATCCGCCCTCACCGCGTTCGGCGCCACCGTCAACGCGAGCGGCTCGATGATCACCGTCCGGGGCCGGTCCGCGCTCGCCGCCGCCGACGTGGCCGGCGAGGACATCCGGGCGGTGACCGCTCTCGTGATCGCCGCCCTCGCCTCCGAGGGCACCTCTACGATCCGAGGGATGTATCACCTGCGGCGCGGATACGGCAGCCTGCTGCCGAAGTTGGCCGCGCTCGGTGCCGACCTGACGATTGACCAGGAGTAGCCGTGACCAACACCGTGCCGTGGAAGCCGAACGCGCTCGCCGACCTGCGCGAGTGCCTGGAGCTGCTGACCGCCGACGGGACTGTTCCCGGCGGCGTCATCGCCCACGGCACGTTCGACGCCGAGCCCGGATTCCTGGCCTCCGGCATCGTCGCCCCCGAGTGCGGCGACGCCCGACCGGGGCCGGACACGGTGTACGACGTGGCTTCGCTGACCAAGGTCCTGGCCACCTGGCCGCTGGTCGGCACCTCCCTCATGGACGGCTTCACCCTGGACGCCCCGATCCGGGACCTGCTGGCTGGCATCCCGACCGACGCACCCGGCGGCCGGGTGACGGTTGGCCAGATTCTGGCCCACACCTCCGGCCTGCGGGCCGACACTCGCCTCGACCAGTACCGGGGCCGCACCGAGCCGCTGGCCGAACTCATCTGCGGTGAAGACCTGATCGCCGAGCCCGGAGCCGGTCACCGCTACATCAACCGCGGTTTCATCCTCCTCGGCCTGGCCCTGGCCCACTGCCGCTGCCAGCGCCTGGACGAGCTGGCAGCAGAGCTCTGGCAACACCTCGGCATGGCCAGCACGACCTACGGACCGGTGCCCCGCTCCGCTCAGGTCGCCCCGACCGAGCAGCGGCTGACCGGCGGGCCCCGGCTGTGGGGCATGCCGCACGACGACAACGCCGCCCTGCTCGGCGGAGTCGCCGGCCATGCCGGGGTGTTCACCACCCCGGCCGACCTCGCCACCTTCGCCACCCACCTGCTGGGCTCGCACGCCACCGATGGGCCCCTCGGCCGCTGGCTCGCCCACAGCATGCAGCCGCAGGCCGAGATCGAGGCGGGCCTCGACCGTGGCCTGGCCTGGATCCTCGCCGACGAGGGCAGGGTCGCCTACCACCACGGCTTCACCGGGACCAGCCTCTACCTCGCCCCGGCCACCGGCCGCTACCTAGCCATCTGCACCAACGCCGTCTACCACCACCAGGACAACCGCACCCGCCTCGCCCCGTTGCGGGCCCTCGCCCTGAAGGCGATCACCGACGAACCCTAGGAGGGCCACCCGTGCCCAGCACCACGCTCGCGTCCCTCACCACCCTGCGGCTCGGGGGCCCCGCCGAGCACGTTCTGACGATCTCCACCCCCGCCGACTGGGCCGACGCAGTCAGGACCATCGGGCAGCGCCACGAACAGGCCGCCGTGGTGCTGGGCCACGGCAGCAACGTCATCGCCTCCGACGCCGGCCACCCCGGCACCGTCGTGGTGATGAACACCAGGGGCATCACCGCCACCCGCGTGGACGACACCACGGTCGAGGTCACCGTGCAGGCCGGACACCCGCTCACCGACCTCACCGCCTGGGCCACCGCCGAACACCTGGCCGGCATCGAGTGCCTGGTCGGCATACCCGGCACCACCGGCGCCGCCCCCGTCCAGAACGCCGGCGCCTACGGCCAACAGATCTCCGACACCCTCGACCACCTGACGGTCTGGGACTGGGAGATGGGCCGCATGCGGACCCTGCCCGCCGAGGCATGCCGCCTGCGCCACCGCAGCAGCCGGTTCAAGAGCAACCCCGGCCGCTGGACCGTCCTCACGGCGACGTTCCACCTCACCCGCTCACCGGCCGCCCCCGTCACCTACCAGCCGCTCGCGGACGAACTCGGCACATCCATCGGCACCCGGCCGCCCGTCGCCGAGGTGACGGCCGCCGTTCTCGCCAACCGCCACCGCCGTGGACTTCTCCTCGACCCCCACGGCCCCGCCGCCCGCCAGGCCGGATCGGTCTTCCTCAACCCGCCCGTCACCGCCACCCAGGCCACCCGCCTGTCCGCCGCCGGATGCCCCACCCACACGGACAGCGACGGACAGCTCCGAGCCAGCACCGGCTGGCTGCTGGAACACATCGGCTACCGCCCCGGCTACAAGATCGCAGACGGCATCCGCTGCTCAGAACGCCGGACCCTCACGCTCACCGCCCACAACGGAGCGACCGCGACGGGCTTCGCCCATGCTCTCACCGAGCTCTCGGCCCAGGTCGAGATCGCGACCGGGATCAAACTCCGGCCCGAGCCGACGTTGGTCGGCGCCTGGGCGTGAGGCCCAGGCTGGTCTCAGTTTTCATTCACCCCCCTCCGACCAGGTTCGGTCGGAGCCCAGTGGCCCGCTCCACCGCAGGTCAGAACTGGTGTGAACCCCGGCGGACAGCGTTCGGGAGAATTGGAAAGCGTGTTGGGAGCAATCCCTCACGAGTTCGAATCTCGTATCCTCCGCCTCTGCCAGCCATGGCAGCACGAAGGCCCCGACCGCACAGCGGTCGGGGCCTTCGGCGTGTTGGTGAGCGAGCCGCCGCAGTGTTCCGTCAGACGGGGTGCCGGCGAATCCGCCAGAGGGCGAGGGCGGCCAGGAGGGTCGTCAGGGCGGCGAAGAGCGCGGTCTCCAGATACTGGAAGGTCCAGTAGCGGTCCGCCGGCTGCTCGGCGATCTCGACATGGACGTTCCCCTTGGCCAGGCAGGCGGGCAGTTCCGAGAGTGAGCTGTGGTTCATGCAGTCCTGGAACCAGGCGGTGTGGCCGACCTCCTTGCCGGAGGAATCGAGGATGGCGCTGGTCTCGACGACCCAGGGGCCGCCGGGGATGCGCAGCCCGCCGATGTCGCCGTAGGTGCCGATCTTGGTGAGGCGGCCGATCAGTTCGGCGGTGAGGGGGACCGAGGTGCGGGTCGGCGCCTGGTAGTGGGGGCGGATCAGCGTGGGGACGGCGATCTGGAGGGCGGCGAAGACCACCAGGGTGGCGGCCATGGCCGGGACGGCGCGGCGCAGGATCAGGCCCAGGGTGGCGCCCAGGACGAAGGAGAAGGCCGCGTAGGCGAGCGGGACGAGGTTGCGGGAGGCGAAGAGCACCGGCTCGAAGCGGTTGTTGAGAACGGTGGTGACCGGGCCGGTCGCCCAGGTCAGCAGCAGGCTGTACAGGCCAGCGGTGGCCACGCTCAGCAGGCCGACCACTCCGAGTTTGGCGGCGAGCCAGCGGCCGCGGGTCACGCTCTGGTTCCACGCCAGGCGGTGGGTGCCGGCTTCCAGTTCCCGGGCGATCAGCGGTGCGCCCCAGAAGACGCCGATGGCGCCGGGAACGGCGAGCAGCAGGTAGCCGAGCAGGTCGGCCTGGAGGCTGTAGTGGTCGGCGAAGGCTCCGAGCGGTCCCGCGCAGGCGTCGCGGGTGGCGCAGTGGGCGAGGGCGTCGTCGTACGTGTCGTGGATCTGCCCGCCGAGTACGACCAGGTAGACGGCCAGGAGCACGAGTGCCCCGAGGACCACGAGCGCCTGGGCGCGGAACTGGCGCCAGGTCATCCAGATCATCGGTGAACCTCTGCAACGGTCGATGGAGCCACTGGCCGGAGGCTGGGGGATGGTCGGGGGCCGGGCTGTTCCACCCGGCCGAGGTAAGCGAGCACCAGCTCTTCGAGGCCGACCTCGGCGACGGCCCAGGGGCCACCGGCCAGCAGTGCGCGGTCGGCGCGCACGACGGCGGTGCTCTCGTGTTCGGTCCGGTCGGTGCGCAGGATGGTCTCGGCACCGCCGGGCAGGGCCGCGAGGTCCGTACGGCGGGCGGTCACCCGGACGTGGCGGTCGAGCAAGTCCGCTACGTCACCAGCCAATTGGACACGTGAGCCGGCCAGCACGATCAGGTGGTCGCACACCCGCTCCACGTCGGGGAGGGCGTGGGAGGAGAGGACGGCGGCGGCGCCGAGTTCGGTGACCGACTCCATCAGGTGGTCCAGGAACGCGTGCCGCGCCAGCGGATCCAGGGCGGCGGCGGGCTCGTCGAAGATCAGCAGCTCGGGGCGCTTGGCCGCAGCGATGGTCAGGGCGAGTTGAGCGCGCTGGCCGCCGGAGAGCCGGCCGCCCCTGTGCCGGGGATCGAGGTCGATCCGGGCGAGTCGACGGCGGGCGAGGTCCGCGTCCCAGCCGGGGTTGAGCCGGGCGCCCATCCGCAGGTGGTCGGCGACGGACAGGTCGGCGTAGACCGGGGTGTCCTGGGCGACGAAGCCCACCTTGGCCAGGTGGGCCGGCCCGGCGGCGGGGGTGTCGCCCAGCACACGGATCGTGCCCGAGCTGGGCGTGATCAGTCCGCAGGCCAGTTGCAGCAGGGTCGACTTGCCGGCGCCGTTCGGGCCGACCAGCCCGATCACGCGGCCGGGCGGGACGTTCAGGTCGACGTCCGTGAGCGCGTGGTGGCGGCCGTACCGCATGCCCAGCTTCACGGCTTCCAGTACTGGTGTCATGTCGCGCTCCCGGTCAGCCGCGCCGGGCGCGCTTGGCGCGCCACGACCGGACGAGGCGGTACACGCCGTAGCCGACCGCGATCAGGACGGCCAGATTGAGCGCCCACCAGGCGTAGAGCAGTGGGCTTCGCTCGGTCTTCTCGGCTTGGGCCGCCGCCGTGGCCAGCAGGGTGGGTGCGGAGATGAAATCAACCATGCGGCCCAGCCTGTGGAACCTCGGCGCCCGCCGCAGCGGCCGAAGGGACGGTCTGCCTACCGCCGAGTCGTACTTTCGGCTGGTTCGAGGCCGACGGGGTATCGCCTAGCGTGGCGTGGGTGAGTTCGATGAAGCGCCCGACGGCGCTGGTCAACGCGGTACTGGGGCTGCTGTTCGCCCTGACCCTGGTCGCCATGGCCGCCCAGTACGCGGCCCAGGGCCGGGTCTGGGCCTTCGACGCGGCGGTCGGCGCCGTCGTGTGCTCGATCGCGCTCGGCCGTGGGCGGCACCGGGGCTGGGCGACGGCCCTCGGGCTTCTGGTGACAGGCGGGGCAGCGGTCGTCGCCCGGTTCGCCCACCTGCCCGGTGAGCCCGGAGCCGCCGCGGTGCTGGGGCTGCTCGCCCTCGGCGGATCCGCCGTCCGGGCGCTCGCCTGGCGGCAGGCGGCCACTGTCGCGGCGGCCGGGTTGGCCCTGATGACGGCAGGCCTGCTGACCGCCGAGGCGCCGAGCACCCCGTTCCGGGTGGGGATCGAGGTCTGGATCCTCGCGCTCGGCGCCGGGCTCGGCCTGCGCTTCCTGGACCACCGCCGCCACGCAACCGCCGAGGCGGTTCGCCAGGAGGAACGTCTCACCCTGGCAAGGGAGTTGCACGACGTGGTCGCCCACCACATCACCGGCATGGTCGTCCAGACGCAGGCCGCTCGGATCGTGGCAAGGCATCGGCCCGAGAACCTGGATACCACCCTCGCCGGTATCGAGGAAGCCGGCGGCGAAGCGCTTGCCGCGATGCGCCGGGTGGTCGGCCTGCTGCGCGACACCGACGATGTCGCCAGCACGGCCCCCACGGCACTCGGCCCGGAGCAACTGGCTGAACTGGTCCGGCGGTTCGACGGGCACGGCCCCGAGGTGAGCATGCGACTGACCGCCGGGCCGGCACCCTGGCCGCCCGAGGTGGCCACCACCGTCCACCGGATCGTCCAGGAGGCTCTGACCAACGTGGCCCGTCACGCCGCACACGCTCGCACCGCCATCGTCGACATCGTCCAAGGTCCGGCAACCTTGAGCGTCACGGTCACCGACGACGCCCGGCCCGGCCGCCCTCCGCGCAAGCACCATGGCGGCTACGGCCTCATCGGCATGCGCGAGCGGGTCGAGGCGCTCGGCGGCCACCTGTCCGCCGGCCCTGCGCCGGACACCGGGTGGTCGGTCCACGCGGCCCTGCCCCTCTCCGGGAAGGCGCCCCGTTGAGCATCCGCGTCCTGCTCGCCGACGACCAGTCGATGATCCGCGGCGGCCTGCGGCTCATCCTGGAGGACCAGGACGACATCACCGTGGTCGGCGAGGCCGCCGACGGCGCCGAGGCGGTCGAACTCGCCCGCCGGCTTCGACCCGACGTGTGCCTGGTCGACATCCGCATGCCCTGCCTGGACGGCATCGACGTCACCCGCGCCCTGTCCGGCCCCGGCGTCACCGACCCGCTGCGGGTGGTCGTCGTCACCACCTTCGACCTGGACGAGTACGTGCACGGCGCACTGCACGCCGGGGCGGTCGGCTTCGTCCTCAAGGGCGCCGCGCCCGCGCTGCTCGTCGAAGCCGTCCGCGCCGCGCACGCCGGAGACGCCCTGATCTCCCCGTCCATCACCCTGCGACTGCTCCGCAACCTCGCCCCCACCCGGACGACGTCCGTCGCCCGGCCCGCCCAGCCGCTCTCGGCCCGCGAGACGGAGGTGATCCGGGCCATCGCGCGAGGTCGCACCAACCAGGAGATCGCCGCCGCCCTCTTCATCACACTGAGCACCGTCAAGAGCCACCTGGCGACCATCCAGAACAAACTCGGCGTCCGCAACCGCGTCGAGATCGCCGCCTGGGCCTGGGAAAGCCGCCTCATGGACTCCGCCGGAAGAGGCTCCTGAGGCCACGCCGTGGTCTCAGTTCTGGTCTCGTTCACCACCGTCGGGCCGGGTCCGACTGCCGGCCAGCGGATCGCTCCACCGCAGGTCAGAACGAGTGTGAACCACGGCGGACGGCGTTCGGGAGAATTGGAAAGCGTGTTGGGAGCAATCCCTCACGAGTTCGAATCTCGTATCCTCCGCCTTCACGAAGGCCCCGACCGCTCAGCGGTCGGGGCCTTCGCCGTTTCGTGATCGCGGTTGCGGCGGCCCACCGGACCGGCGGAAGGTCGGCAGGAGAACGCGGCCGGTACCGCCGCGCTCCGGACCGTCGCCAGGCCAGAAGATCCGCGAGGGCGGCCGGGTCGCCAACGTCCACTGCCCCGTCGCTGTCGGCGTCGACAACGAGGGCCGACGCGAGGTCCTGGGCCACGGGTGCGTCGGATCGACAACCTCGCCGCTGCGGGGTGTCCGCCCGAAGGTGCCGGGCACCAGATCGACCACCGCGACCGTGCCGGGCTCGGCCGAACAGGGAGTAGCCTGGAGATTACCGAAGGCACTTCGTATGCCGGTACCGGATATTGGCGTCGTCTGCGGCGAACGGCAATGCCGGACCCGACCTCTCGGCCGGGCCCGGGGACAGGCCTTTGATCATGACCACGACCCTCGATCGTGCGACGACGCCCACCGCCACGGATTCCACGGCACGGCTCTCCCTTACGCCCAGCGGCGTGCGGCCCGGCCGTCTGGACGGAGCCTGGTGGCCGCGCTCGCGCGATCTTCTTCTCGAACTCCCCGCCCTGGCCGCCGAGATCGACGAGCGGTGGGGCCGGATCACCCGGATCACTGTGAACCCCGCGCAGTGGCCCGTCATCCCCCGGCGGATAGCGGTCACTGGACACACCGTCCACGCGGGGTGGTTCACCATCGAACAGGACCTGCACGTGATCACGGTCTGTTCCTACGCCCCCCGCCGGCTGAACCTACTGGTCGTCCCGCCCCAGACGGATGCCGTCGAGGCCGCCCGGCTGATGGCCGAGGCCGCCGATCCCGCGAACACCAGGACCGCGAGCGAGCTGCTCGCCGCCGAGTCGAGCGCCGGTGCGACCGGGCCGGACGTCGGTTCCGACTTCCTGCCGTCGGCCGTCACACCCTCCACCGGGCTCGGCGAGGCCGACCGGCGAGCCGATCTCGCCCGGAGCCGGGCCGCCTCCTGGCCGGCGACCGCGTAGGCGGCTGGCGGGAGCCGCCCCGGGCCGGCGCCGGGCCTGCGTCACTCGCGTGACCACTCGGTCGCGGCCTGGGGATCGCCGTCGATACCGGTCCCTTCCCAGAGCCGGACCCGGACTGCCCGGGGGCCCGGCGCGGGTCGGGAGAGGGTCCGAACGAACACGTCCCGGAGGTGGTTGGCCGCCCGCTGCGGCGGACCGTCGTACTCCAACGGATTCGGCATCGCCGTGTCGTCCTGCCGGGACCAGCGGCCGTCGTCGTCCTGGGTCTCCAGAATCCACCGGTAGCGCTGCATCGTGCCCTCCTTGACAACGCTCCTGCCCTGACACGACCGTACGAGGCGGGCGGGCGGAGGGCGACCGGGGATGTCGGCCGGCAGCTCCGGTGCCACGATGGAACCTGGAGCGGAGGAGGTGGCCGATGTTCGAGGCAGGCGACATCCGGGAGTGGCGCGGCCATGACGTGGTCGACGCCGGCGGGCACAAGATCGGCACGCTGGAGTCCGTCTACGTGGACACCGCGACCGATCAGCCGTCCTTCGCCACGGTCACGGTCGGCCTGCCCACCCGCCGCCGCCTGGTGTTCGTCCCGCTGTCCGACGCGACGGTAGGTCCCGGCTACCTGAAGGTCCCCCTGCTCAAGAGCCAGGTGAAACACGCCCCGAGCATCGACACCGACGGCGAGCTCCCCGCCGGGGACGAGGCAGCGGTCTTCGCCCACTACGGCCTGACCTACGCACCGGGCACGGGCGGCGAGCGCCGCCTGGCCCGCCGCTAGGAGCCCATCCAGACCATGAAGGAGGCCGACGATGGCACTGGTGCTGTTGCTCGTCATCGTGGCGATCGTGCTCGGACTGGTCGGTGTCGTCGCCGAGGGCCTGGAGTACCTGCTGTTCATCGGCATCGCCGTACTGATCGTCACGCTGATACTCTCCGCCGTCCGGTTCCGTCGCGGGGGCCGGTCCGTGAACCGCTGAGTACCGCGCCGGGTCCGGGCCGGACCGGGAGTAGCCTGGGCATCACCGAAGGCACCCCGCATGCCGGCACCGGACACTGGCGTCGTCTCCGGCGAACGGCAATCCCGGGCGTGGCACCGGTCAGGTTCGGAGACGGGTCCTTGATCATGACTGTGATCGACGGCGCGACCCTTGCCGGTCCCGAACCCGCCCTGCGGTTCTGCCTGACACCGTCCGGCTCGCGAGCCGGACGGCTGGACGGGGCGTGGTGGCCCCGATCGGACGACCTTCCTTTCGAACTCCCCGCCCTGGCCGGCGAACTGGACACGCGGTGGGGTCGGGTCGCCAGGATCACCGTGAACCCCGCCCAGTGGTTGACCGTCCCCCGACGGATCCCGGTCGCGGGCCACACCGTCCACGCGAGCAGTTTCACCGCTGTGCAGGACCGGCACACGATCTCGGTCCGCTCGCACCTTGCCCGCCGGCTGACCCTGCTGGTCGTCCCGCCGCGGACGGGGGCCGTCGCTGCCGCCCGGCTGATGGCCGAGGCCGCCGATCCCGCGAACACCAGGACCGCGAGCGAGCTGCTCGCCGACGAGCCGTCCGCGAAGGCACCCGACCAGCGGGGGATCGTCTGGCCCGTACGCGACCCCTCGGTCTCGGCCTGGAGCTCCGCCCGGTCGGGCGGCCCGTCGCCCCCCGGCGCTCCGCCTCGGGCCCGCGGCCGACCGGCGGTGACGCCGACCACTGGTGACGCCGCCGTCCGATCCGTCGCTCCTGCGCTCCCGGCGGACCGCCGTCAGTGCTCGGAGCCGCTTCGCAGGTAGGTACCCATGACCTGGAGCCACGCTCCGGGGCCGACGCACGCCTCGATCCGGTGCGGGGTGTCCTCGAAGACCCGCAGGACACGAAGCGCCCCGCTGGAGTGCAGGTCGTACTCGAAGGTGACGCCGTCCGCGCCGTCCGCGCCGTCCTCGTACCGCAGGTCCAGCGACCCACTCGACGGCTCCGCCGGCGGAGAGCAGCGGCGGGGTGGCGCTGTCAGCGCCACTCGATCAGGAACAGGGTGGCGTCGTCGCTCGTGTGCCCGCCCCGCTTCTCCTTCAGCACGTGGGAGAGCGCCCGCACCACGGCCCGCACCCCCTCCTGCGAACGCTCGACGCGGTTGACCCAGTCGATGAGCTGATCCTCCCCGAACTGTTCCCCGCCGGCCTCGCGCTCCTCGACCAGGCCGTCGGTGAAGCACAGGACCCGGTCACCGTGCCGCAGCACCCGCTCGCTGATCACCGGCTCCTCGCCGCCGAACCCGACCGGCAGAGTGGTGACGCTCTCCAGCCGCTCGACGACGACGTGGTCGCGGATCAGCAGCGGACGTGGATGGCCGGCGTTGACCCACTGCAGGTGGCCTCTGACGGTGTTGAGGCGCATCATCTGCGCGGTGACGAAGTGGTCCGGCCCGAACTGCTCCGCGATGGCCCGGTCCATGAACGCGTAGATCTCGGCCAGTCCGATGTCGGCTCGCCTGGCGTGCCGGTACGCGCCGATGGCCACGGTCGCCATGGCAGCGGCGTCCAGCCCGTGGCCCATGGCGTCGATCGTGGCCACGTGCAGTAGGTCGTCGTTCAGCGCGTAGTCGAAGCTGTCGCCGGCCACCTGGTAGGCGGGTTCGAGGATGCCGGCCACGGCGACCCGCGGGGCGGTCATCGCCAGCGGAGGCAGCAGTGACCACTGGATCTCCGCGGCCACGCTCATTGGCTGGAGGCGCCGGGCCTGAAAGATCCGGTCGGTGTAGCCGCTCTTGGTGACCAGCAGATCCGCGACCAGGGAGGCGAAGCGCCGCAGGAGCCGCCGGTCGTCGCCATCGACGTCGTCCAGCGTGAGTGCCAGCACTCCCACCTCGTCCCCGCCGTCCAGCAACGGCAGGTACACCCGCACCCCGTCGCCCTGCGGCACCTCGACGGAGACGGCACGCAGAAAAGCCGCACCTGCGGGCGAGCCGTCGATCGGCACCGGCTCCCCGGCGGCCAGCCCCCGGCCGGACAGCGGCACCAGCACCAGCTGCCCGTAGTCCTGCAGCAGGAGCACCGGGTCACGGCCGCCGAACCCACGCACCGCGTCGGCGACCAACGGAGCGATCAGCTGGGGCGGAAGCTCGTGGGCCTGGTCGAGCAGCGCGCCCAGCAGGTGTTCGCCGAACCCCTCCGACCGGTCCAGGCGCCGCTTGCCGTCCCTGCCCACCGACGGATCCTTCCTGTCCCGTACGAGTAGGCACGGGCGCGATCAACCCCGGCACTCCGGTGCGGTTCACCGGGCCGGTCCTTCCATTACGCCCGACGGCGACGCATTCCGCCCCCGGTCACGCCCCTCCCCGCGGGGCGACGCCGCCGAGAAATCGGCCCTGCAGACTGTGGGCACGACCCCGATGCGCTGCGCAGACGCCGATCCCGGTCTCAGTTCTGGTCTCATTCACCCCCGTACGGCCGCGTTCAACCGCCGCTCAACCAGACACTTCGCCGCAGGTCAGAACCGGTGCGAGTGCTGGCGGACAGCGCTCGGAAGAATTGGAAAGCGTGTTGGGGGCAATCCCTCCGAGTTCGAATCTCGTATCCTCCGCCTCTGCCAGCCATGGCAGAGGCGGAGGCCCCGACCGGGAAACCGGCCGGGGCCTTCGCCGTTTACACGTCCCGGCCGGTTGCGGCCGCCAGCAGGACTTCGGCGGCCTCGGTGCGGACGTAGAGCACGTACCGCCCGCTTCGATGTGCATTCACCAGGCCTGCGGCGCGCAGTGCTGCCAGGTGCTGGGAGACACCGCCGGCCGTGATCCCGGTGCGCCGGGCCAGGTCGGTCGTCGATGCCGGGCTCGCGAGTTCGGCCAGCAGTACCGCCCTGGAGCGACCGAGGACCGATGCCAGGGCGTGTGGGGCACTCATCCGGCGTTCCCAGAGCGTGGCCACTCCGTGGGGCGGGAAACGCAGCACGGGCTGCCAGGTCGGGCTGGTCACGGAGAAGATCCGGGGCCAGACGAACACCGACGGTACGAGAAGCAGACCGTGCCCGCCGAGGTGTCGGATGCCGTGGGTGGAACGGTGCTGGACGTGCAGCGTGTCGGCGTCCCAGGCCACCTTGGGGTCGAGGTCGTTGAGCAGTTGCTGGGCGCCGCCTTCAGCGAGAAGCATGGCCCGGCGGAGCACGTCGCCTTCCAACAGGGAGCGCATCCGCGGCCAGTACGGGGCGACGGCGATCTCCCAATAGGCGTGCATGGTCTCGGCGAGTTCCGCCAGGCCGCGGTGCGGATCGCTCAGGAGCGCGTCGATCCGCTCGGAGCGCGGTGCCCGCCGACCGCCGAGGCCCGAGCGGAGCTGCTCCGGGGTGGTGGACTTCAGGACGGCGAGCTCAAGTCCGATGTCGGGCACCGACGTTGTGGGTGGCGGAGCGATGAAGACCGGTATGAGCAGCGGCGGCTGCGGGACCAGGTCGGCCAGCAGGGACCACTCCAGCCCCGAGGCCGCAAGCCGTGGCCGGACCTCGTCGCTCCACGGCCGGAAGAACGGGTGCTCAGCGGGGTGCTTGATGATCCGGACGCTGGCCACCAACTCCCACAGAGGCGACAGCGCGAACCTGGTACGGGCCAGATCGCGGGTGGAGAACGCCAGGTTCAGCACGGTGCTTCCTTTCGATTCAGCACAGACTAAATTCATCGCCCGCCGGGTCGGGCGGGCCGCAGGCTCGCTCCATGACCACGACCGATCGAATGCGGCAGTCCGGCCTGCCCACGCCCGCACCAGGACCGCGCCGTTCAGTGCTCCGCAACCAGGGCTTCCGGCTACTGATCAGTGCGGCGGCGGTGAGCAAGCTCGGCACTTCGGTCAACTCGCTCGCCCTCCCGCTGGCGGCGGTGTTCGCCCTGCACGCCTCAGCCGGCCAGGTCGGCCTGCTGGCGATGCTGGGCACCCTCTCCTTCCTCCTGATCGGTCTGCCGGCCGGTGCCTGGATCGACCGGATGCGAAAGCGCCCGGTGATGATCGCCGCCGATCTGGCCCGGGCGGCACTCTTCGGATCGGTGCCGGTCTCCTGGCTGTTGGGAATTTTGACCATCCATCAGCTCTACCTGGTCGCCCTGTTGGCGGGCGCGGCCACGGTCTTCTTCGACGTCGCCGTGCAGAGCCATCTCCCCGACCTGGTCGGACGCGAGCAGCTCACCGACGCCAACTCCCACCTGGTGACGGTGGACGCCATCACCCAGGTCGGCGGCCGAAGCGCCGGCGGCCTCCTGGTCTCGCTGCTGTCCGCTCCCGCGGCCGTCGCCGTCGACGCGGTCAGCTACCTGTGGTCGGCGGCCTGCCTGCGGCGGATCCGCCAACCCGAACCGCACCCGCGACAGCGCGCCGATCGCAGCCTGGCCAGTGAGGTCCGCCAGGGCCTGCGGTTCGTGTTCGGCCACCCGCTGCTCCGTCCGATCGCCTTCGCCGGGGCGGCCACCAACCTGTCCATCCAGCTCTGCCAGACCATGCTTCCCGTGGTGTTCGTCCGGGAGCTGGACCTCCCCGGCAGTGCGATCGGCCTGTTCTTCGCCACCGGCGGGATCGGTGTGTTCCTCGGCTCGCTGTCGGCCCGATGGCTCACCCGCCGCTTCGGCGCGGGCCGAGTGCTGGGGCTGATGGGCCTGGCCGTCGCTCCGCTGGGCGTCCTGGTCGCGCTGGTCGACCGTGGCCCAGCGCTCTGGCTGGCCGCCGGGGCCTGGCTCGTCACGACCTGCAAGGTCGGCATCGACAACGTGATCAAGGTCAGCTTCCGTCAGCACGTCACCCCCGACCCACTGCTCGGCCGGATGAACGCCACCATGCGTGTGGTCCTCACCGGTTCCCTCACCATCGGCGCCGCCCTGGCCGCCCTCCTCGGCGAGTTCGCCTCCCCCCGTACCGCCCTCTGGATCGGCGCGGCCGGCCTCGCCACGGTCTGGATCCCGATCCTCTGCTCCCCCCTCCGCACCACCCGCCACCTGCCCGGACCGGCACCAGCACCAGCACCAGCACCAGCACCAGCACCAGCCGACAGCGAGGCACGAGCCTTCAGCGCCGGACCCCGGCAGAACCGGGGGTGAGGCCACGGCCGTTCCGGGAGCATGCCTCACTGCCACGGACCTGCCGCCTCGAGTTCACCTGAGGCGGCAGGTCTCCGCATGGCGGACCTCGGTAGGAAGCGGGCACATCCTGAGCCTCGGCATCATCAGGTCAGAAGGCCCAGGCCGGCGTCAGACAGCCACGAGCCGTACGCGGTCACCACAGAGTTTGGTCATGTCGTCGATGTCGGATGTCAGCAGGACGACCGGTCGTCGCTGCCGCAGCGCCATCTCAGCCACTGCCGCGTCGATTGCGCACTTGTGGCCGTGAAGACCTGCCGCCATCAACATCGCGGAGGCCGCTCGGGCCTCCTCGTCCCCCACCTGCACGATCCGCAGCCCGGACAGAATCCACCGGAGGCGGGCCTGGTCGGTACGGCTGTGCACGGCTTCGATGATGGTCAGAGCGCTGATGACCACCTCCATGCCCCGCTTCCGCGCCTCCGCGACCAGCGCGACGGCGGGCTCGTGGTCGTCGAGCAGCTTGGAGAGACCCTCGGAGTCGAGCACCAGGGTGCCCTCGTGACTCAGCTTGCGACGGGCCATCCGTCCTCCTCGGCGAACACCTCGTCGAAGACCTGCCGCGCGCGCTCCTGCTCCGCCGGCGAGATCGATCCGTTCCGGCGTTCGTAGTCGGCCAGGTACTCGTCAAGGATCTGACCGCGCAGCTCCCGCTCGACGGCGGCAGTGATGAACGCCGAGAACTCGCGCTTGCCCACCCGTTGGCGGATCGCCTCGGCCGTTCCTTCGGGCAGGGAGAGGCTGACTCTGGTGGCCGGCCCCTCGCCGATGCTGTAGGGCGTCTCAGTCATGGAGCAAGATTATCAAAGAAGTAGGAATGGGAGCCCGGACCGCACAGCGGTCCGGGCCGTCATCGGCTGGGGATCAGCACAGGTGAATCCTTTCCGGGCCGCTGGGCCTCTCATCCATGTGACCGGCGCACTGGCCGGTGGATACCTGGAGGAGAAGCACCATGATGATCGTCGGCATCGCAGTGATCGGCACGCTGCTCGTGGGTGCGTGCACCTGGCATCTGGTGCGGCGTCGGAAGAGCCGGGTCTGACGGGCGCGTTCCGGATACCAGGAGGACGCATGAACCAGAGTCTCCGCTGGCCGGACGCGCGGCTGATCGAGGCCGCGCAGGCCGGCGACGTCACGTCGCTCACCGCCGTCGTCGTGGAGTCGCAGCCCCATGTACGCAGGTTCGCGCTGTCCCTGTGCGCCTCGCCGCAGGATGCCGAGGACGCGGCGCAGGAGGCGCTGATCATCCTCTACCGGAAGATCGGCACCCTGCGGGCGACCGGTGCGCTCGCCTCGTGGGTGTTCCGGATCGTCCGCAACGAATGCCTTCGGCAGGTGCGGGTGCTCGTCTCCCGTGCCGACGAGGCGGCCGCCGAACCGGAGGCGGGCGAGGAGCCGTCCGCCGAGGAGGCGGTGCTGCGCAGGCTGGAGGCGGAGCGGATCGCGGCCGCGATCGGTGCCCTGCCCCGTGACCAGCGGCAGGTCCTGATCATGCGGGACGTGCAGAACCTGCCCGGCAGGGCCGTGGCCCGTTCGCTCGGTCTGAGCACGCCCGCGATGAAGTCGCGGCTGCACAGGGCCCGCGCGGCGTTGCGGTACTCCTTGGCCGTGCCCGATGAAGTCGTCGATCCACCAGTCGCAGGAGCAGGAGCAGGAGCAGGAGAACAATGACCGTGACGCTCATGAAGACGCCGGCCGCGCCCGAGACGGGTTTCGCCAGCAAGTCCGTTCCGCGCCACCTCGCGCGCGGCCTCCTCGGCTTCGGGCTGATCATCGGCTCGATCGCCCTGACTCCCCTGGTCGGCCCGGTCGTCCTGCTGGCGGCGCCGCTCGGCCTGGTCGCGCTGCGCGGCTGCCCCGCCTGCTGGACGATCGGCCTGGCGCAGACGATCTCCCGCGGCCGTCTGCAGCGCGCGTGCGTGGACGGCGTGTGCACCCTCACCACGGCGCGGCGTCCGGGCGGGGAGGCCCCGTAACCGCCTGGACGCGGTGATGCCCGGGCGGGGTCTGGACCTTCGGCGTTCCGCGGTCGCCTCAGGACACCGTGGTCGACGGCCCCCCGTCCGCCGTGAGGCCGGTGGCGACGGCGAGGACGGCGAGGCGGATGCGGTTGTCCCGGCCCGTCTTCGCCATCAGGTTCGCCACGTGTGTCTTGACCGTGGTGACGCCCAGGTGCAGGCGGTCGGCGATCTCCTTGTTGGACAGGCCGCTGCCGATCAGGCCGAGCACCTCCCGCTCGCGCGGGGTGATGGCGGGCGCCACCGGGACCTCGGCGCGGGTGCCGCGGGACACCCCGACGCGGGCGTCGACGGCGTGCCCGACGAGCCGGTCGAGAGCGTCCCGGCTGAACGGGGCCTCGCCGTCCGCGGCCCGGCGTACGGCGTCGATCAGCTCGGCCGGCGGGGTGTCCTTGACCAGGAAGCCGCAGGCCCCGGCTGCAAGCGCCGGGTAGAGGTGATCGTCGTCGTCGAAGGTGGTGAGCGCGACCACGCGAGCGGCGGGGCAGCCGGCCAGGATGCGCCGGGTGGCGGTGATGCCGTCCATGACGGGCATCCGCAGGTCCATCAGGACGACATCCGGCCGGAGGCGCTCGGCCAGCCGCACCGCCTCTGCGCCGTTGACCGCCTCGCCGAGGATGTCGATGTCCGGGGCCTGCTCGAAGAGCATGCGCAGGCCCATGCGGACGAGTTGCTGATCGTCGGCCACCAGGATGTTGATCACGGTGTCTGCTCCGGGACTCGTACGGACGCGGGCGGGGCGGGGAGTGCGGCCGTGAGCCGCCAGCCCCGGGGTGTCGGACCTGCGTCCAGGCGGCCGCCGAACAGGTCCACGCGTTCGCGCATGCCGATCAGCCCGTGCCCCGACGGCCCCGGGTCCGACGGTCCGGGACGACCCGCGCCGTCGTCCTGGAGCGTCAGGTGCACGGCGTCGTCGTCGGCCAGCCGTACGGTCAACTCGGCCGTGGTACCGGGGCCGGCGTGCTTGGCCGCGTTCGCCAGGCCCTCCTGGGCCAGGCGGAGCACGGCAAGGCCGCGTACCGCGTCGAGGCGCGCGAGCGCCGGGTCCACGTCCGCGGTGACGGCCAGACCAGTGCGGCGGCTGCCTTCCAGCACCGACTCCAGCACGGTCGGCAGCGCTCCGGGCGTGACCAGGGCGGAGGCCGTCCCGGCTCCCGCGACGCTGTCCGGGTCACGCAGGACGGCCACCAGGCGGCGCAGATCGGCCAGGGCCTCGCTGCCGCTGGAGTGCAGGTCGTCGAAGACCTCGGTGACCCGCGTGTCGACGGTGGCGGGGATGACGTGCCGGGCGATACCGACGCGCAGCACCATCGACGAGACGTGGTGGGCCACCAGATCGTGCAACTCGCGTGCGATGGCCGTGCGTTCCACAGCGCGGGCGGCCAGCAACCGCTGACCGGCCCGGACCTTCTCCTGATCCGCGTGCATGCGGGCGGTGCGGGCGGCGTCGCGGGTGACCCGTACATAGGCGCCCATGAGCAGCGGCAGGCCGGCCACGATGCCCATCTTGTAGAGCACCGAGGGGAGTTCGCCGGGCAGGTCGGCGAGGCGGTTCACCGCGACGGCGAGCGCCAGTGCCGCCGCCCCGGCCGCCGGGCGTCGGCCGCACCCCCGTAGGGCCAGCTCGAAGAGGACGACGGCGGCCAGCACCTTCACCGCGGGGACGATGTCCGAGCCGAGGACGTGCGCGGCGACGAGAAGGCCGGACAGCGCGAGCAGCGCGCCGAACGCCCACCGGCCCGCGACCGCACACAGCGCGAGCCCGACCGCGGCGAGACCCCAGTCCCGGGCACCGGCGGGCCGGTGCACCAGCAGGAGGTCACCGACGAGCACGCCGACCAGTACCACCGCCCGCACGGCGGCGAACCGTTGATCGAACACGAGCTCAATCCCTGATCGATTCACGCGCTTCACGATAGGCGGGTGCCGCTGCGCCCCGGGTCCTGCGGTGGGAGGAGGCGCCTCCTCCCACCGGCCGCGATGACCGGCCCGCGGGAGGAACCGGACACCCGGTCCGGACTGCGAGTGTGGTCGCCATGGATACGAACGGGAACGGGAAAAGCGGGAACGAGAAGACGAACGGCAACGGGAACGCCGGTTCCCTGCACCGGCGTTCCCTCCTTGGCGGCGCGGCCGCCCTCGGGGTGGTGGCGGGCTCGGTCCTCGGCGCGGGCGCACCCGCGGCGAGCGCCGCCCAGGGCGGGTCGCGCGCCAAGGACGGGCGGTTCCAGGGGAAGTCGGTGCTCATCACGGGCGGCACCTCGGGTATCGGCAGGGCCACCGCCCGCGCCTTCGCGGCGGCCGGCGCCCACGTCGGATTCTGCGGCAGGCGGGCCGAGTTGGGGCGCCAGGTGGAACGGGAGATCCGGGACGCCGGCGGCGAGGCCACCTACATCCAGGCCGATGTGCGGGTGGCCGACCAGCTGCAGAACTTCACGGACCGGGTCGCGAGCCGCTACGGCGGCATCGACGTGGCCTTCAACAACGCGGGGATCGGCAGCGGCCGACTGCCGCACGAGCTGAGCGTCGAGGAGTGGGACGACGTCCACGCCACCAACGCCCGGGGCGTCTTCCTCGCCGTCAAGTACCAGGTCCCGTACATGCTCAAGGCCGGGCACGGCGTCATCGTCTGCACCTCCTCCTCGGCGGCCGACCAGGCCCGGCCGACCAGCGCCGCGTACACCGCGAGCAAGCGGGCGGTGCAGGGCATCGTGAAGGCGGCCGCGCTCGCCTACGGGACCCGGGGCATCAGGGTCAACGCCCTGCTGCCCGGCACCACCGACACCCCCTTCGTCCGCCCGCCCGGCATCCCGGACGAGGCCTGGGCGGCGTACAAGAAGGCGTTCGGCCCGCTCAACATCGACGGCCTGGAGCGGATGGCCGAGGCCGAGGAGATCGCGCGCGCCGTGCTCGGGCTCGCGTCCGACGACTTTCCCTACATGACGGGCGCCTCGGTCGCGGTGGACGGCGGAAGCACCGCCGGCCGGAAGATGGTCCAGCCGAGCCGCGGCTGAGGACGCGGTGGACTCGTCGGTCGATCCGGTGTGCCCGTAACGGCGGGAGCCTTCCGATGCACACGGGAGCACGGGCCGCGACCCCCGGTGCGGACGCTTCCGCCGGTCATTTCGGCGATCGGGCAGTGGTCCCGGCGGCATTTCCCGGCTCCGGGTGCCGGGTGAAGGCGGTGCGATAGGCGCTGGGGGTCAGGCCGGTCCGCCTCGACAGGTGCTGGCGCAGGGAGTCGGTGGTGGCGAGGCCGCTGTGCCCGGCCACCTGGTCCATCGGCAGGTCGGTCGCCTCCAGGAGCTCCTGTGCGCGGATCACGCGCTGGTGGAGGAGCCACTGCAGCGGGCTCAGTCCGGTTTCGTCGTGGAACCTGCGGGTCAGGGTGCGGACGCTGACTGCCGCGTGAGCGGCGAGGTCGGCACGGGTGAGCGGTGCGTGCAGGCGGTCGAGCGCCCACGCGCGGGTCGCGGCCAGCGAGGTGCCCGTCTCGGGTGGCAGCGGGGTCGCGATGAACTGCGCCTGCCCGCCCGGCCGCACCGGCGCCGCCACCACCAGCCTGGCGACGGCGTTGGCCGCCACGGCGCCGTAGTCGGTCCGTACGAGGTGCAGGCACAGGTCGATGCCCGCGGACAGCCCGGCGGAGGTCAGGACGTTGCCGTCGTCGACGTACAGGACGTCGGGCCGCAGCTCGACCGCGGGGAAGCGCGTGGAGAACTCCTCGGACATGGCCCAGTAGGTGGTGGCACTACGTCCGTCGAGCAGTCCGGCCTGGGCGAGGACGAAAGCCCCGGTGCAGATCGAGGCGACGCGCTTCCCCTCGGCCGACGCGCGGCGCAGTGCCGCGAGGACACACGGGTCGATGTCCTCGCGGGCACTGGTCCCGGTCACGATGACGGTGTCGGCGTCGTCGACGGCCTCCAGCCCGTGCGGGACGCCGACCTGCAGGCTTCCGCTGGTGGCGAGGGGGCCGGGTTGGGCGGTGCAGACGCGGACCCGGTAGCCGGGGCGGCCGTCGACGACCGTCTCGCCGAGGACGAGCTCCGGGATGGACAGGTCGAAGGTGGTGGCAGGGGGGACGGCGATGACGGCAACCCGGTGCATGGCCCGAACCTCCGGATCTTTGGCATTCGGGCCACTACCTTACGGATCACCCGTGGCGGAGGGTAGAGCCGTCGGGGCGGCCGGCCCCGTCCCTCTGCGACCAGGGAGTACCCGTGACCTTGCACGTCATCGTTGGAGCCGGAGCCACCGGATCGGCCGCGGCGCGCCTGTTGGCGGACGCCGGTGAGCAGGTCCGGCTCGTCACCCGCCGGGGCGGCGGACCGCGGCACGAGCGGATCGAGCGGGTGGCCGCCGACGCCGCCGATACCCGCCGGCTGGTCGAGCTGACCGCCGGGGCGGCGGTCCTGTTCAACTGCGCCATGCCGGCCTACGACCGGTGGCCGTCCGAGTTCCCGCCGCTGGCCGCATCACTGCTGGTCGCCGCAGAACGCAGCGGGGCGGACTACGTGATGCTCGGCAACACCTACGGCTACGGGCTCGTCGACGGGCCCGTCACCGAGGACCTTCCGATGGCGCCCAACAGCGTCAAGGGGCACGTCCGGGCCCGGATGTGGCTCGACGCACTCGCCGCGCACGATGCGGGCCGGGTGCGGGTGACCGAGGTCCGGGCGAGCGACTACCTGGGCGCGGGCGCCTACTCGCCCTTCACGCTCATGGTGGGGGCCCAGGTGTTGAGCGGCGCGCCCGTCGCGTATCCGGGAGATCTCGACGCCCCGCACAGCTGGACCTACACCGGCGACGCGGCGCGCACGCTGATCGCCGCCGCCCGGAACGCGACGTCCTGGGGCCGCGCCTGGCACGTGCCGTCCACCTCCCAGGCCCCGGTTCGCGAACTGGCCGCGCACCTGGCCCTGGCCGCCGGCGCGCCCGCCCCCGACCTGGCACACCTGACGAGGGCCGAACTGGAGGCGATCGGCCGGACCGACTCCGTCATGGCCGAGTTCCCGGAAATGCTGTACCTGTACGACCGCCCCGGCATCCTCGACGCGGCGGACACGACGGCGATCCTCGGCCTGACCCCGACGCCGGTCGCGGCGGTCCTGGCCGAGATGGCCGCAGCGCACAGCGGCTCCGCGAGCCCGACGAACCCCGGATAGCCGACACCCACTCGACTTCGGAACACATTCCGAAGTAACATCTCTCCATGTCCACTCTCACCGTGTCGTTCTCTGACCTGTCAAAGAACTCCAAGCGCGTCGCCGACACCGTTGAGCAGGCCCAACGAGTCCACGTCACGCGCCGTGACGGCGAGGACCTCTACCTCACGACCGAGCGCCACGACCGCCAGCGCGAGGAGACCGCGGACGTCACCGCCCGTCTGTTCGCCGCCCTGATGAGCAACGACGAGGGCGCTCGGGCCGTACTCCTCGCACTACCCGCCGTCTTTCCGTGGACCCGGCACCTGTCGGCCGAGGAGGTGCGCGAGTTCGTCGTCGACCTGGTGGACGCCACGCGCGACGCCGTGGAGCTGGACGTGCATTCCAACCTGCACCGCGTCATCGTCGAGTGGCGCGCGACCGCCAGAATCCTGGCCGACCCCGAGCTGACCGCTCAACTCACCCGACCGCTGCAGGGCGAGGACCACGGCGAGGTGCCCGCACCGTGAGCCCCAAGCGTGGTGACGACGTCCCGCCACCGCCCGTCGGCGACGAATGGCGACTACGGTTCGCCACTTCCGATGCCGCCAAGGGGTGGGGCGACCTCTGCACGGAGGCCGCGGGGAATGCCCGCCGCTACTTCGAAGCCCTGCGGACCAACCCGCTGTCCATGAGCGATCCGGATCGCCAGCACCGCCTGCGCGGCCGCCTCGCCACCCGAACGCTGGGCGGGGAGGAACTGCCGCAGTGGGAGTACGAGGTGACGGCCGGCGGCCGCGTGCGCTATCTCGTGGACGAGGCCAGCAGGACGGTCCACTTCGTCTACGCCTCTACTCGGCACCCGAAGGACACCGACGGTTAGACCGTCCCGAGGAAGGCGTAAAGGGGGCGCGAAGAAGAAGGCCTGACACGGCGCCTGGGGAGGTCGAGTGCATTGCGATCATCTGATGATGATTCCGTGACCGCGATCTCATCCCACGGGTGGTCCCCGACCGCTAGCGTCTGATCGGGACATGTGAGGCGGGGACGGCCGCGCCGGGGGTCGAGGGGAGCGTGGGCATGCAGCCGCTGGAAGCGGACGATCCGCGGCAGGTGGGCGAGTACCGCTTGCTGCGGCAGCTCGGGGCGGGCGGGATGGGCCGGGTCTACCTCGGCCGGACGGCGGGCGGGCGGACCGTCGCCGTCAAGGTGGTCCGTCGCGATCTGGCCGGGGACCCCGAGTTCCGGGCCCGGTTCCGGCAGGAGGTGGCGGCCGCCCGGCGGGTCGGCGGGGCGTGGACGGCACCGGTTCTGGATGCGGACACCGAGGGCGGGCAGCCCTGGGTGGCCACCGGCTACATCGCCGGGCCCGCGCTCGGCGCCGCCGTCCGGGAGTTCGGGCCGCTGCCCGAACCGGCTGTACGGACCCTCGGCATCGGACTCGCCGAGGCGCTCGCCCATGTGCACGGCCTCGGGCTGGTCCACCGGGACGTCAAGCCGTCCAACGTGCTGCTCACCCTGGACGGGCCGCGGCTGATCGACTTTGGCATCGCCCGCGCGCTGGACGCCGCCACCATGCTCACCCGGTCCGGCCAGGTGTTCGGCTCGCCGGGCTTCATGTCGCCGGAGCAGGCGAACGGGCTGCCCGCCGGGCCCGCCGGCGACGTCTTCTCGCTCGGCGCGGTGCTCGCGTACGCGGCGACGGGCACGATGCCGTTCGGCTCCGGGGTGAGCGCGCCCATCCTGCTCTACCGGGTGCTGCACGAGGAGCCGGACCTCTCCGGGCTGGCCGACCCGCTGTACTCCATCGTCCGCGACTGCCTGGCCAAGGACCCGGCCGCCCGGCCGACCCCCGAGCAGTTGCGGGCCCGGCTGGACGGCGACGGCTCGGCGGCCGCCCGGCTCGGGCACGGGGACTGGCTGCCGTCGGCCCTGGCGGCGGCGGTCGGGCGCAGTGCCGTGCAGCTGCTGGACCTGGAGGGGGACCGAGGGTCCGGGGAGCGGACGGCCGCGGCGGACGTCACTGCTGCGCCGGCTCCGGAGGCGCCGGCCGCCGAGGCCTGGGCTCCCACCGGGGGCCGGACGATGGCCGAGGCGGCGAGGGCCGCGCGAGCGGCCGAGGCGGCAAAGACCGCACCAGGCACCGGGGTGACCGAGGTGACCGGGCTCCCCGGGTTCGGGCCGCCGGCCCCGCCGGGTTTCGGCCCGCCGACCGTGGCGCCCGTCGGGCCGGCCGGCCCGTACCCGCCGACCCCGCTCCCGGCCCCGCTCCCGACACAACCGCCGGTGCCGGTGCCGGTCTACGCGCCGTACCCGCAGCGGCCACGCGACCGGCGGGGGTACGGCGTCCTGGCGGCCGTGCTGGCCGTCGCGGTGCTGCTGGGCGGCGGCTACCTGCTGATCGAGCGGCTGCGGGACAACGGCCGACAGCCCGACGCGTCCGGCCCCGCGCCGACCGCCCCGGCCGGGCACAGGACGGCACCGACCACCCCGGCGTCGAAGAGCCCCGAGTCGACCGGTGACGGCTCCGACCCGTCCGACGAGAGCCCCGAGCCCGGCGCGGCCCCCACGGACCCGGGGCCGGGCATCGTCCCCGCGAAGTTCCTCGGGACGTGGGTCGGCGAGCTCATGGCGGCCAACGGGGACGTCACCACCCTCACCCTGACCATCGCCCAGTCGGCGAAGAGCGAGGAGAAGAGCAGGATCCGCGCCGAGACGCCGAAGACCGGCACCTGGTGCGAAGGCGCGTGGACGCTCACCGACGCCGACGAGAGCAAGGTCTCCTACGCGTCCCGGATGACCGGCACCTCGGCCGGTGAGAAGTGCGTCGCCGACCGGTCGGTCGACCGGGTGATCACGATGCAGCCGGACGGCACCCTCCGCTACAGCATGGACCTGCTCAAGCCGGACCAGTACCTGGTGCTGCGAAAGAAGGGCTGAGGCGCGGCCAGGCGGCGCGCGCGCCGGGTTCACCTCCCACCCGTGCCCGCCAGCCCCGGTCGGGCGCCCGGCCCTGAGTACCGGCGGTCAGAGCCGCACGATGACCAGGGCGGTGTCGTCGGTGGCGCCGCCGGCCGGGAGGAGGTCGTGCAGAAGGGCGTCGGCGAGGGGTTCGGGGGCGAGGCCGCAGTGCCGGGTGAGGGAGTCGGCGAGGCGGGCGAGGCCGGTGTCGATGTCCTCGCGGCGGCGTTCGACCAGGCCGTCGGTGTAGAGCACGAGCATGTCGCCCTCCTCGAACGCGATGGCGGCCTCGGGGCGGGGGACGTGTTCGGGGCGGGCGCCCAGCGGGGGGTCGGTGGCCTGGTCGAGGAACACGACGGTGCCGTCGGCGTGCAGCAGCGCGGGCGGGGGGTGGCCGGCACTGCTGTACGTGATGGTGTGCGCGTCCCAGTCGATGTGCGTCTCCACCGCCGTGGTGCTCTCGGCGCCGTCGACCGAGCGCGCGTACAGGCCGAGGACCTCCAGCGCCCGGGCGGGACCGTCGGCGACGAGCGAGGCCGCGCTCAACGCGCTGCGGAGCAGGCCCATGACGCAGGCGGCCCGCAGGCCGTGGCCGACGACGTCACCGACGGCGACCCCGATCCGGTCACCGGTCAGGTCGACCAGGTCGTACCAGTCACCGCAGACGTTCAGCGCGCCCACGGCGGGCCGGTAGCGCACGGCGGCCCGGTGGTGGCCGACCGGCCTCGGGGCGGGCAGCATCGCCGCCTGCAGGGCGAGGGCCACCTCGCGCTCCCGGGCGTGGGCCTGCCGCAGCCGGTCGTTGATCCCCTGCAGCTCGCGGGCCCGGGTGTAGAGCTCGGCTTCGAGGACGCGGGCCCGGCTGCCGTCCTGGCCGCCGCGGGCCTTGATGAGCTCGGTCACCTCCTCCACCCGGTGCACCAGCAGGACCACCCGGCCGTCCGGCCCGAGCACCGGGGCGTTCACCGGGCTCCAGTACCGCTCCGTCCAGGTGCCCGGCCGCTCCCGGGACTCGACGTCGTAGCGCTGCAGGGCCATGGCATCGCGCTCCCCGGTCTCCAGCACACGGGTGAGCGAGGCGAGCAGGTTCCGCGCACCGGTCGCATCGGGATCGTTCGGGTTGTCGGGGAAGACGTCGAAGAGGTAGCGGCCGATCAGCTCCTCCCGCGAGCGGCCGGACATGCGCACGAACTCCTCGTTCACGTCCGCGTAGACCAGCTCAGGGGTCAGCAGTGCCACCATGCCGGGCAGTGCCTGGAACATGGCCGCGTAGTCGATGTCCGCGTCGGCGCCCTTCATGCTCAGCCCGCCTCACCGTGCACCACGTGATCTGGTTCAACGATAGGAGCAGGAGCAGGGGGGCCGCCGGACGAGCGGCATCCGGGGCCGCGGTCCGAGGGGTCGGATCCCGCCCGGGGCGGTCCGCCGGCCGCTGCCCGGGGAAGCCGTCGAGGACTGCGCCGAGGGCCGGCGGCCCTCCCTTCAGGAGGAATTGACCCGTGATTTCGGTGCAGAAGTGCACCCGTTACGGGGGTCGATACCTCCGTAGATTCATTGTCATGACGAACCCCACCGCACCCGCCGCCACCGCCGCCAAGGCCCCCCGGGTCAACTTCGCCAAGACCGCCCCGAAGGCCTTCAAGGCCCTGATCGCCTTCGACTCCGCCGCCCGCGAGGGCCTCGACCCGGCCCTGGTCGAGCTCGTCCAGATCCGCGCCTCCCAGCTCAACGGCTGCGCCTACTGCCTGCACATACACACCTCCGACGCGCGCAAGGCCGGCGAGAGCGAGGAGCGGCTGCACATGGTCGCGGTCTGGAAGGACGCCGCGCACTTCTTCACCGCGAAGGAGCAGGCCGCCCTGGCCCTCGCCGAGGCCGTCACGCTGATCGGCCAGGGCGGCGTGCCCGACGCCGTCTACGAGCGGGCCGCCGCGCACTTCGCGGAGGAGGAGCTGGCCCGGCTGCTGGCCCTGATCCTCACCATCAACACCTGGAACCGGATCGCCCTCAGCACCGCCAAGGTCCCCGGCACCGACGAGCGGGCGGCGGGCTGACGGCGAGGGCCCCGTCCGCGAGGAGCAGCCGTCCGTGAAGAGCAGCCGTCCGCGAAGAGCGGCCGTCCGCGAAGAGCGGCCCTCAGGCCCCGTCGCGGTGGAGCGCCTGGACCGCCTCGTAACCGGGCACCTCGGCGGTGACGGCCCGCCCGGCCCGGACGGCGGTGGCGGCGTCCACCGCGGCGGCCAGCGCGGCCCGGTAGAGCAGCGAGCCGAGGCTGACCCGGGCGACGCCCAGCGCGGCGAGGTCGGCGAGCGCGGGGCCGGCCGGGGAGTGGAGGACGTTGAGCGGGACGGCGAGCCGCCGCACCAGCTCGCCGATGGCGCCCGGGTCGGCCAGGCCGGGTACGAACACGCCGTCCGCTCCCGCCTGTTGGTAAGCGGCGAGGCGGTGCCCGGCCTCCGCCTGCGGCCGGTCGAGCCGCAGCCAGTACGGGTCGGTCCGGGCGTTGACGAAGAGCCCGGGCGCGGCGGCCTTCACCGCGGCGATCTTCGCGGTGTGCAGGGCGACGGGCGCGAGCGTGCCGTCCGCACGGCCGTCCTCCAGGTTGATGCCCGCCACCCCGATCTCCGCCAACTCGACTGCCAGGTCGGCGACTTCGGCCGGATCTTCGCTGAAACCGCCCTCGACGTCGACGGAGAGCAGAAACCGCCCCCGGGCGAGGCGCCGGGCCAGGCGGAGGGTCTCCTCACGGGTGGCCGCGACACCGTCGGGCAGCCCGGCGGCCGCGGCCACCCCCAGGCTGGTGGTGCCGATCGCGGGAAAGCCCTGCTCGGCGAGGGCGGCGGCGGAGCCGTGGTCCCAGGCGTTGGGGAGCAACAGGGGTGCGCCCGGGCGGTGGTGGAGCTCGGCGAAGCTGTTCATGATCCGGTCTTCTCCTGAAGGGTCGGGCCGACGACGGCATCCGCGCCGCCGGCCGGGGCAACTGCCATGAACCGCTCCTCGGACACGCCGTGCAGGATCCCTGCGGCGAGGGCGAGGGCGTGCTCGCGTCCGGGGCAGAGCCGGGGTGCGGCGCCGAAGGCCAGGGTCGGTGCTCCCGGGCATCCCGCCACCGCGGCGGCGGTCTCCAGGACGACCTCGGTGCCGACGGGGATCGCCACCGCCCCGACGGTGGTGGCGCGGACGGCCTGCCGCCGCATCGCCCGGACCGGCGGGTCCCGGCGCAGCGTCTCGGCGAGCAGCCCGGCCGTGGGCGCTCCCCGGTCGGCGGAGCGGCGGGCATGCTCGACCAGCCGCCCGGTGGCGTCGCAGGCCTGGACGAGGAGGCCGATCCGGTTGGCCGCGTGGTCGGGCGGGGCCTCCCCGGAGTCGGGCAGCATCCGGGGCAGCAGCCAGGCCACCGCCGCGTCGGCCTCCCGGTCCTCGGGCCGGTCCGCGAAGTACGCCCCGGCCACCACCGCGACCGCCCGCGCCACGGCCTGCGGCTCGGCCAGCCCGAGGGCCTCCGCCAGCACCCGGACGGCCCGCAGCCGGGCGTCCGCCTCGAAGCCCGCGGCGGCGGCGATCCGCAGGCGGGCGGGGTCGAGGCCGGCGAGGTCGGCCTCCACCAGCGCGCGGCGCCCGGCGTGCGCCGCGCCCGCGCTGAACCGTGCCACGGTGGCGCGCAGCCAGGCCACGCCGCCCGGCGGTCCGGGCTCGGCGGGCACCGGCACCAGGGCGGGGTCGGCGAGGGCGGCCGTCACATCGTCGTACCGGTCGAGGACAACAGCGGTGGTGGTCATGGGGCCCACGCTAGGGGCGGAACGTTTCGGCCCCTGCCGAAACGTGGCTGCGGCACGATGGGGGCATGTCGCTAGCCCAGTTCGCCGGACTGCTCGCCGATCCGACCCGCGCCGCTTTCTGCACCGCGCTGCTCGACGGCCGCGCCTGGACGGCGGGCGAGCTGGCCCGGCACGCCGGGGTCGCGCCGTCCACGGCCAGCGAGCACCTGTCCCGGCTGATCGCCGGGGGCCTGCTGGCCGAGGAGCGGCAGGGGCGCCACCGGTACGTGCGGCTGGCCGACCCGGCGGTGGCCACCCTGATCGAGGACCTGTCGGCGTTCGCGGCGTCCGCCTCCCCCGGGCGGGCCCGGCCGCGCACCCTGCGCGAGTCCACCCGGCTGAGCGCCGAGGCGCGGGCCCGGACGTGCTACGACCACCTGGCCGGCCGCCTCGGGGTGGCGGTGTCGGACGCCGTGCTGGAGCGGGGCCTGGTGGCGGACGACGCGGGGCTCGCGGTGACCGGGCCCGGCCAGGCGTGGCTGGCCGGTATCGGCATCGAACTGCCGCCCCGGGCGGGCCGCCGGAGCGCCCGCCCGGTCGTCCGCAGCTGCCTGGACTGGACGGAGCGCCGCAGCCACCTGGGCGGGGCGCTCGGGGCCGCCCTCTGCCGGACGGCCCTGGACGGGGGCTGGGTGGAGCGGATCGGCAGCGGGCGGGCGCTGCGGGTCACCGCGGCCGGCGACCGGGCGTTCCACGAGCTGCTCGGCGTGCGGCTCGACGCGGCGCCCGGCGCCGGTCCGGACCCGGCCGGCTGACGCGCCGCGCCGCTGCCGGAGGGGCCCCTCAGCCCATCGTCTTCGCGCCGTCCAGCGACTCCCGGATGATGTCCGCGTGCCCGGCGTGCTGCGCCGTCTCCGCGAGGATGTGCAGCAGCACCCGCCGCACCGACCAGCTGGCGCCCGGCTCGAACCAGGGCGCCGCCGGCAGCGGGTGGGTGCGGTCGAGGTCGGGCAGGGTCGAGACCAGTTCATCCGTCTCGTGCGCCACCCGCTCGTACTCGGCGAGCAGCCCGGCCAGCGTCTCGCCGTCCCCCATCAGGAACTGGCCCTCCCAGTCGACCGGCTCGCTCTCCATGCTCTCCGCGCCGCCGACCGCGAACCGCATCCAGCGCTCCTCGACCCCGGTGACGTGCTTGATCAGGCCGCCCAGGCAGAGCGCGCTGACCGTGGTGCGCTGGGCGGCCTGCGCGTCGGTCAGGTCGCGGACGGTGTAGCGCAGGAAATCGCGGTGCTTGTCCAGCGTGCGGACCAGCTCGGCGCGCTCGCCGCTCATCAGGCGTCCGCCATGACGGGCATGTCTCCTGCTGTCTTTCCCAGGTCGATCAGGCCGAACGCCGCGCCCTGCGGGTCGCCGACCGCCGCGAAGCGACCGAACGGGCTGTCCATCGGGCCGAAGAACAACCGGCCGCCGCCCGCGGCCACCCTGGCCACGGCGGCGTCGCAGTCGTCCACCGCGAAGTAGACGCTCACATACGACGGCGCCTCGGGCGGGAGGTCGTCCGGTCCCACCTTCATCCGGCCGAGCGCGGGCTGGCCGCCGACCTGGAAGATCTTGTAGTCGACCTGATCGGTGTCCATCCGCTTCACGCCGAACGGGAAGACGGCCGGGAAGAAGGCGTCCGCCTTGCCCGGCTCCCTGGTGAGCACCTCGGCCCAGGTGTACGCGCCCGGCGCGCCCTGCTTCTCGAAGCCCTCGTGGTTGCCGGCCTGCCAGACGCCGAAGGCGACACCGGCCGGGTCCTTGCCGATCACCATGGTGCCGAAGTCGCCGACCTGCATCGGCCCCATCAGCACCTCGCCGCCGTTGGCGCGGATCCGGTCCGCGGTGGCGGCGGCGTCCGGTGAGGAGAGGTACAGGCACCAGGCCGACTGCGCCTCCTGGCCGGGCATCGGCGGGACCACGGCGGCCACCGCCTTGCCGTCCGAGTAGGCCGTCGTGTAGTTGCCGAACTCCGACGAGCTCTCGCCGAAGGTCCAGCCCAGCACGTCGCCGTAGAACGTCTTCGCGCCGTCCAGGTCGGTGAACATCGCGTCGGCCCAACAGGGCGTGCCTTCAGGTAGCGCGGCCATCTCTCAGCCCTCTCATGTGACGTTTTGCCCCGATTCGCCACAGTATCGAGTCCACCGTCCGAGCGCGCGCGTTCGATACGAACGGCGACGGCCCGCCGGGTCCACACCCCGGCGGGCCGTCCCGGTCACCTGCGCCGCTACCCGATCGGCGCGGCCGCCGCCGGCGAGCCGAACGGCGGGCGCGCACCCGCCGTCCCGAAGCCGCTCGGCCCGAACGACCCCGAGCCGGTCGGCGCCGAGCCGACCGGCCGGGCGTCCGCCGTCACCGCGTCCACCGACACGGGCAGCTCCGGCACGGACTCCGACCCCGCCGCCGCCCTGCCGCCGAAGTGCCGCCGCAGATCCGCCTCGCCGTACCGGTGGCAGTCCCGGTGCCAGACGTGGATGCCCGCGAGCCAGTTCTCCAGCTCCTTCACGTACCCGTCCAGCATCGCGCGCGCCTCCGGCCCCAGGTCGAAGTCGTCGTACAGCACCGGGAGTTCGCTCTGCGCCACGTGCTGGAACTGGGCCACCCGCGAGTTCATCAGGTCGTCGACGATGTGCACGGCCGTCGGGTAGTCGCAGTTGAAGAAGTTCTGCACCACCAGCACCACGTTGTGCACCTCGCCCTCGTACTCCACCTCCTTCTGGTACGAGAACAGGTCGTTCATCATGCACGCGTAGTCGGCGGCGGAGTTCTCCAGCGAGCGCATCGGCCCGCTCTGGTAGATCTCCGGCGGCACGGCCTGCCCGTGGGCGAGCCGGCAGAGGCTCATGGTGAGGTCGGACCCGAAGGTCTTGCGGCGCATCTCGATGTAGTCCACGGGGTCGGGGATCCGGTGCTGCGCCTGGTTGTTGAGCTCCCAGACCCAGCTCAGCAGCATGTCCTCGACGGCGGTGCGGAACTTCTGCCGGGCCTCGGGTGCCATCGGCCCGGCGGTCCGCGTCCAGAGGTCGGCCAGACCGCGCTCCAGGGCGTTCAGCGGCACCGGAGTCGGGCTGCCGTCGACCGGCATGAACGCCGAGAACCGCGCGGTCAGCGCCTTGGCCCCGACCAGGTCCCTGGTCCGTCCGAACACCGCCGGGTAGTAGTCGTCGCCGTACGTCCCCCAGGTCAACCAGGCTGAGGTGAGGTCGAGTTGCTCGGCGGTGGCGTCCGGGTGGATGCCCGCCGAGCAGAGCGGGAAGTCGTAGTCGGCGACCTTCTCCGCCGTCCAGATGTCCGAGCCCGGTACGCCCGGCTGGACCTCCAGCATGCCCATCTCCGCAGCCCACGCCACGGTGTTGGCCCGGGAGGTCTCAAGGTGCGGGCTCAGCTGCACCGTGAACGGCATTTTGAACTCCGGCAGTCGGGACGGACCGACGCGCTGGAACGGCACATGGCTGTGCGAGCGCGCCCGCCGCAGCGCCGGCTCGACGCCGCCGGGCGATCCGGGCGTCCCGTCCAGCGTGTTGACCCCGCTGAGCGAGCCCAACTCGCCGAGCCCGCCGGGGAATCCGCCCCCGGCCGGGACCCGGAACAGATCCAGCGCCGAGGTGCCCACCCCGCCGATCGCGAACTGGTCCCACCAGTTGCCCGAATCCGCCGCCGCGCCACCGCCGTTCATGTACCGGCTGGAGCGCATGTGCCACTCGTGGCCGCCCGACTGCCAGTCCTGCAGGCCCTTGACGTAGGCCAGCACCCGGGCGCACTCCTCCGGGTCCAGCCCGGTCTCGGCGAACAGCGGCGGGAGTTCGGTGAAGACGGTGTTCTCGAACTGCTGCAGCCGCGAGGTGAGCAGGTCGTTGACGGCCTCCGCCGCCTCCTGGGTCGAGCACCCCAGGAAGGTCTCCAGCACCAGGACGCCGTTGCTCAGCTCGCCCTCGTCCTCCACCTCCCGCTGGTACGAGAAGAGGTCGTTGCGCAGGTGGACACCGTCCGAGAAGGCGTCCATCAGCACCCGCAGCGGGCGGGAGCCCGAAACCGACTTCGGCACCTCGGCGTTGGCCGCGTACTCGATCAGACCGGCCGACCAGGGTGCGCCGCCGACCTTGCGGCGCATCTCGATGTACTCGACCGGGTTGGCGATCCGGCCGGCGTTGATGTTGGCGAGCTCCCAGAGCGACTCGTTGAGCAGGTTGCGGGTGCTCTCGGCGAACCGCAGCCGCCAGTCCTCGCCCATCGCGGGGACGGTCCGCCGCCACAGGTCGGCCAGACCGGCCTCGACCGGGTTGGTCGGCTCGGGCATCGGGGTGGCCGGGTCGGCCGGCATGAACAGCGGCAGCCGGTCCAGGTAGGCCTTGCCACCCTCGCGGTCGTTGGTGCGCTTGAAGATGTCGAGGAAGTGGTCGTCGAAGAAGAACACCCACACGTACCAGTCGGTGACCAGCGAGAGCGCCTCGGCGGAGGCGTCCGGGTGGGTGTAGGCGCAGAGCAGACCGTAGTCGTGGGCCTCCAGGTCGGCCTGTTCCCAGATCCCCGAGCCCTCCAGCATCCCCATCGTCCGCGCCCACGCGGTGGAGTGGGTGCGGGCCTCCTCCAGATGGGGGTTGAGACGGGCCGGGTGCGGCACGTAGAAGGAGGGCAGTTCGAACGGCTGAGTCACCGGGCGAGCCTTTCTGGACGCGTCGAAGAGGCCGACCGGCACGGCGAGGAGCGCCTCGATCCCACAGCGCCCGCCACCCGGTCGGCTCAGCATTACCCCTGGGCAACGATCTCCACCGAGGAACGGCAACAGTCATACGAGTTGGCCCTGGGTTGGGGCGATCCAGTCGAACGACAGCCCGATTGAACGGTTGGTTCTGGTTCATCTGTACGGTCGCGGGCCGACCTCGTCGCCACCCCGCCGACCGGTCCCGGACCGCGCCGGGCGCATGGTCCGGACACGCCGAGAGGGGCGAGCGGTGATCCGCTCGCCCCTCTCAGGCGCGTTGTTCCGGCCCGGCCCGGGCGGTCTACAGCAGGAACAGGGAGGCGGCGGCCGGCGCCATGTAGATCAGCGGCCACTGCACGTGGCCGAACGAGCGGGCCCGCAGGACGGTGATCGCCGCACCGGCGAAGTACAGCACCAGCCCGACCGCGGCCAGCACCCCGACCACCGGCAGGAAGAGACCCGCCACCAGACCCGCAGCGCCGGCGACCTTCGCCGCACCGAGCAGGTTCCACCACGACTGCGGGACGCCGTACTCGACCAGCGGGTCCACCACGAACCCGGCCCGGAAGAAGATCGAGGCGCCCGAGAAGCCCGCCATGAAGGCGGCCAGGCAGGTGACGACAACGTAGGTGACAGACATGGGGGTTGCTCCTCAACGGGCGAGTCGTGCGGTCCACCGGTGCGTTGCCCGCCCCGGCCGGAGTGCCTTGCGCTCTTTCACTCCTCTGACCCGCCGCACCGCGCAGGTGTGACACGACCACCGAAGAACTTTTCCGAGGGCAGCGCGACAGCACGGCCGCAGGGCCGGGACGCGGCCGCAACCCGCCCGGCCTGCCGCCCCGGGTGCCGCACGGATGCCGCCCACTCACCGACGATCCTCCGAATGCGCAGCCGATTTACCACCGGACAACAAGTCCGCCGACGAACCATCCGGCCGCTCCTAGGTTTCCCCTCCGCTGGGCGTGTTGACCCCGCCCCCTCCTCACCCGTCCAGCAGACTGGGCGGCGACCCGAGACTCCACGCTCAGAGGAGGGCTACCCCATGAACGTCACCGTCCGGCTCGCGCAGCAGCCTGAGGCCGACGAACTGCTCGGGCGCAGCGCGCTCGCCGCGCTCGTCGGGATGTTGCTCGACCAGCAGGTGCCCATGGAATGGGCGTTCACCGGCCCGCTCACCATCGCGCAGCGGCTCGGCCGGGACGACCTCGACGCGCACGAGATCGCGGTGTACGACCCGGAGGCCTTCGTCGCCCTGCTCTCCGACAAGCCGGCCGTGCACCGCTATCCGGCCGCGATGGCCAAACGGGTGCAGCAGCTCTGCCAGTTCCTGGTGGCGCAGTACGACGGGAACGCCTCCGGCGTGTGGCAGGGCGTCGCGACCGGCAAGGAGTTGCTCAGCCGCCTCAACGCCCTTCCCGGGTTCGGGAAGCAGAAGTCGCAGATCTTCCTCGCCCTGCTCGGCAAGCAGTACGGCGTGCAGCCCGAGGGCTGGCGCGAGGCGGCGGGCGCGTACGGCGAGGAGGGCGCGTACCACTCGGTCGCGGACATCACCGGCCCGGAGACGCTGGAGAAGGTGCGCATCCACAAGCAGGAGGTCAAGCGCGCCGCCAAGGAGGCGAAGGCCAAGGTCTGAGCCCACCGGCGGGCGCGCAACACCCGTGAAGCGGCTCCACAGCCCTTCCCGTGTGCGCACGGGGCCCCGGCCGCGCATCGCGACCGGGGCCCGCCACCGCACACCGTCAGACCAGGACGGGCTCCCGGTTCGAGGCCTCCGCAGCCTCGTCGGCCTCGACCGCCGGCGCCCCGGCGACCGCCGCCTTCCGCTTCGGCAGCGCGCACATCAGCAGGAACACCACCACCAGCACCCCCACGACCCACCACATCGCGTGGACGAAAGCCCCGTTGAACGCCGTCCCGACCTCGGCCGGAGCCGGCGTCGCGGGCATCGCGCCGAAGAACGCCACCGAGACCAGCCCGAGCCCCAGCGCCATCCCCACCTGGTTCACCGTGTTGATCAGACCGGACGCCGACCCGGCGTGCTCACGGGGCACCTCCGCCAGCACCGCGTCCGTGATCGGCGCGACGATCAGGCCCATCCCGAGGCCCATCACCACCAGCGGCAGCGCCATCTGCCACGGCGCGATGGCCGTCCCGTACCGCTCCGCCTCCCAGACGTAGGTGAGGACGCCCGCCGCCATCACCAGCGCGCCGGCCTGGAGCACCTTGCGGCCGAACCGCGGCACCAGCTGCTGCACCGAGAGCCCGGCCGCCACCGAGACGGCGATCGAGAACGGGATGCCGGTCGTCCCGGCCTTCAGCGGGCTCCAGCCCAGGCCCAGTTGCATGTACAGGGTCCAGCACAGGAAGAAGATCCCGGTGACGACCCCGAAGGTCAGCTGCACGCCGATGCCCGCCGCGAAGCTCTTCACCCGGAACAGCGAGAGCTCCACCAGCGGCGAGCCGTCCCGCCGGGTCTTGACCCGCTCGTAGACGACGAACAGCGCGAACACCGGCAGGCTCCCGGCCATCGACAGGTAGCCCCAGAGCGGCCAGCCGGCCTCCCGGCCGTGGGTGAGCGGGTAGATCAGCATCAGCAGGCCGGCGCTGGCCAGCAGCACGCCCAGCAGGTCCAGCTTCAGCGCCTTGTCCGCCCGCGACTCCCCGATGAACGCCCGGCCCAGCAGCAGCCCGGCGATGCCGACCGGCAGGTTGATCAGGAAGATCGGCCGCCAGGCCAGGCCGAAGAGGTCCCACTCGGTCAGCAGCGCGCCGATCAGCGGGCCGGACACGGCGCCCAGGCCGACCACCGCGCCGAACATCCCGAACACCTTGCCGCGCTCCTCCGCCGGGAAGGTCGCGTGGATGATCGACAGCACCTGCGGCACCATCAGCGCCGCCGTCGCGCCCTGCAGGATGCGCGTCGCGACCAGCATCTCGGCACCGGTGGCCAGGCCGCAGAGCGCGGAGGCGGCGGTGAAGCCGCCGATCCCGATCAGGAACAGCCGCTTGCGGCCGTAGATGTCGCCCAGCCTGCCGCCCGTGATCAGCCCGATCGCGAAGGCCAGGGCGTAGCCGCCGGTCACCCACTGGACGGCGCTGAACGATGCGCCGGTGTCCTCCTGGATGCTCGGGATGGCGATGTTCACGATGGTGACGTCCACCAGGTCCATGAAGGAGGCGGTCATCACGATCGCCAGCGCGATCCACCTCCGCCGGTCGGCAACCGCCGCATCGGTCTTCATTGCGTTCTCCCCTACCTCGCTCTTCGGCACGTCTGTGACGATAGAGCGGATGTAGGTCAGATCCTGTCCGCCTTGTCCGGCATCCTGGAGCGCATGACAGACACTCCGGCACGCCTGCTGAACCTGCTGTCCCTCCTCCAGACCCCGCGCGAGTGGCCCGGCAGCGAGCTGGCCGAACGCCTCCAGGTCAGCGCACGGACCATCCGCCGCGACATCGACCGGCTGCGCGAGCTTGGCTACCCGGTCGAGGCGACGATGGGCTCCATCGGCGGCTACCGGCTGGTGGCGGGGACGGCGATGCCGCCGCTTCTGCTGGACGACGAGGAGGCGGTGGCCATCGCGGTCGGCCTCCGGGCGGCGGCCGGACACGCCGTGGTCGGCATCGAGGAGGCGTCCGTCCGGGCGCTGGGCAAGCTGCTCCAGGTCCTGCCGGGCCGTCTGCGCCACCGGGTCGCCGCCCTGAACGCGGCCACCGTGCCCCTGCTCAGCGGCGACGGGCCGACCGTCGACCCGGAGGACCTCACCGTGCTGGCCAACGCCGTCACCAACCGGGAGCGGCTGCGCTTCGGCTACCGGGCCGGCAACGGCGCCGAGACCAGACGCCAGGTGGAGCCCAACCGCCTGGTCTCGGCCGGGCGGCGCTGGTACCTGGTCGGGTACGACCTCGACCGCGACGACTGGCGGCTCTTCCGGGTGGACCGGCTCACCGAGCCCTTCGCCACCGGCGCCCGCTTCGCCCCGCGCGAGCTCCCCGCCGAGGACGCGGCCGCGTACGTGGCGAGCAAGCTCCGCCGCCCCTCCCCGACGTACACCCTGGTCGCGACCCTGCACACGCCGGCCGCGAACGTCGAGCGCTGGACCCACCGCAACGGGGACTCCGAGGTCGAGCCGATCGACGAACAGAGCTGCCGCTTCCGCTCCCGCGGGGACTCCCTCGAATGGCTGGCCATGCGCCTGCTGATGCTCGGCTGCGAGTTCGAGGTCCACGAGCCCCCGGAGATGCACGCCCACCTGCGCGCCCTGGCCGCCCGCGCGGCCCGCGCGGCGGACGCGCCCTCAGGAACGTTCTAGGCCCTGCCCGGTCGATCTTGCCGGACAGGGCCGAGACCGTGCCTGACACCGCCGGCCCACCGTACGGGCCGGACAGGGCCTGGGACACGGCCGCCCGCCCGGGTGTCCCCACCGGGCGGGCGCCGTCCCTCAGACGCCGAACTCGGCGGTCAGCACCGCCCGCGCCAGCGTGTGGAAGGTGATGTTGAAGCCGACCTGGGCCGGCGGGAGGTCGGCGGCGACGTCCAGCTTCTCCACGTCCAGCGCGTGCACGGCGAAGGCGTAGCGGTGCGCCGGGCCGGGCGGCGGGGCGGCGCCGTCGTACTTGTTCCCGGGGAAGTCGTTGCGGCCGTGGAAGGAGTCCGCGCCGGGCAGGTCGGCATCCGAGGCACCGGCTCCGCGCGGCAGGCCGACGGCGTCGGCGGGCAGGTTGAGGGCGAGCCAGTGCCACCAGCCGGAGCCGGTCGGCGCGTCCGGGTCGTAGCAGGTGACGGCGATGCTCCGGGTGCCCTCCGGCAGGCCCGACCAGGCCAGCTGCGGCGAGAGGTTGGCACCGGCGTAGGTGAACTCCTCGGCCAGCTTGCCGCCTTCGGAGATGTCCTCACTGGACAGCTCGAAGGACGGCACCTGCGGCAGGAACTCATAGGGCAGCGGCGGACGAACGCTCACGGTTGGTCACCTCTCGACAAGCCGGGGCAGCCCGGCTCGGGCTGAACGACGCGATTCACTGTAGTGGGGTGCACCGGCACACGGACCCGTCCTAAAGTCGGGTCATGGCCTCCACCTTCGCCCGCCTGATATCCGACTCGCGCCGTGCGCTCCTCACGATGGTCGGCGCACTGGCCGTCATCTGGGTGGTGCAGCTGGTGAACTGGATGGACGACTACCGGCTCTCCTACGAGTACGGGGTCTCGTCGCGCCGGCTCGACGAGCTACCGGAGATGTTCACGATGCCCTTCCTGCACTTCGGTTGGGATCACATCGAGGCCAACTCCTGGCCGCTGTTCGCCTTCGGCTTCCTGGCCGCCTACCGGGGCATGAAGAAGTTCCTCTGGGCGACCCTGCTGATCACCGTGGCCTCCGGCCTCACGGTCTGGCTGTGCGAGCGCCCCAACGTGGTGACGGCCGGCGCCAGCGGCGTGGTCTACGGGTACTTCGGCTACGTGGTGCTGCGCGGCCTGCTCGACCGCAACCTGCTGGACGCGGTGATCGGCGTCGTCATCGGCGCCGGGTACTCCTACCTCCTGGTCGGCGTGCTGCCCACCGCCCAGGGGGTCAGCTGGCTGGGCCACCTGGGCGGGCTGGTCGGCGGGCTCGGCGCCGCCTGGCTGTTCCGCAACCGCGGCCCGCGACCCGCCGCGGCCACCCCCGACTCCGCTCCCGGGGCCGCCCCCGGCCCCCGCTCCGCGCTGCTCAAGGAGCTGGACGACCTGGGCCTGTAGACACGGCCACCAGGTATAGACCATTTCGGGGCCCTGCGGTTAGCGTGGGAGGAATCCGCCCCCTGCTCCGGAGCCGCACCGTGGAGTCGTCCGTCCTCGCCTTCGCCACCGACCTGATCGACGAGGGCGCCGACACCTTCTTCGGCAACCTCACCGACCGGGCGGGGGTCGGCGGCGTCACCCTCGCCTCCGTCTACCACGAGGCCCGCGACGTCTTCCCGCACAACCCCCGCCGGGTGATCCGCTACCTGGAGCCCGGCGCGGCGTACTTCCGGCCCGACCCGGCGCGCTGGGCCGGCCGCCGCCTCGCACCCTCACCCGCCGCCGCGATCGGCGAGCGCGACCCCTTCGCCGAGGCAGCCGCCGAGGCGCAGCGCCGCGGGCTGCGGCTGCACGCCTGGACGGTCTTCTGCCACAACGACCGGCTCGGGTTCCAGCACCCGGACTGCGCCCCGGCCAACGCCTTCGGCGACCGGCACCTCACCGAGCTCTGCCCGGCCAACCCGGAGGTCCGCGAGTATGCGGTGACCCTCGTCGCCGAGCTGGCCCGGTACGGCGTGCAGGCCGTCCGCGCCGAGTCGCTGCACTTCCACGGGCTACGGCACGGCTACCACCACGAGCGCTACTTCGAGGAGCTCGGCCCGATCGCGGAGGCGCTGCTCGGCCTCTGCTTCTGCGACCACTGCCGGGCCGCCGCCACCCGCGCGGGCGTGCCGGCCGAGGAGGTGGCGGCGGCCGTCCGCACTGAGCTGCGCCGCCGGCTGGCCGACGACGCGGCGGCCGCCGAGCCGGGGGCCCTGGACGAGCTGGCCGGCGGTGCACTCGCCGCGTACGTCGACGCCTCCGCCGCCACGGTGACCTCGCTCGCCGCCGAGGTGGCCGAGGAGGCGCAGCGGCACGGCATGCGGCTGAGCTTCATGGACGGCGGCGGCCCGGGCACGGGCTGGCTCTCCGGCATCGACCTGCCCGCGCTTGCCAAGGCCGCCCACCAGATCGAGACCCTCGGCTACGCGAAGACCCCGGAGGCCGTCCGCGAGAAGATCGCCGCCTTCGCCCTGCACGGGGTGCGCCCGCAGGACATGGCGGTGATCCTGCGCCCGATGGCCTCGGACTGCGACGGGCCGGCCAACCTGGCCGCCAAGATCACCGTCCTGCGCGAGCTGGGCGTGCCGGAGGTCGAGTTCTACAACTACGGCCTGATGCGGCTCTCCTCGCTCGACCGGATCGGCGCCGCGCTGGGCTAGGGCCCCTGGGCCCGGGGGTTACCGTCGGCGCCGGGACGTCCCGAACAGGCTGCGGGAGATCTCCCGCCCGAGCTGCGTCCCGGCCGAGCGGGCGAAGGACCTGACCGCCGGGTTGCTCAGCAGCGAGCCGAGCAGTCCGCCGCCCTCCTCCTCCTTCTCCTTCTCCTTCTCCCGCCGGGGCTCCGGCGCCGGCTCCTCCGCGGGCTGCCGACCGGGCTCGGGCTCCGCGACCGGCGCCGCCTGTGGCCGGGCGGCCCGCGCGGCCAGCTTCTCGTAGGCCGACTCCCGGTCGATCGCGTCCCGGTAGCGGGCGGTCAGCTCCGACCCGTCCACCGCCGCCTGGAGCGCGGCCGGCTCGACCGGCCCCATCAGCGACTGCGGCGCCCGCAGCCGGGTGGCCGCCACCGGCGTCGGTGCGCCCTTCTCCGAGAGCACCGTCACCACCGCCTCACCCGTCCCGAGTGAGGTCAGCACCTCGCCCAGGTCGTACGCGGGCGACTTGGGGAAGGTGGAGACCGTCGCCTTGAGCGCCTTGGCGTCGTCCGGGGTGAAGGCGCGCAGCGCGTGCTGCACCCGGTTGCCCAGCTGGGCGAGCACGTCGGCGGGGACGTCCTTCGGCGTCTGGGTGACGAAGAAGATGCCCACGCCCTTGGACCGGATCAGCCGGACGGTCTGGGTGATCGCCTCCAGGAAGGACTTGGACGCGCCCTTGAAGAGCAGGTGCGCCTCGTCGAAGAAGAACACCAGCTTGGGCTTGTCGAGGTCCCCCACCTCGGGCAGCTCCTGGTAGAGGTCGGCGAGCAGCCACATCAGGAAGGTGGAGAAGAGCCGCGGCCGGTCCTGCACCGCGGGCAGCTCCAGCACCGAGACGACGCCCCGCCCTTCCGCGGCGGTCCGCAGCAGCTCGGCGGTGTCGAACTCCGGCTCGCCGAAGAACGCCCCGGCGCCCTCGTTCTCCAGCATGGTGAGCGAGCGCAGGATCACCCCGGCGGTCGCCGCGGAGAGCCCGCCGATGCCCTTCAGCTCCTCCTTGCCCTCCGGCGAGGCGAGGAAGGTGATGACGGCGGTGAGGTCCTTGAGGTCGTACAGCTCGAGCCCGCGCTTGTCGGCGTAGTGGAACACCAGGCCGAGCGAGGACTCCTGGGTCTCGTTCAGGTCCAGCACCTTGGCCAGCAGCAGCGGGCCGAAGCTGGTGACGGTGGCCCGCATAGGGATGCCCGCGCCCTGCCCGCCGAGGGAGAAGAAGTCGACCGGGCAGCCCTGGGCCGACCAGCTCTGCCCGACCTCGGCGGCGCGGGCGGTGGTCCGCTCGCTCGGCGCGCCCGGTGCGGCGATCCCGGAGACGTCGCCCTTGATGTCGGCCAGGAACACCGGCACGCCCTGGGCGGAGAGCTGTTCGGCGATCAGCTGGAGGGTCTTGGTCTTGCCGGTGCCGGTCGCACCGGCCACCAGGCCGTGCCGGTTGAGCACGCCGAGCGGGACGCGTACCTGGGCCGCCGGGTACGCGGTGCCGTCGAGCAGCACCGCCCCGAGGTCGAGGGCGGGGCCGGTGAAGGCGTAGCCCTCGGCGATCCCCCGCACGACGGGTGGGACAACGGCGGTGGACGGCGGCTCGGCGGACGGCGGCTCGGCAGTCGGCATCGGGGCACTCTCCAGGGCAGAGCAGAGGGACGACGTTCGCGACATTTCCCATGAAACAGCCGCAATCGTCCGCTCGCAGCTCGCACCGGTGCGCGTGGCGGCGCCGCGGCTGCTGGGCCATCCGCCGCCCAAACGGTAGGCTTTCCGTGTGATCTTCAAGCGCATCGGCAATGGGCGGCCGTACCCGGATCACGGCCGGACCAGCACCCGCCAGTGGGCGGACGTCGCCCCGCGCCCGGTGCGGCTGGACCAGCTGGTGACCACCAAGGGCCAACTCGATCTGGAAACCCTCCTGGCGGAGGACTCCACCTTCTATGGCGATCTCTTCGCCCACGTCGTGAAGTGGCACGGCGACCTCTACCTGGAGGACGGGCTGCACCGGGCCGTACGGGCCGCGTTGCAGCAGCGCCAGGTCCTGCACGCGCGCGTCCTCGAAATGGAGTGACGGGCCCCTTCGACCTGCCGTCGGACCGCCCTCCGGCCACCCCGGGGGGCGGTCCGCACGTCTGCGGTACCCCCTTTCGGGTGCCGCCGTACTCCAGATGATGATCATTTAGTACCTTCACAGCCGGACGGCACTAATCTGCTGACTACGGCCGCGATCCGTGGCGCACCTCCGCGCCGGCCGGACCCGTCACACGAACCCCGCCCTGGCACGAGGGGGAGACAAAACGTGAGCATGTTGACTCCCCAAGGCCTGAAGGGGAAGCAGTACCGCATCACCGGCAACGCCTATCCGCGGCTGGGCCGGCCGCCGAAGAAGAGCCGCAAGGTCCTGGCACTGATCGGCTCGATCCTCGCGCTGTCCCTGATCGCCCTCGGCGGTGTGCAGCTCTGGGACATCTTCAGCGGCAAGCTCAGGCACTCCTCCGCCCAGGCCTGCGCGACCCAGTCCGGGAAGCCGCTGGCCGCGCCCACCCCGGACGCCTCCCCCGCCGCCCCCGGCGGGGATCCGCACGCCGTCCCGCAGCCGGCCGCCTTCAAGTTGAACGTCTTCAACGCCACCACCAAGGCCGGCCTGGCCGGGCGGACCGCCGACGAGTTCACGAAGCGCGGCTTCGCCGTCGACAAGAAGGGCAACGCCCCGGCCGAGCTCGACAAGAAGGTGCCCGGCACCGCGGTGGTGATCGCCGGTCCGGCCGGCGCCGGCGCGGCCACCCTGATCAGCTCGCAGATCGCCGGGGCCACCGTCACCACGGACGCCCGCACCGACAACAGCGTGGACGTCGTCGTCGGCGACAGCTACAACGCCCTGCTCGACGAGACCCAGGCCGCCGCCGCGCTGGCCCTGGCCACCAAGCCCTCGCCGACCCCGAGCGCCACCGGCAGCTGCTGAGCCGCCCGGACGTACGAGAGCCCCCCGGCACCGCGCCGGGGGGCTCTCAGCCGTTCCGGGGAGGTCAGCCCGCGGTGCCGTACAGGCGGTCGCCCGCGTCGCCGAGGCCGGGGACGATGTACCCGTTCTCGTTCAGCCGCTGGTCGACGGCGGCGGTGACGACGGTGACCGGCAGCCCGGCCAGCTCCTTCTCCATCACCGCGACGCCCTCGGGGGCGGCCAGCAGCACGACGGCGGTGACGTCGGTGGCGCCCCGCTCGATCAGCATCCGGATCGCGGCGACCAGCGTGCCGCCGGTGGCCAGCATCGGGTCGAGCACGTAGACCTGGCGGCCGGAGAGGTCGTCCGGCATCCGGGTGGCGTAGGTGGAGGCCTCCAGGGTCTCCTCGTTGCGCACCATGCCGAGGAAGCCCACCTCGGCGGTCGGCAGCAGCCGGGTCATCCCGTCCAGCATGCCGAGGCCGGCCCGCAGGATCGGCACCACCAGCGGGCGGGGGTAGCTGAGCCGGGTGCCGGTGGTGACCGCCACGGGCGTGGTGATCTCCACCTCTTCGGTGCGGACGTCCCGGGTGGCCTCGTAGGCGAGGAGGGTCACCAGCTCGTCGGTCAGGCGACGGAAGGTCGGCGAGTCGGTGCGCTCGTCGCGCAGGGTGGAGAGCTTGTGGGCGACCAGCGGGTGGTCGACGACGTGGATCCGCATGCGTCGAGGTTAGCCCGGTACCGGACGCCCGTACGACACGCCGTGGCCCGCCCGGCCCGGACCCTGACCCGGGCGGCGGAGCGGCCGGGCTCACTCAGACGTGACACGCCGTGACGCACGGCGAATGCCCGGGCGAAACCGCCTCCTGTGGTATCAACCGGGCCGATCTGGGAAAGTCACGTCGTATGACGAGCAACCCGAAGCCCGGGGGCGGCTCGGCGGACGAGCCACAGAGCCCGTCGAGCGGCCTCTCCGGGCCGCCCCCGGACCATCCGGAGACCGAGGCGGAACGCCGTAAACGGCGGGCCGCCTTCCTACGCGAGCTCGCCGAGGCCCGCGAACTGCGCGAGCGGGTGCAGCCCCGCCGGACAAAGGAACGGCGGATGCGCGAGGCCATGCGGATGCGAACCTTCCGGATCTGACCGGACCGGCGGCCGTTCACCGGCGTCCGGCCCGTGCTTCCGACACGACCTGCAAAGACGCGCTGCCGAACACCCCCCGCAAGGGCGGGCTTTCTGTCACGATTCCGATGGGACGGTCCGAACAGCGGACCGCCTCTGGCGCGGGGGCGGCCAGATTCCGCGTTGCCCGAGAGCGCCGACAGCCGAGACCGAGATCCTGGGAGTGTCCCTGGTGGCGTACTTCGCTGCAGTGCTTGCTCACACCGAGGACGGGTGGGATGTGAGCGAGGCGGAACTCGACAACGTCGAAACCCTGGCCGATCTGGCCGATCTGGCCCGCGAGGCCGCCCAGGACGACGACAGCGTCCTGGTCTTCATCGAACAGGAGGACGCCTGGTTCGCCATCGTCCGGGTGGACGGCGAGGAGGATCCGCGGATCTTCGTGTCGGACGGCGCCGCCGCCGCCCGCAGCTCCTACGGCTCCGTCCTCACCGACGAGCTGGTCGACCAGGCCGGCGAGAGCGAGTTCGGCGACCTCGACAACCTGGTCGCCGAGCTGGAGGAGGAGCAGGAGGCCGAGGAGCTGGACGAGGAGGACGCCGACTCCCCGCACGGCGGCGTCCCGGTCGGCCCGCTCGGCGACGCCCACCTGCTCGGCGAGTTCGGGCTGCCCGCCGACGAGCTGCTCGCCCTCAGCGGCGAGGGCGCGGTGCCCGGTGACGCCCTGGAGGAGATCGCCGAGGCCCTCGGCTGCGGAGAGGTCCTGGAGGCGGTCCGGTAGCGGCCGGTGCCCGCCCCGGGATACCGGACACTGGATGTCATGCAGTCCGCCCCGCAGATAGCACCACTGCCCGCCCCCGTCCGCCCCGACCCGGTCCGCGACCGCTGGGCGGCGCCGATGCGCCTCGCCATCGCCGAGGCGTCCCTGGCGCCGTCCTGTGGGGACGTCCCGGTCGGGGCGCTCGTCCTGGGCCCGGACGGCGAGGTGCTCGGGCGCGGCCACAACGAGCGCGAGGCGGTCGGCGACCCGACGGCGCACGCCGAGGTGGTCGCGATCCGGCAGGCGGCCCAGAAGCTCGGCGAGTGGCGCCTCAGCGGCTGCACACTGGTCGTCACCCTGGAGCCCTGCACGATGTGCGCGGGCGCCATTGTGCTGTCCCGGATCGACCGGGTGGTCTACGGCGCCCTCGACGAGAAGGCCGGCGCGGCCGGCTCGCTCTTCGACGTGATGCGCGACCGCCGGCTCAACCACCGCCCCGAGGTGGTCTGGGGCGTCCTCGCAGAGGAGTGCGGCGAGCAGCTGCGCGAGTTCTTCGAAACCCACCGCTGACGCCCGCCCGGGCCTGCGCCACGACCGCCCCGCGCCGCACCCACGGCGCTGACCTGGCCCGGAACACCCGCCCGGATACGGATTTCGTGACGGCGCCACCCGTCCGGTAGAGTTCCCCTCGGTAGCGTGTCCGAGCGGCCAAAGGAGCACGCCTCGAAAGCGTGTGTGGGGGCAACTTCACCGTGGGTTCGAATCCCACCGCTACCGCCATAAGCAGGAAAGACGAAGGGCCCCGACCGGGAACGGTCGGGGCCCTTCGTCATGCCGGTCTCAGTTTTGGTCTCATTCAGCCGGGAGGCAGCCACCGTGAGCCGGGGCCACGGCAGCGCATCTAAGGCTGTTCTTCTGCCCACGCATTGAACTCATCCCAGACCGCCGACCAATCCCGTCCGCTCAGCTCAGCTACTTCGAACGTATCTTCGGCGCCATGCCTCTCCGACCACTGACGTTCGAGACGGTCACTGCGGCGCCGATCCGCCTCGGCTTGGGCGGCACGACGGTCCTCCTCACGACGCTTCTCATCGGCCCACTCGGCTGCCGCCTCGACGGCCTTCCGGGCCTTCCCGGTCCACTTAGCCGCACAGTCTGGGCCTACATGCGATCGGTGACCCAGTGGGTTGCCAGCGCGATCCGCAGCCTCCAAGACGATGGGACGCCGAACCGGTTTCTGGCACCTGTCACAGTCCGCCTCGCCCTCCGACGTCCCCCTGATGATGTACGTCGCCACAACCGCCCCCTACACCCTCTCTACTGGTGGGCACAGTGTGACTGGAGCTGCGGCTACCAGGGGTGCACTTCGCTCAATCAGTCGAGTCCTTCGCCACCTCCCAGATGAGGCCGCCGATCTGCATCGCCACGTCCCGCCGGATCCGGGCCGTCACGTGCTGGTACCGATGCGCCATTGCGGTGCTGGACCAGCCCATGATGTCCATCACGATGCGCTCGGGGACGCCGAGCAGGAGGAGGATCGTCCCTGCGGTGTGACGAGCGTCATGCAGACGCCCGTCCCGGATGCCGGCGGCGACGAGCAGTTCCTTCCACCGGTCCCAGTCCGTGCGCGGGATGAGCGGGTGGCCGGTCTCGGAGGCGAAGACCCACCCACCTTCCACCCACTCCTGACGGGCGACCAGCCGCTCCCGGTCCTGCTCCTCCTTGTGGAGCCTAAGCAGCTTCACCAGCTGATCCGGAAGACCGATCAGCCGCTTACCTGCCCGCGACTTCGTGAGAGCGGCATCGGCGTTCGTCTGCACTCGCTCCGGGCACCGGCCGGCGTGCTTCCGCCCGCACGGGGCCGTACAGCCGTGCCGGTACTTCGGTCGCTGTCGGGCCTGCCGCACCCGCAGGCTGCCCCGCTCCAGATCGATGTCCCGCCACTGGAGCCCGAGCGCCTCCCCCTGCCGCAGGCCGAGCGCCAACGCGATAGCCCACCGACCGCTGTTCCGGTTCTTGCCCGACTCCAGGAGGAGCGCCTGCACCTCCTCCACCTCGTACGGCTCAACCTCCTCTTCCTCCACCTTGGGCGCGACGGCCAACGACGCGACGTTCCGGGTGAGGTGCCCTCGCCGGATCGCCTGGTTCAGCGCCGTCCTGATGGTGCGGTGCGCCTGGTGGGCGGTGGCGGGCTTGCTCCCGCCGTCCTGCATCTTCTTGTAGAGCCGTTCGAGGTGCTCCGGCTCCAACTTCTCCAGCCGGTGAGCGCCGACCCCAGGGATCAGGTGGACGTTCACCGCCACCCGGTAACCGGCGAGGGTGTTCGGCCGGACGTGCAGCGCGGCAATGTTCTCCACCCAATGGGTGAGCCAGGCCGCGACGGTCCACTTCTTGCCGGCCTTCTGGACGTTGCCGTCGTCCCGCTTCCTTTCCAGCTCCCGGACCTTCTTGGTCACGTCCGCCCGGGTCTTCCCCCGGACGTGGCGACGATCCGGTGCGCCGTCATCCTTGACTCCGACGGTCACGCGACCGTGCCACTTGCCGTCCTTGTCCTGGTAAATGCTGGAACCGCCGTTGGGCTGACGGGTTGCCAAGGGTGCTGCCTCCTCAGGCTGCGATGGGGGTGGTGGTCTGCTTCCGCATGCGGCTGCGGGTGAACTCGACAACGGCCTCGGCCGGTACCCGGCGGGCCCGGCCGATGGGGATGGTCTCGATCTCGCCGTCGCGGATCAGGGCGTACATGGTGGTGCGGCCGATGCTGAGCCGGCGGGCGGCCTCTTCGACCTTGAGGGCGACGAGAGTGGGGTCGGGTTCGGGGATGTCTTCGGGAGCGTTGGCGGTCATGCGGCTACTCCTTGGTAAGGGGAGCGGATGCGAGGTCCGGGCGCGCGGTTGTCCGAGGTGGGGATTTCTGCGTCACCGCGTCATCAGCGTCATTCGGGCTTCTGACCTGCGGCTTTAGGTGACGCTGGGGTCGGGGTGTGCGTCACCGCTGCGTCATGGGCTGCGTCATCGGGTGACGCAGGTGACGCAGGATGACGCAGGGGCTGCCGTCTGCGTCACCGGTTCCGGCGCAGGTCAGGGGCTGTTTTCCGGGCCGGGTGACGCAGGTGACGCAGCGTCTTCCTACTTGGGAAAAAGGTGGGGCTGCCTGTAGTACTTGGCACCCCTCTCAGGGCGAATGAGGAGCCGCTGCGCGGCACGACCTTTGGGCGGCTTTGCCGAACAGCAAGAAGAGCACCCGCCGCCCGGTGCTCTTCTTGCTTGTCCGTGCGGCAGGTCAGTGCAGCCGGGGCTGTTCATGCGTGGGCTCGGGCGCGGGGCGGGCCATTTCGAGGTAGCGGCCCTCCTTCGTGCGGCCGGTGTCGATGAGGACGCCCCGGGCTGCGAGGGTGGGCTGAAGGCGCTTGAGCCGGTCGGACAGCACCTTGCCGGTAGTCGGCCACCCCTTGGGCAGGGCCCGCACGTCGTCGCCGCTGCAGAGACGGCTGAGGCGAAGCAGCCACTCGGTGGACGTCCAGCGCTGCGCGGTGCCGGGCTCGATGCTCTCGGCGTGCTTCAGGACGGTCTGCGCGAGCAGGTCGCCCTCGATGACGTCGTCGTTCAGGTCGTCGAGGCTGGCCCGGTAGGCGGGCAGCGCTCCGAGACCTGTGGCCGCGTCGAGCTGCGCGCACAGGTGGGCGAAATCGGCCATCCGCAGGTCGGTGGGGGTCTCGGCCTCGGCGGCGCGGACCTTGACCGTGAGGTCGAGCAGGGACCCGAGGACTATGGGTAGGACGTCCGCGTACTCCGCCCACAGCTCCGCCTCGGTGCGACGGACGCTGGGCCGCTCCAGACGCAGCGGGAGGAGCCGTTCGGCGAGGTCGGGGCGGATGACGCCCACGTCGATGCCGGTCAGGAGCAGGGGCCGGCGGTAGGCGGAGCGGTGGACGTCCCCGTCGGTGAACAGGGCGCGCTTGACGCTCTCGGCGCCGGTCACGATGCAGCACATGGCGTCCGACAGGTCGGGGGTCATGTGGGAGAGGTTGTCCAGGGCGGTGACCCACCCCGCCGCTACGGCGGCGATGAGGTTCTCCTCGTCCTTCGGTGCCCGGCGCAGGTCACCGCTCATGCCCTCGATGATCCGCACGAGCATCCGGCCGCCGGTGGACTTTCCGGCGCCCTGCGGGCCGGTGAGGAACGGCGCCGGGACGGGCACGGACGGGCCGAGGCATCCGATCAGCCAGGCGAGGGCCAGGCACTCGGTGGCGGCGTTCGCGAAGTTGCACAGCCTCATCAACAGGTCGATGCCCTTGCCGTCGGTGTCCTTGACGGGCAGGGGCAGTTCGCCGGTGAGCTGGGTGCGCCGCCAGCACACCTCACGCGGGTCGGGGACGGTGATGCCCCAGCCGGTGGGGTGGATGCGGACGGACTTGCCGTCGGCCCGGCCGAGGTCGAGCCACGTGGCGCCGTCGAAGCCCGGGGCCACGCGGATGTGGACGGGCTGCACCTCCTCGGACAGAGCGAGCGCTTCGATCAGGTCCAGCGCCTCCTTGAGCGAGGTCCCGTTGAAGACGCCGATCCCGTCCCGGTACAGGCCGACCATGAGTTCCTGGCGGTGGCTGCCGGTGGTGCCCTGGGAACGGATTGGACGAGCCACAGGGTGCCCGGTCTTCTGCGCGTACACGGTGCCGTCGGCGGTGCGGAAGTACCGGAAGTGCGCCTGAGCGTAGTCGGCGATGATCTCGCGTGCCGGGGTCTTGTCGTCCTCGGCCACGGCTACATCCCCAGCCGGGTCAGGGCGTTGGCCCACGCGTCGGCGCAGTGCCGGGGCGATTCGCCCTTGGCCTGCGCGGCGGCGAACAGTCGCGCGGTGTGCGCCTCGGTGAGGCAGCCGCACCGGCCGTGCGTGGAGAGCACCGCAAGGAACACCCCGAACACCGTGTTGTGCACGGCGCTGGCGGCCTCGCTGATGCGCTGCTCGGCCATGGCGATGCCCCGCTCCAGGTACGTCCGGGTGCGGTGCGGGCACTTCCCGCCCCCCGCCGGGGCAGGCACGACGACGGCCGTCGGCCGGACCGGGTCGGGCTCCCTGACGATCAGGGCGCGGACGATGTCCGGCAGGGTCGCCATGGTGCCCGTGCCGGGGCCGAGCCACCGCGCGTACTGCATGGACGACTTGACGTCTACGCTCGGCCTGACGTGGTTGGCGGACGGCATGGTGCCCCGGTAGATCCAGTGCTCGCCCCGGGTGGTGGGCACGGTGCGGGTGGCGGGCAGGGTCTCGCGTGCCCACGCGATGGCGGCCGCGTCGTCGAGGTCGACGACGGTCACGCCGGCGCCGCCGGGGTGGTAGGCGACGGCGGCCGCTTCCCGCCACGCGCGCGCCCATGCGGGCGAGTTGAGGACGTCGGGGTCGGTGGTGGCGGCGGCCCAGCCGTGGCATGGGGCCGGGCAGGTGCAGGGGCCGGGGGTCTTCATGGTCGGCCGGCCGCCGCACGCGCTGTCGGTGCAGCGCGGGCAGTTGCCGAACGGCACCTTCCCGGCCCGCAGCGGCAGGACGGGCACGCCGGAGGAAGCGAGGGGGAGAGCGGCGAGCAGGTGCTCTCCCCGGGTAGTGGTCGGTTGGGTCATGCTGGGGGTTCTCCTCGTCTCGATGGGGCGGGGGAACCGGAGCGGCCGGAAACCTTGGCGGGATGCGCCGGTCGCTCCGGGCGAAGTCAGTCCTCGTCGGGTCCGCAGGCGCAGTCCTCGGGGCGGGCGCCTTGGCCGATCCGGCAGGCGCAGTACAGGAGGCCGAGCGGGGTTTCGACGGGGGCGCCGCCGGTGCAGTGGTCGCATTCGCCGGGCTGCCAGTCCTCGGACCGGTCGTCGCCGTACTCGTCGGGGTCGTGGTCGTCGAACACGGGTGGGCCTTTCGGGTCAGGCGGCGATCGGGGCCGTGGCGAGGGCGGCCTGGTCGTGGGCGCCGAGCAGAAGTCCGTAGGCCCAGGTGGCCTGTCGGGGGACGACGCCGTTGCCGAGGATCGTCAGCTCGGCCTTGGGGCCGAGGCCGTGTGCGGTGACGTGGCCGTCGGGCAGGCCCATGAGCCATTCGGTGAAGCGGGGCGCCAGGCGTACGCCGCCCCGGGGGCCGAGCATGGTGGGCGCCGGCGCGGGTCGGCCGAGGATGGTTTCCCAGCGGCGGATCGCGGGGCCGTAGTCGATGCCGTCGCGGGTGGTCCACCGACCGTCGAGCGGGGCGAGGACGTTGACGGCGAATTCGTTGAGCGGCCGGGCGTTGCGGTCCAGGAGGTTGGAGGCGCCGGACTTCCAGTCCCGCGCGGCCGGGGTCGGCAGCAGCCTCAGGCGCCGGGGTGCGGGAGCCTGGTCACGGCGGTGCGCAGGTTCATCCCGCCTTTGCGTTTGGGGGAGGTTCCCGGTCCGCCACTGCCGTCCGAACTCGTCGGGGTGGGCATCAGCGGGATGGGCGACGGCGAACCAGCGGTCGCGCTGGTGGGGGGCGCCGACTTCGGGATCACCAGCTCGTACGCATGTCCACCGCGCGTCATACCCGATCGCGGCCAGGTCCCCGGCGACGACGTCCAGCCCCCGCGAGCAGAGCGCCGCCACGTTCTCCAGGAAGACGATTCGCGGTTCAAGGATGCGAACAGCCGCAGCAACGTTCTTCCAGACTCTCGACCACTGGCCATTGATGCCGTCCTTCCGTCCCGCGTTGGAGATGTTCCGGCACGGGAAACCGGCTGCGACCGCGTCCGGCCGGTACAGCTCCCGTACCGCGCGCCAGTCGGCGCGGGTGATGTCCCCGAGGTTCGGCACCCCGGGGCGGTGGTGGGCAAAGACGGCAGCGGCGTGGGGGTCGACCTCGGCACCGACGACGACCTGGCCGTCGAGGGCGCCGAGGACGGCCATCTCCAGGCCGCCGTAGCCGGCGCACAACGCCGCTACACGCAGAGCAGTCACGCGGCATCACCCCCGCGACCGCGCCGCGGGCAGCGGCTCTTCAGGTAGCTCATTCACATCCCTTTCCTGTGCGGAGGACTGGTGTTGGGCAAGCACCGCCAGCTCATGGTGGCGTCGGCTAGGTTGAGCGAAATCCGTTGGGCAGCCGGGCTCGGAGCGTTCCTTGTCGGGCGCCACAGGACGGCTGCACGCGGCGTTTCCGATACTGGCCAGGAGGTTTCGTGATCCCGCGCTTCGAGATCGAGGTTGACCCGTCGTTCCCTGCAGGCGCTGACATAGGGATGCCGCCGGAAGACGAGATCAGCGAGGAGGGCTACGGGTACTTCCGGGATGTCTGGGACATCAGCGGCGCAACCCGTGCCGAGGCTGTGTCGGTCATCGAAGGAGAGCGGCGCCTGGTCGACTTGATGGATCGGGCCTCCACGACCTGGGAGGAGTTCGAAACGCTGGCCGTAGCTGTTGAGATGGGAGATCCCGAAGCCCTTCCGTCCGATTTCGCGGAGCGGTACCCGGACAGCGAACTCGTTGAAATCGTCGGCGACGGCGAGATGGACAAGCCTGTCCTGACGGGGCTGGACGTCGGCGTGGCAGGCTTGGCCTGGGCGCTGTCTTCGATCGGCTGCTTTCCCGCAGCAAGCTGCCGCGGCCACCTTGGGGAGCGCCCCTGGACGGATCGGCCGGTTGTCTTCTTCGCTGCCGAACCCGTGACCGTCCACTGGCTCACACACTTGGTCCGCGAGTCCGGCTGCGGCTTCGCCGACGGCGGCGAACGGGGAAGGCTGCTGATCGTGGAAGCACCTTCGATCAGCAACCTCATGGACTTGGCCTTCAGGATCGTCGACCAGGCCGAGCGGCAGTCATACAGGGGATGACACCGGGCTGAGGAGGCCGGAGTGCGTCACGGCCTCCTGCCCGGGCCAGGGCGGCGGGCGGGCGGGCGGGCGGGCGGGGAAGACGATGACGGCCGCCGCGGCTGTACGGCGGCGGCCGGGCGGTCACCGGTCTTCTCTTCGTCAACGGTTGCGGTTGGTGACGTTGACGCTGACGTTCACGCCGCCCTGTCCGCCCCGACCCCCACCGCCGCTGGTGGTCTTGAGGAGCCAGACGACGGCGAGACCGGCGGCCACGAACCCGAGCGCGGTGGTGGCGGCGGCGAGGGCCTGCGCGAGGAAACCGATCCCGATCCCGGCGCCACCGATCCCGATGCCGCTGGCGGCGAGCCGGGCGGGCCACGGGTCGCGCACCGGGACGGCGGCCGCGGGCAGGTGCTGCGGGAGCGGAACGGGGGCGTAGAGCGCGGGGGTGGTGTGCTGGGCGGGCACCGGGAGCGGGGTGGGCGGGTGGTAGAGCGCGAGGGGTGCCGGGGTGGGCTGGGCGGCGTAGTAGGGGGTGCCGTCGGGGGTGTAGTGCACCGGGGCGGCGTAGGGCTGCGGGGTGGTGGTGTGGTCCATGGGCGTCTCCCGTCAGGGGTGTGGCGCGGGGGTGTCAGGGCGGGGTGTCAGACGCCGTCAGGGGGCGCTGTCAGGGCGTCTGACACCCCCGTCTGCCTAGGGGAATGGGTGTCAGCGGGTGTCAGGTGTCAGGGGTGTCAGACCAGGGCCGGGGCGGGGACGATCCGGTAGCGGCCGGCCTTCGCGGTGGGCACCAGGCGACCGTCCTCGACCAGGCGGCGGAACTCCCCCGAGACCCAGGGGCGGGAGCGGCCGAACTGCGTCGCCTGGTCCATGACGTCCTTGGGACCGATCACCATCACCCCGTGCTGCTCGAAGGCGGCCACGATGGCGTCCATGGCGGCGCGGGCCTCTTCGGGGGTGAAGTCCGGGGCCGCCGACTCCGGGCCGAACGCCACACCGTCGAGCGCGTCCGGGACCGGGGGGAGTTCGGCCTGCGGGTCGAGGCCCTCGTCCTCCGGGTCCACCCGCCGCCCCGTACCGCTGTCGTCGTTGTCCGGGTCCGCGTACACGCTGTCGTCGTCCTCAGGGTCGGTGGTGTTGCGGGCGTGGCGGTCGGTGTAGGCGTTGCCGACGGTGGCGCCGGCGGCCTTCGCGGTGACGGGGTCGACCCTGGCGCCGTTGCGCACCGCCCACGCGGCCAACTGCTCCATGACGCGGGCGGCCTTCCCGGTGAAGCGCCAGGTGCGGCCGGGCGCGCTGTAGCGGTGCTCGTCGACGCCGGGGGTGACGAGGTAGCAGTAGCCGGGGCGCCGGTTGCCCCAGGCGCCGGGGTGGGCGCCGGCGTCCAGGACGGGTCCGGGCAGGGCCATGCCCTCGTCGCGGGCGTCCAGACCGAAGACCAGCGCGGACGGGAGTGAGGCGCGGGTGCTGGTGCTGATCTGGTCGTGGCTGGGCCGTTGGAGGCTGATGACCAGCGCGATACCGCCGGATCGGGCCTCCTGGGCGGCGCCGGTGAACGCGTCCTCACCCATGAACCGCAGCGTGTTCGCGGCCTCCTCGAACCAGGCGACCAGGAACGGCATGCCCTCGCAGCCGCAGGCCCCGCCCTTGCGGCAGGAGTGGGCCGGGTCGCTCTGGGGCTCGGCCGCGGCCGGGGTCCACTGGCGGTAGCCGTGGGCGCCGAGCCAGCGCGTGCGGGCGGGGATGACGGCCTGCAGCGCGGTGACCATGGTCTCGGTCTCGGCCCCGCCCTCCACGGCCCAGTCCAGGCCCGGCCGCAGCGGCCCGAAGTCCTGGAACGCCTTCGGGTCGGACAGCCAGATGATGACGTCGCGGCGACCCATGATCTCCGTGAGGATGTCGAGCGCGCCGTCGCCCTTGCCGGACCCGGACATCCCGAAGATGCCGAGGTGGGTGCTGTTGCGGCCGGCCTGCGGGTCACCGGGCAGCCACAACATGAGCGGGGCCCCGTCGTCGTAGCGGCCGATCACCAGCGGCTCGGCGATCGATCCGCCGACGTTGGTGGGCATCTCCCACTCGACGACGTCCGCGAGCATGTCCCGCGGCACGACCACCAGTTCGCCGCGGCGCGCGGAGTCGGGGTCGGGCATGTAGCGCACGGCGGTGGGGGCGACGTCGAGCCCGGACGCGATGTTCGGCAGAGCCTTGGCGACGTCGTTGTTGGTCAGCTCCCCTGCGGGCAGGAGCAGTTCGGCGGTGACGCGGTTCGGCTCCACGCTGGTGTGGCGGAGCTTGGCGCCGGCGAGCTTGACCTTCTCCAGCAGCGAGCCGTCCGTGTCGACGCCGGCCTGGACGGCGTCGGGGTTGCGGCGCATCACCTGCCGCACGTTCCACGACAGGGCCAGCACGGTGCCGCCGAGCCAGAACGTGCCGAACGTCAGGCTGTTCCACCCCGCGAGCGCCACCCCGGTGAACCAGCCGCTCCCGGCCGCCACGGTGACCGCGGAGTGCAGGCGCCGCTGGACGCCGGTGGTCTTGCCCGCCCAGGCGGTCGCCCCGGTGAGGGCGACCGAGCCGAGGGTGAGGCCGACCGCGTACCCGGTGGAGCCGTGGGCGGGCAGCCACGCCATGGTCCCGGCGACCCCGGTCGCCCCGACGGTGATCCAGGGCGGGGTGTAGGGCTTGGCCCGGTGGGCCAGCCACCCGGCGACGCCCTTGCCGGTGCTGGCGCCTTCGAGGTTCTCGCGGTGCTGCTGGTCGGGGTCGGTGTCGTTCTTCGGCATGGCCGGCACTCCTTTCGGATCAGAACTGGAAGGGGCGGTGCTGCTGCGGGGCGGGGCGGGGGGTCATGACGTCGGCGTACTCGCGCTGGAACGCGGCCCAGGCGGCGGCGGCGTCCTTCGCGGCGTCGGTCAGGGCGTCGGCGGCCTTGGAGAGCTTCTTGGCGACGGCGCGGGCCCGCATCTTCTTCTGGAACACGTGGTCACCCGGGGCGCCGGGGGCCTGCTCCAGGGCGGCCTTGAGGATCTCGGCCGCCACCTCCACCTCGATCGCGGAGTAGGCGCCGAACGCCCGCAGCGCCTCGCAGTAGGAGCGGACGTCGGCGGCCGAGTAGAACGCGGGCTCGGGCAGGGCCAGCGCCGAGGTGCGGTTGACCCCGGTGCCGGGGTTCGCCGCGGCACCCGCCTTCGGCGCACCGCCGGCGGGGGCGGCGCCGCCGGACGCGGTGTTCTTGCTGACGTTGATGCTGATCCCGGGGGCGAACGTCGCACCGGCCCCGAAGCCGTTGCGCGCGCCGCCGGCGCTGCTGTTGTTCGTGCCGCTGTTCGGCGACGTCGAGTTCACGCTCATCGCGGTGCCTCCCCTGCGGGCCGGGACTGTCCCGGCTCCCCACCCCCGCCCGACCCGTCAGGGCCGAGCAGGGACGGGCAGCCGTCAGACCCGCACGCCGGTGACGGCGCGACCGGTGGCGGTGCGCTCGACCACGGGCTTGGCCAGGTCGCGATGGGTGAGGGTGACCCGGACGCCGGTCTTGCCCAGGCGCCGGGCCAGCGCCATGGCGAAAGTGGCGGCGCGGTGGCGGCCGCCCGCACACCCGACCGCGACGGTCAGCGGCGCCTCGGACGGTCCGGCGTCGAACGCGTCGACCAGCAGCGCGGCCGAGGTGATCAGCTCCCGGATGCCCGGGGTGGCCATCACCGTCCGGCGGACCGGCAGGTCGCTCGCGCTCTGGTGCCGGAGGGCAGGGTCGACGTGCGGGTCGCGGAAGTGGCGGCGCAGATCGAGGGTGAGGGTGGCGCCCGCGGGCGGGGCGCCGTGGAGGTAGCCGAAGCTCACGACGCGGATTTCAGTCACGGACATGACATGAGCCTCCTGTTGCTGGTGGCAGCGGGGCAGGTCAGGGGTGGTTTCAGGCGGCCATCGGGGCACTGTCGGCGCACGGCAGGCAGGTGCCGAGGTGCGCGGGGAGCACGTAACCCGCGTCGTGCCCGCAGGCCGGGCAGGTCCGGCGGGCGGCGTTGGCCTTGGCGAGGGCCGCGGCCCTCGCGGGGGTCATCGGCCTCACGGGCTTGGCGAGGGTCAGGCGGTAGAGGTAGGCGGCCCGCATGCCAGACGTGCTGCGGCGGGAGCGCCAGAGGACCTGCGCGGCGACCGGCTGGCCGCCGGGGCGAAGGCCCCGGGCGCGCAGCTGCCGCTTGGTGAGGTAGCCGGTCGGGGCCATCCGCCACGGGTAGGTGGGGGTGCCGCCGTGCCGGTCGCCGGTCGGGTCCCAGAAGCGGGGGATGCCCATGGCGCTACTCGCCGGTGCCGTCGGGCAGGTGGTAGAAGCCGTTGACCTCGACGGGTACGCCGTGGCTGATGCCGTATACGGTCAGCCAGTGAGTGGTGTCGCACTCGCCGCTGTCGGCGGTGGCGGGGTCCAGGCCCAAGGCTTCGCGCCACTCCTCGAACTCGGTCAGGCTGCCGTGCAGCGACAGCTTCACGCCCCACGCACCCCACGGGATGCCGGTGCCCGGCTTCAGGAACTCGTGCAGCCCCGCGGCGGGGGTGGGCAGGTCGGTGTGGGCGCTGAGGATGGCCAACAGGGCGCCGGCCGCGCTGAGCTGGCCGGTCGCGGTGGTGGCGTTCTCGGTGGTGGTCACGATGCCTTCTCCTCGACGTCGCTCGGGGTGCCGGTGGCGGGCACCGCGTGCAGGGCGGGCCGCTCGGCCTGGGCTGTGCGTAGTTCCTGGTAGCGGGCTGCGATCCACCCGGCGGACCAGCCGGTCAGCTCCACGGCGGAGCGCTGGGGCAGGCCGACCGCGAACGCGCCCTTGGCGATCTCGCGGGCGCGGTCCTCCGGGAGCCGCTCGGCGGCCGGCCCGCCGGACAGCAACTCCTCGCGGGCCCGCTCGGCGGCCTCCCGCTCACGCTGCTCACGGGTCTGGGCGGCTTCGCGCTCACGGCGCTCACGCTCGCTCACCGCGCGCTCACGGCGCTCGCGCTCGACCCGGTCGGCGGCCTCCCGCTGGGCCCGTTCGGCCCGTTCCTCGCGCACCAGCCGGGCCTCGTGCTCACGCTGATCACGGGCCATACGCTCCTCGTGCTCACGGCGCTCACGCTCGCGCCGCTCGGCCGCGGCGAACTCGGCCAGCCGGTCCTCGCGGGCCTGCCGGCGCTTGTCCTCGGCGAGGCGTTCGCGCCCCTCCCGCTCGGCGCGCTCAGCCGCTTCACGGGCGGCCAGCGCAGCGGTGATCGCCCGCCGGTAGGCCAGGGATGCCTCTGCCGTGACGATCAGCAGCAGAGGCGCCACCGCATGCACCGACACCCCGACCGGATCGCGGTCCAGCGCCGACTGACCGGTGTTGAGCAGCACCGTCATGAGGCCGGTCATCCAGCGCAGCACCACCGGCCAGCGCCCGCCGTCCCCGCCGAGACGCACGAGCGTGCTGTCGAGGCGGACCACGATCACCACGGCCGCGTCCACGACCAGCGGCAGGATCGGCGCCGTCCACTCCCAGCCCGCCGGGCTGTGTCCGGACATCAACGGGGTCACCGTGAGCACGCTGTACAGGACAGCGCCGAACGTGATCGTCCACGTCCCCACACTCAGCGCCTGCTCGGCGGAGCGGATCTGCGAAGGGCTGATCGAGGCCCTCCCAGCGGCCCGCGACCGGGGTGCCGTGAGCGGCTGGTGAGCATCGTGAGTGCTCACGCGACACCCCCGCTGCCCGCCCGGGTGGTGCGGCGGTGGAGGGCGCGGCGCTCGCCGGCATTCAGGCCGCCGAAGATGCCGTACGGCTCGCGGCGCTCCAGCGCCATGCCCAGGCAGAGGGACTGCACCGGGCAGCCAGCGCAGATCATCTTCGCCCGGCGCCCGGCCCACCCGTCGACGTCCTTACCGGTGTCGTCGTCGGGGAAGAACAGGTCGGGGTCGGCGCCGGTGCAGGCGGCGCCGCGCAGGTCGCCGCCGGCGGCCGGAGCAACCTCGGCGAGCACGGTGGCCGCCGGGCGGGCGGCCCGGTGCGGGGCACGGGTGCCCACGAAGGGCAGCGTGTGGCGGTGGGTCATCAGGCCGCCGCCTTCCAGGTCTGCACCCGGCGACGCTCGGCCGTACGCATCAGCCCGGAGGCGAAGCGCGCGGCCGGCGGGTCGAGGTCGCGAAGGATGTCCCGCGCGGCGTCCAGGCGGGCCAGCCGCTCGATTGGCGACTCGTCCTCGGTGCCGGTGAACAGCTCGGCGTCGACACCGAAGCCGAACGCGAGTTCCGCGAACTCGTCCTGTGTCACGGCGTCCTGGCCTGCGACAATCAGTTTCATGGGTCGTGTTCCTCTACTCGGGACGGCCCTGAGCGGCCCCGGTGTTCCAGCACCGGGGCCGCAGCCGCATAGGGGGATCGGTGCTCAACGAGCAGCCGCGGAACCCGGCGCGACCCCGCCGCCCCATGTGGGCAGCCGGTGCGCGTCGGGAGCCGTGATCACTGGTGGAGCGACCAGAAGCGGTGGGCCCCGCCCGCTGGTCAGCGGCGGGGCCGGATATGGGTCCGGCTCATGGCAGGCCCCTTTCGGTGAAGCCCTCGAAGGGCGGGTAGATGGGGTGCCCGTCCTACGGGCGTCAGGACTGTCGGGCCTGGTCCGGTGCCTCTCTCTGCTCAGCACCAGCAGGACGGCGCACCCCGTGTGGGCGGTGCTGCGTGGCTCGCTGCCGTCGGCGACATCACCCGGTCGCCTCGGGGGCGGTCTGTCTCATCCCGCCACGTGCGTTGGGACTCCGCTGGTCTCTCGGACCGCCAGCCAGCCGTACGAATCGGCCTGGTCAGCGTCCCGTCCATCCCCACACCCCCGAAGGGGTGGCATGCCACTGCGCAGGGGGAGGGCTTCGTTCATCACGGCGGTCCACCCCCGACCTCTCGGCCTAGGTGCCTACCGCGACCGCCGCCCTCGCGTCGGTCCCGCACGATCACTCTTCAGTTCTCAAACAGCAAGCACGGCCTTCAGGGGGCTGTCACCCCACCCCTCCGGGCGCATTTATGCAGGTCAGAGCAGCCCAAAGAAGGCCCCTCTGCGTCGCTACCGCTTCTCTCGGTTGCGACACTCTCAACATAGAGAACCTGCCTAGGCAGGTCAAGAGGGTTGGGTTTCTCGCGTCTGTTGGGCACCTGCCTTAGCATTGGCGCATGGCCCTAGACCCGGATGACTCGCGCCCCCCGTATCAGCAGGTCAGCAGCTCTCTGCGGGCCTCAATCCTCACCAAGAAGCCGGGCTTCGAGACCGGCGACAAACTTCCTTCTGGCCCTGAGTTGGCGAAGCACTTCGGCGTGGCGCGCGGCACCGTCGACAAGGCGCTGGACCTGCTCCGCACCGAGGGGCTGATCGTGACCCGGCAGGGAAGCGGCTCGTTCGTCCGGGAGCGCACCTCTCGGCCGGTCGGACTCCGGCCCCACCTCGAGGCGGCGTTCGAGCAGCAGCAGGTGACTCTGGACTTCGCAGGGTTCTCCAGCGAGACGCTGCACAACGCCATGCAGGAGCCGCTGGACAAGGTCCGCTCCGGGCGGCTCACCCCGGAGTCCATTACCGTGCGTCTGCTACTGCCGGACACCACAGAGCCGATGGCCGTCCCCGTGCTGGTCGACGGGCTCAAAGACGAGGTGGCACTTCGCGAGCGAGCCCGGAACATCGCTCTGACCAACGCAGGCGGCATCGCCCACTCGGTCGGGGTACTGGCAGAGCTGGGGCTCGTCCAGTCGGCGAGCGTCCAGGTCAAGGTGCACCGGGCGTCCAGCCTGTTCAAGCTGTACATCCTGAACCGGTCGGAAGCCTTCTTCGGCTTCTATCCGCTCCGTGAGCGGACCATCGCAGTGGACGGCACGGACCGCACGTTCTACGACGTGACGGGCAAGGACACCACCCTGTTCCACCACGCCGCCGGGCCGGATGACGCGTCGCTCGGTTCGCAGTACGTCCAGCAGGCCCAGATGTGGTTCGACAGCGTGTGGGCCACGATCGCCTACGAGCGTCAGCCATGAGCGCCACGACACAGCCCCTCACGGATGTACTCCGACCGGTGAAGCACGTTCTGCTCGACTTCGACGGCCCGGTGTGCTCAGTCTTCGCCGGCATCCCTGCCTCGGAGGTCGCCCGACGACTCCGGGAGGGCCTGCTCTCCTCTGGCGAGCAGGCCCCGGCCGGGGCAGAGGATGAGAACGACCCTCTCGCCTTGCTCCGGTTGATCTCGGATGTCCGGCCCGACCTGACGGGGGGCACGGACGCCGCGCTGGCCGCCCTGGAAACCGAAGCTGTCCAGGTTGGCCGGCCGACCCCGGGCGGAGAATCGGTTCTCCGTGCCTGCGCGCGCTCCGGCCGGCTAGTCTCGGTCGTCAGTAACAACGCAGGTGTGGCCATCGAGACCTACCTCGCCACGCACGGTCTCAGTGGCTACGTGGCGGGAGTCTTCGGCCGCGCCCCAGGGGAGCCCTCATCCATGAAGCCGAACCCCCGCCTCCTGCTCGAAGCCATGGATTCTGCGGGCAGCAAGCCGGAGGAATGCATCTTCATCGGCGACGCGACCCGGGATGTCGAAGCTGGAGAGGCAGCCGGCATCCCAACCATTGGCTACGCCAACAAGCCGGGGAAGGACACTCGACTCGCTAACGCTGGCGCCACGGTCGTGGTCGACCACATGGAGCAGATCGCGAAGGCGCTGACGTAGCCACACGGCCAGAAGGGTGATAGCGGCGAGGGTCGGGCAATCCATGCCTGGCTGGTTCACCGGGATCTGCTGCCATTGCGCCCATGAGCGGTGAGGCCACTAAGAGCCGGTCGTTGGTGAGGCTGTGGATCTGGATCAAGCGGAACCAGGACTCCAGATACAACCGAGGCGCATCCACACGGTCTACTTTTGGTGCCAATCTCCTTGACGGCGCACTGACCTTCGGGGTGACCCTTGGCCTCGTATCGGCTGGCAGCCAGATGGCCGAGCACACAGAGTGGCCGGTTGTTCTTGCAGTCGCCGTGCCTCTACTGCTGTGGTTTCCGTACATGTACTACGTAGTCCTCAGGCCACTACAGCAAGCCGAGGCCCTGCTCCAACAGGAGTCGCGTAGCCCAGAGCGGCTCAAAGCAAAGGTCGACCGGCTCCGCCAAGCGTTGGTGGAGGCGGCCACACTGTCGCAGCAGCTCGAAGCAGAGCTGACCGTCCAGGTTGAGGCTCTCGAACGGATCGAGGCTCAGAAGGAACACGCCAAGCACTTGGCCCAGCTAGACGAGGCGGCTGCTGCGGCAGTCAAACAGGCCCTTGTCGACGTCACCGCAGGCCAGCAGCGCCATCAGGGGCGAGTGAGCTTCACGTACTTCGCGCTCGGTGTCGGGGCAACGGTAGCCGTAGTGATCTTCGGCCACTTCATTCCCGTGCTGTGACCGGCAAGCTCACTGACTGGTCTCAGTTCTGGTCTCATTCACCCCCGTCCGCCGGGGTTCATCGCACCCCTACGACGCCCGTCCCACCAGGGGCCGGAACCCCGGCGAACCCCGCCGGACACGGCCGCACAGACCTCGAAAGCGTGTGTGGGGGCAACTTCACCGTGGGTTCGAATCCCACCGCTACCGCCAGCATCACGAAGGGCCCGTCCGATCCGGACGGGCCCTTCGTCGTTCCCCCGCACGAAAGAACTCCGTACCCGAGGCCGATGACCACCAACGCCCGGCGAGTACGGAGCCTGAAGGGGGGAGCGGCTCGGGGGACCAACCGCTCCCCCGGGCGGAGTCCCACAACCGGGGCCGCGTCGGGGGGAGTCGCGGCGCCCGGTCCCACAGCGGGGGCTCCGGATCCACGTACCGGGGATTCCTGCCAGGTCCCCGGGTACACCACCCATCGTGCTGCACCGCTCGCGCCGGGGCACCCGGAGAAAGGCCCCACTCGCGGGGACCTTCGTCCCGCCGGGTGAACGCGTCGCACACGTGATAGGCCGTCCGGTGGATAAGCTGCCCAGTGCAGAGGGCCGCTCGGGGACCGAGTGGCGGCGGCCCACAGCAGGGAGGAAGGCCACCGGATGGCGCAGGCGAAGAAGATCGGCATGGTTCTCCTGCTCGTCTTCGTGCTCTACACGATCATCACCTCTCCGGCCCGGGCCGCCGAACTCGTCCAGCTCGGCTTCGAGGGGATCTCGAACGCCGCCAAGGCGATCGGCACCTTCATGACCGGGCTGGTGAAGTAGCCCCACCGGCAGCGGCTACGGTGGGCGGGACCCTCACCCCCCGTCCGCGAGGAGCGGCATCGTGATCCGGCACCTGGTCCTGTTCAAGCTCAACGAAGGCGTCACCAAGGACGACCCGCGCGCGGTCGCCGGCGCCAAGGCGTTCGAGGAGCTCGGCGCGCTCATCCCCGAGCTGCGCGAGTGGGAGTGCGGCTGGAACACCACCGACCGCGACATCGCGTACGACTACGCGATCAACAGCCTCGTCTCGGACCGCGAGACGCTGCAGTCCTACATCGCCCATCCGGCCCACCAGGCCGCGGCCGGGCAGTGGCGCGAGTTCGCCACCTGGGTGATCGCCGACATCGAGGTCTGATCCCCGGGCCACCCCCCGAACGGCCCCGGCGCCCCGCCCGAGACCCGGGCGGGGCGCCTTGGTGTGTGCCGGAACGGTGCCCCGGGCAGGGCCCCCGGAGGCTCGGCGGGGCGTCACCACCCCACCAACACACCTCCACACGGTGCTTGCCCGACCTGTGCCCGCCTTGTGATGCTATGACCGGTTTTGCCGGACATGGCGAGGTGGTGAGACGAAACGCGACTCCCGATCCGCAGGTCCCGCCATTCATCGAATTCGGGAGGGGTGACGTGTCCGTGCGGACACCAGGGAGCGCGCCGGACACCGGCACCGGGCCCACCGGCCCACAGGCCGCCGAGCAGACCACCGAACGGCCCCCGCCGCCACCGCCGGGGGACGAGGTCCTGGCCGCCATCATCAGCCCGGCCGGGGAGCTGCGCCCGGACGGCCTGCGCGGCCCCGGCGGCCGCCCCGTGGTGGACGTCCGGACCCTGACCCGGGTGCTGTTCGAACGAATGGCCGAGCTGCCCGCGGACGCCCCCGAGCGGGAGCGCGTCCGGGCCGCGCTGATCGAGGTCAACATCCCGCTGGTGCGCTACGCGGCGACCCGCTTCCGCAGCCGCAGCGAGCCGATGGAGGACGTCGTCCAGGTCGGCACGATCGGCCTGATCAACGCGATCGACCGGTTCGACCCGGGCCGGGGCGTGCAGTTCCCGACGTACGCGCTGCCGACCATCCTCGGCGAGATCAAGCGGTACTTCCGCGACAACGTCCGCACCATGCACGTGCCGCGCCGGCTCCAGGAGCTCTGGGTGCAGGTCAGCGGCGCGATGGAGGAGCTGACGGTGGTGCACGGGCGGGCCCCCAAGGTCCCCGAGATCGCCGCCAGCCTGCGCATCCCGGAGGAGGACGTCCGGGCCTGCCTGGACGCCGGGCGGGCCTACAACGCCGCCTCTCTGGAGGCCGCCCAGGAGCACGAGGGCGGGCTCGCCCTGCTCGACCGGCTCGGCTACGAGGACGCCGCGCTGGACGAGGTCGAACACCGGGACATGGTCCGCCACCTCCTGGTCCAGCTGCCGGAGCGGGAGCGGCGGATCGTCATGCTGCGGTTCTTCGCCAATCTGACCCAGTCACAGATCAGCACCGAGCTTGGCATGTCCCAGATGCATGTGTCCCGGCTACTTTCGCGCATCCTGACCAGGCTTCGAACCGGCAATTCCTGGGAAGACTGACCGTCATAATCCCGGACAGTCCGGGGCAAATGAATGTCCGAATCAAGATTGCTACGCGTTACCGACGCGTGACATCTTGCGACGTTCGGGTTTGCCGGGGGCGGTGGGCCGGTATGGAGGGGGAGGGCACCGTGCGGGAACCCCCGCACGGCGGCACCCGTTCAAATGTCAGTCACAAGGGGGTGGGCGCATGTCCGGAGAGCTCGGCACTGCGGAGATCCACGGGGCGCTGGTCCACGTCGGCGACGCCGATACCGCGACGGTCACCGCCGACCTGATCCCGGCCCAGCGGGCCGGGGCCGCGACACCCGTCCCCGAGGCCCCACCCGCCCCTCCGGGCGCCGGGCTGGACACCCGGACGCTCTCCCGCTCGCTGTTCCTGCGGCTGGCCGTCCTGGAGCCCGGAAGCGGGGAGCACACCTACGTCCGCGACACCCTCATCGAGCTCAACCTGCCGCTGGTCCGGTACGCCTCCGCGCGCTTCCGCAGCCGCAACGAGCCGATGGAGGACATCGTCCAGGTCGGCACGATCGGCCTGATCAAGGCGATCGACCGGTTCGACCCGGAGCGCGGGGTCGAGTTCCCCACCTTCGCGATGCCCACCGTGGTCGGCGAGATCAAGCGCTTCTTCCGGGACACCAGCTGGTCGGTGCGGGTGCCGCGGCGGCTGCAGGAGCTGCGCCTGGCGCTCACCAAGGCCGGCGACGAGCTGGCGCAGAAGCTGGACCGCTCCCCCACCGTCGCCGAGCTGGCCACCTGCCTCGGTGTCAGCGAGGAGGACGTGGTCGAGGGCCTCGCGGTGGGCAACGCGTACACCGCGAGCTCGCTCGACTCCAGCCCCGGCGAGGAGGACGGCGACGGGCCGCTGGCCGAGCGGCTGGGCTACGAGGACCTCGCCCTGGAGGGCGTGGAGTACCGCGAGTCGCTGAAGCCGCTGCTGGCCAAGCTGCCGCCGCGGGAGCGCCGGATCATCATGCTGCGCTTCTTCGGCAACCTCACCCAGTCGCAGATCGGCGAGGAGATCGGCATCTCCCAGATGCACGTCTCCCGGCTGCTCACCAAGACCCTCACCCAGCTGCGCGAGGGCCTGACCAACGAGGGGTGACGGCGGCGTCCGCCCGGCGGAACGGGCGGACGCGGCCAGGACCCGTCCGGCCGGTCCGGCCTGACAGGTCCTTCGCGAACGGGCCCTACGCGAGCAGGTTGGCGCGCAGGCCCGCCAGGACGTCGTCGTCCAGGCCCAGGCCGTCCTGCCAGAACTTCTCGAAGGTGACCCAGCCGGCCTCGACCTCGGCGAAGGCCGCCTCCAGGTAGCTCCGCTCGGCCCGGAACACCGGCAGCAGCAGCCCCGGGTCCTGCATCAGGCCGCGGGTGCCGAAGCTGTCCACGATGTTCTCGACGATCTCGGCGGAGCGCTCGTTGGTGAGCAGGTAGTCGGCGAACACCGTCTCGCGGTCCACCCCGAGGACGGTGAGCAGGATCGCCGCCGTCCAGCCGGTGCGGTCCTTGCCGGCCGAGCAGTGGAACAGCAGCGGCGCGCCGTCCGGCGCGGCCAGCAGCCGCAGCACGGTGGCGAAGCGCTCGCGCGCGACGGCGTCGGTGACGAACCAGCGGTAGAGGCCGACCATCATCGCGGCGGCCCTGCCGTCGCCCAGCAGGGCGTGCTGCTTCTCCGGGCTGCGGTCGGCCAGGGCGTCGCGCAGCGCCACGTAGATGTCGAAGTCGGCGGCGAAGACCGGCAGGTGGTGCAGGGTGATGCCGTCCGCGGTGGTCCGCTCGACGGTGATCGGCCGGGCGGACAGCTCGGCCGCGGCGATGTCGGCGACCGGCAGACCGGGGACCCGGTCCGGGCCGGCCTCGCGGACCTCGTCGAGGCTGCGCAGGTCGACCACCTGGCGCAGGCCGAGGGCGACCAGCAGGTCGAGGTCCGCGTCGGTGAGCCGGTTGAGACCGTCGCTGCGCAGCGCGACGCCGTGCCGCAGCACCCGGCCGTCGGCCGTCCGGTAGCCGCCGAGATCGCGGGCGTTGACGGCCCCGCGCAGCCCGAGGCTCCGGGCCGCCGGATCGTTCTCCGCGGCCCCCGCAACGGCCTCGAAAACGACGTTCTCGGTCTGCTGCTCGGTCACCCGGTGCCCTCCAATGGATATTCAGACTGTGACATGGCACAACCCTGCGCGATATTGCATGAACCTGCCCAGCAGAACGGGCAGATGTGCAAGGGTGTCACGCGCAGCGCCGCCAGTGTAGGGCGCACCGCCCCCGCCCCGGCCACACGCTTGGTGACCAGCGGTAACGCTCCGGCAGCGCTTTTTAATTTTCAATTCATTATTTGCGTAACCGGTCCACTTCCGGCCACAATCAGCGCCTTCATGGCATCGCCATGAACGTTGGTAACAGATTCGCTGCACTCCCGCCCATTTGGTCCCAATCGGTGCGGAGTCTCCACCAGGATGGGCGCCGGGCAGCCTGCTGCCCGCGAACAGCGACCGGGCAGAAGAGCGCCGAGCAGCGGAGCGCCCTGCCCAGGGGAGGAACACACATGGGTCGAGCGACCCGAAGAGTTGCCGCTTGCGCGGCAGCCGTCCTGCTGGCCGGCGGCCTGCAGTCGTCCCTCGCACACGGCGCCACCACGGCTCCCAGGATCGACCTCACGGTCCTGGTGATCGACGATGGCGGCCCCGCGACGGCGGCCATAGCCGCCGAGCTGAAGAGCCAGGGCACCCCGTACAAGATCGTCAATCTCAACGACGCCAACCGTCCGGTCATCGATGCCGCCTTCCTCAGCGACACCGTCAACGGCCAGCCGCGCGGCAAGTACCAGGGCATCGTGATGCCCAACGACAACCCCTTCGCGGCCGGCTCGGCCGAGATGACGGCCCTCGCCACCTACGAGGCCGCCTTCGGCGTCCGCCAGGTCGACGCCTACACCTACGCCAGGCCGGACGTCGGCCTGAACTGGGCGCAGGACCCGGGGTACATGGGCAAGCTGGACGGCGTCCAGGCCCAGGTCACCGGCGCCGGCACGGCCGGCCCGTTCGGCTACCTCAAGGGCGCCGTCCCGTTCGAGGACAACGACCCGACCGTCGACGAGAGCTACGGCTACCTGGCCACCCCGCTGGCCTCGCCGCCGGCCGGCGCCTCGTTCACGCCGCTGGTGGACGCCCCGATCCCGGGCTCCACCGCCCGCGGCTCGCTGGTCGGCGAGTACAGCCACGACGGCCGCAAGGAACTGGTCGTCACCTTCGTCTACAACCAGTACCAGCAGCAGTACCGCCTGCTGGCGCGGGGCATCGTCGACTGGATCACCCAGGGCGTGCACCTCGGGTACGACCGCAACTACTTCGCGGCCCACGTGGACGACGTCTTCCTGGCGGACGACCGCTGGGACACCGTCCTCAAGTGCACCCCCGGCGACGTCACCTGCCCGCCCGGCACCCCGGAGACGGCCAACCCGATCCGGATGACCGCCGCCGACGCGCAGTTCGCGAAGCAGTGGCAGACCGCCCACAACTTCACCATGGACATGGTGTTCAACGGCGGCGGCAGCGAGGACTGGAAGGCCGACCACAGCGTCACCGCCGACCCGGTCGTGGACCAGATGGTCGCCGACCAGGCCAGCTACCGGTGGGTCAACCACACCTACACGCACCCGTACCTGGGCTGCCTGCAGGACGTCTCGGTGGTCCCGTGGAAGTGCACCAAGGACGCCGCGGGCGCCACCGTCTGGGTCGACCAGGCCACCATCACCTCCCAGGTCAAGAACAACATCGACTGGGCCGCGGCGCACAGCCTGGTCATCGACAAGACCGAGCTGGTCACCGGTGAGCACTCCGGCCTGCTGACCGCCCCGCAGGAGACCAGCGACAACCCGTACCTGGCGCCCTCGCTGGTCGCCAACGGGGTCAAGTGGACCGCCAGCGACGCCTCCCGCGAGCCCGCCCAGCGGGCCGTCGGCTCGTCCGTGCTGACCGTGCCGCGGTACCCGATGAACGTCTTCTACAACGCCGGGACGGCGAAGGAGGAGGCCGACGAGTACAACTGGATCTACACCAGCGTGGCCAACGGCGGAAGCGGCGTCTGCGAGAACAACGCCAACTCCACCTGCCTGCCGACGCCGCTGGACGTCAACACCGGCTACCAGTCGTACATCGTGCCGCTGGAGGCCCGGATCGACCTCGGCCACGTGCTGAGCAACGACCCGCGCCCGCACTTCATCCACCAGTCGAACCTGTCCGAGGACCGGATCGTCTACCCGGTGCTGGAGCGGATCCTCTCCACCTACCGCTCGCTGCACGCCGACAACGCCCCGGTCGTGAACCTTCCGCAGAAGGAGATCGGCGCCGAGTTCCAGCGCCGCGCGGCGTGGAGCACGGCCCTGGCCTCCGGCCAGGTCACCGCGTACCGGGTCGGCGACACCGTCACGGTGAGCGCCCCGGCCGGTGTCCAGATCCAGGCCACCATGCCGACCGGCACCACCCAGAAGGTTTCCATCGGAACCGCGCCCTTCGGCACCGCCTACGCCGGTACGCTGTCCGGCTGGGTGAAGCCCGCACAGCTGCAGAGCAGCGTCACGCTCAAGCTGACCGCGGCCAACACCCCGGCGACCCCGGCCGTCGCCGCGCCGAACGCCGCCGCCAAGGCGGTCACCGCGCCGGCGCCGGCCGACAAGAAGGTGGTGCCCCAGGGCACCGCCGACGCCGTCCCGGCCGGCCCGAGCGACACCGCCCGGACCGACGCGCCGACCCTGGTGCCCGGCAGCGGCGCTCCGGTGGCCGGCAAGGGCGTCACCGGCGGCAACGCCAAGGGCGTCGCCAAGGGCAGCGCCAAGAGCGGCAAGGCCTCCGGGGGGAAGGCCGAACCCGCCCGCAAGACCGCCGGTCAGCCCGGCACCCGTTAACAGGTGATACCGGTGGTGGGGCCGGGCCGTCCCCCGGCCCCACCACCGGTAACCCGACCCGGCCATCCGCGCCGGGCGCTTGACGCAAGGACAGGAGGGGGGACAGGCAATGCGAGTCACCCTGCTCACCGAGGGGACGTACCCGCACCAGCACGGCGGCGTGAGCGTCTGGTGCGACCAGCTCGTCCAGGGCATGCCGGACGTGGACTTCGACATCGTCGCGGTCACCGGAACCGGCCACGAACCACTGGCCTGGGAGCTGCCGGCCAACGTGCGGTCCGTCACGACCGCCCCGCTGTGGGGCCCGGCCATCGAGGCCAGAGCACCGCGCGGCAAGGAGATGCGCCGCTTCCTCAACGCCTACGAGCGGTTCCTGCACTCCATCCTGGACCCGGTCTACACCACCCACTTCGGCACCGAGCTGTACGGCTTCGCCGACCTCGCCCGGCGCGGGCTGCTCAGCCCGGCGCTGCGCAGCGAGCGTGCCCTGCGCACCCTCCAACACGTCTGGACCCGTGACTACCTCTCCACCGCCGTCTCCCGGCCCACCCTGCACGACGCGCTGAACGCCACCGACCTGCTGGAGCACGCGCTGCGCCCGCTGTCGGTCGAGCCGCCCAAGGACGGCGTCGCGCACGCCGCCAGCGGCGGCCTGGCCACCCTCCCGGGGCTGATCGCCTCCCAGCAGTACGGCGTACCGTTCCTGCTGACCGAGCACGGCATCTACCTGCGCGAGCGCTACCTCGGCTACCGCACCGGCCCCTACCGCTGGCCGGTCAAGGCGCTGCTGCTGGGCTTCTACCGGATGCTCGCCGAGGAGAGCTACCGGCGGGCCGCGCTGGTCACCCCCGGCAACCGGTACAACCGGCGCTGGGAGGAGCGCGGCGGCACGCCGTCCGCCCACATCCGCACCGTGTACAACGGCGTGGACCCGGCGGCGTTCCCGCCCGCCGGACCGGAGCCCGAGACGCCGACGCTCAGCTGGGCCGGCCGGGTCGACCCGATCAAGGACCTGGAGACGCTGATCCAGGCCTTCGCGATCGTGCGGCGCGAGATACCCGACGCCCGGCTGCGGCTGTTCGGCGGCACGCCCAAGGGCGGCGAGGCCTACCGCGACCGGTGCATAGCCCTGGCCGCCGAGCTCGGCGTCGCCGACTCGGTGGCCTTCGAAGGCCGCGTCGCGGACATCACCGACGCGTACGCGGCGGGGAACGTGGTGATGCTCTCCAGCATCAGCGAGGGCTTCCCGTTCACCCTGATCGAGGCCATGTCCTGCGGCCGCTCCACCGTCTCGACCGACGTGGGCGGCGTGCGCGAGGCCGTCGGCGACACCGGCCTGGTCGTCCCGCCGCGCGAACCCGAACCCATGGCCGCCGCCGCCATCGAGCTGCTGCGCGACCCCGAGCGGCGGGCCCGGCTCGGCGAGCAGGCCCGGCTGCGGGTGATCGAGCAGTTCACGCTCCGCCAGAACATCGACGGCTTCCGCAGCATCTACACCGAGCTGCTCGGCACCTCCCGCTGGCTGCCGAACGGCGTGGTCGCCGTCGCCGACGGCGCACCCGCCGACTGGGACGAGCCGGTGGCCCTCGGCGAACGCAGCGAGGTGGGCGCGTGAACGACCGGACCATCGACCGGCGCGCACCCCGCGAAGCGGCCGCCGAGCGCAGCGAGGTGAACGCATGAGCGGACCCCTGCGCCTCGTCCCGGACGAGGCCGGCCCCGAGTGGGCCGAGCAGACCGTGCAGTTGCGCACCCTGCCGCGCAAGCGCCGCCGCCCGGTGCTGCCCGCGCAGCGGACCGAGCCCGAGGAGCAGCTGGACCTCTCGCCGGACCCGCTGGACGAGCTGGCCGACCGGCTGGCCGACGTCTGCGCCGACGCCGTCCACCCCTACGAGATCGCGGCCTACCTGGAGTCCGACGGCCTCTCCGACGAGCAGGCGGCGCTGCTGTACGGCCGCCCCGACGCGTTCACCGTCGCCGAGGAGCTGTTCCAGAAGGTCGAGCGCCGCTACCCCGGCCCGAGCTCCGAGTTCGCCAACCCCTGGCGGGCCGACCCCTGGCGCTGTGTGGTCCGCGGCCTGGTGTTCGCCCTGCCCGGCCTGGGCTACCTGCTCGGCGCCAACCTGTTCGCGGCCACCCGGATGCGATTCGGCCTGCCCTCGGGCATGCTCGCGCTCTCGGTGTCCACCCTGGTCAGCTGGTCCTGGAACCAGGCGCTGGCGCACCGCTCGTACGCCTGGCTCGGCCGCGGCCGGCGCCGGGCGGCCGGGATCTGCCTGGCCGTCGGCGCACCGGTCGGCGCGCTGACGGCGGCCACCGCCGGGTACGTGGTCGGCGGGCCGCTCGGCTCGCTCGGCTTCGCCGCCGGGCAGTCCGGCTACCTGGCCGCCGCCACCGTGCTGCTGGTCCTCGGCCGGGAGAAGTTCCTGCTGGTGGCCCTCGCACCGTCGGCGATCGGCGCGGGCGTGGTGCTGGCCGTGGACGTACCGCAGCTGGCCCGGACGGTCGTGCTGCTGGCCTCGCTCGGGCTCGCGCTGGGCCTGGCCACCCGCGAGATCATCCGCTGCCTGCGCAGCGAACAGGACGCCACCGTGCTGCGGCTGCCGCTGCGGCAGGAGATCCCGCACCTGCTGTTCGGCCTGGCCGTCGGCACCCTCACCCTGATCGCCGGCCTCGGCGCCACCGTCCACCAGGCGGTCCGCACCGGGGCCGCGGACGGCGCGGCCACCAGCCCGACGGGGCCGGCCATGATCGCGCTGACGCTCAGCCTCGGCCTCGCCGAGTGGTTGCTCTTCCGCTACCGGGCGATGGCCGTGGCGGCACTGCGGACCAGCCACACCGCTGGCGAGTTCGTCCGCCGCACCGGCGGCGTGCTGCTCGGTTGCCTGTTCATCTACCTCACCACCGTGGCCGCGCTGGACGCCGCCGCCACCGTGCTCTGGCCCGGCGCCCCGGCGCTCGGGGTCCGCGAGCTCGGCGCGCTGCTGCTGCTCGGCGGCTCCCTCTGGCTGGCGCTGCTGCTGAACGCCTTCGGGCTCAGCTGGAGCACCGCCCTGATCTGTCTGGCCGCCGCGGGCGCCGAGTGCGCCGGGCTGCTGACAGGTGTGGACCCGACCCTCCTGCAGCTCATCGGCTGCGGGGCGGCGGCCGTCGTCCTCACCGCCATCGCCGGGCCCGTGCTCGGCCGCACCACCAAGCACCGCTGAACCAAGCACCGCTGAACCGAGCACGGCCCGAACCGCACCACCGCACCACCGCACAGCACACCCGGCTGGGCCACCACACACCGCTCAGCCCGTCCCCGATCACCGAGAAAGCGAATACCCAGCATGAGCAGCGTCGCCGTCACCGGAGCCGAGGGCTTCATCGGCTCCCACCTCGTCGAGACCCTGGTCGCGGACGGCCACCAGGTCCGCGCGATGGTCCAGTACAACTCCTTCTCGTCCTTCGGATGGCTGGAGACCCTCCCCAAGGAGGTGCTCGACTCGGTCGAGATCGTCCTTGGCGACGTCCGCGACCCGGGTTCGGTCAACGGCCTGGTCAAGGGCACCGAGGCGGTGTACCACCTGGCCGCCCTGATCGCGATCCCCTACTCCTACCGGGCCCCGCACTCCTACATCGAGACCAACGTCACCGGCACCCTCAACGTGCTGGAGGCGGTGCGCCACCTGGAGATCCCCCGCCTGGTGCACACCTCCACCAGCGAGACCTACGGCACCGCGCAGACCGTGCCGATCACCGAGGACCACCCGATCAACACCCAGTCCCCGTACGCCGCCTCCAAGGCCGGCGGGGACCGGCTGGCCGACAGCTACCACGCCAGCTTCGAGACCCCGGTCGTCACGCTGCGCCCGTTCAACACCTTCGGCCCGCGCCAGTCGATGCGCGCCGTCATCCCGACCGTGATCGCCCAGCTGGCCGCCGGCGAGCGCGAGATCACCCTCGGCGACCTGCGCCCGACCCGTGACTTCACCTTCGTCAAGGACACCGCGAGCGCCTTCCGCACGGTCGGCACCGCCCCCGCCGAGGCCGTCGTCGGCAAGACCTTCAACGCCGGCACCGGCGGCGAGATCTCGGTCGGCGACCTGGTCACCCTGGTCGGCAAGCTGATGGGCGTGGACGTCACCGTGAAGGAGGACGAGCAGCGCATCCGGCCGACCAACTCCGAGGTCATGCGCCTGGTCGCCGACGCCACCCGGCTGCGCACCGCCACCGGCTGGGCCCCCGCCTTCTCCCTGGAGGAGGGCCTGGAGCAGACCATCGAGTTCTTCCGCGACCCGGCCAACCTGGCCCGCTACAAGACCGACATCTACAACGTCTGATCCTCGCCGTCCCGGCATCCGGTAATCCGACCCGAAGGCTCCTGTCGCACCGACTTCCGTGGGGGAAACACCATGCATGCAGTGATCCTGGCCGGCGGTAAGGGCGTTCGCCTGCGCCCGTACACCACCGCGCTCCCCAAGCCGCTCGTCCCGATCGGCGACCAGCACGCGATCCTCGAGATCGTGATGCGCCAGCTCGCCGCCGCGGGCTTCAAGACCGTCACCCTGGCCATCGGCCACCTCGGCCACATCATCCGCGCCTACGTGGGCAACGGCTCGCAGTGGGGCCTGCGGGTCGGCTACGCCGTCGAGGACAGCCCGCTCGGCACCATGGGCCCGCTGCTCACCATGCAGGACCGGCTGCCCGAGCACTTCCTGGTGATGAACGGCGACATCCTCACCGACCTGGACTTCGCCGGGGTGCTCAAGCACCACGAGGCGTCCGGGGCTCCGCTCACCATCGCCACCTACGCCCGCCAGGTGAAGATCGACTTCGGCGTGCTGACCACCGAGTCCGGGAGCATCACCGGCTTCCAGGAGAAGCCGAGCATCGACTACCGGGTCTCGATGGGCGTCTACGGCGTGTCCCGCTCCGCGCTCGCCGCGTACACCCCCGGCCTGCCGCTGGGCTTCGACGAGCTGGTGCTGGACCTGCTGGCCGCCAAGACCCCGCCGGCCGCCTACGAGTTCGGCGGCTACTGGCTGGACATCGGCCGCCCGGACGACTACGACCGGGCCAACGCCGAGTTCGCGCTCAACCGCTCGCTGCTGCTGCCGGGCGAGCCGGCCGAGGGCCTGTACGCCGTGCCGGACGGGCCGGAGCTGCCGATCCCGGCCGCCCGCACCGCAGCCGACAGCGCCGACGGGCAGCCGGTCGCCGCCGGCGGCCCCGGGAACGACGGACGGGCCGCGTGAGAATCCTGCTGCTCGGCGTGGACGGCTTCCTCGGCCGCCACGCCGCCACCGTCCTGCGGTCACTGCCCGGTGCCACCGTGCTGACCGCGGGGCGGCGGCCCGACCACGACCTGCGCCTGGACCTGGCCACCGCCCAGTCCGGCCCGCTCGGCGAGGAGTTGGCCGCGCTCGCCCCCGACGCGGTCGTCAACTTCGCCGGGGCGGTGGCCGGCAGCGCCGTCACCCTCGCCGAGGTCAACGCCCGCGGCCCGGCCGTGCTCTGCGAGGCCCTCCAGCAGGGGGCCCCGAAGGCGCGCCTGGTGCACATCGGCTCGGCCGGCGAGTACGGCGTCTGCGAATCCGGCACCTCGCTCGCCGAGGACGCCGACGCCCGCCCGGTCGGCGTCTACGGCGCGACCAAGCTGGCCGGCTCCCTCGCGGTGGCCGGCTCGCCGCTGGACGCCGTGGTGCTGCGGGTGTTCAACCCGGTCGGCCCCGGCGCGCCGGCCGGTTCGCTGCCCGGCCGGCTCGCCGCCGAGCTGCGCAGGGCGGCGCCGGAGGGCGCCGAGGGCGTGGTGAAGGTGGGGGACCTCTCCGCCCACCGCGACTTCGTCGACGCCCGGGACATCGCCCGTGCGGTCGGCCTGGCCGTCACCGCCGAGCGCCCGCTGCCCCGGGTGCTCAACCTCGCCTCCGGACAGGCCAAGCCGGTCCGGGCGATCGCGGACGGCCTGGCCGCGGCGGCCGGGTTCACCGGCCGGATCGACGAGAGCGGGGCCGGCTCCGAGCGCTCGGCCGCCGTCTCCTGGCAGCAGGCCGACGTCTCGGCCGCCGCCCGGGAGCTCGGCTGGCACCCGGAGACCGGGCTCGCCGACACGCTGCGCGATCTCTGGCTCAGCACCGCTCCGGCCGCCCCGGTCGTCGCATGACCGGCGTCAGCCACGCCGACGGCCGCCTGCTGGTGCCGCTGTACGTCCACCCCGCGGTGGACCCGGCGGCCTGGCAGGCGGTCGCCGCCGCCGAACCGGGCCGGATCGCCGCCGTCGTGCTCAACCTGGCCGACGGCCCGGGCGAGACCCCCGACAACGTCTTCGCCGAGGCCGCCGAGAAGCTGCGCGCGGCGGGCCTGCCGCTGCTCGGCTACGCGGACACCGACTACGGCCGAAGGCCCCACTCCGCCGTGGTGGCCGATGTTCTGACGTACCGTCAGCGACACGGCATCACCGGCGTCTACCTCGACCAGGTCGCCACCCATCCGGGCGCACTGGCCCACTACCGGCGGCTGGCCACCGCGGCCCGGGCGGCCGGCTGCGCCACCGTGGTGTTCGGCCACGGCGACCACCCCGACCCCGGGTACGCCGAGGTCGGCCTCGCCGACCTGCTGGTCACCTTCGAGGGGGACTGGGAGGCGTACCGCTCGATGACCCTGCCGCTGTGGACCGGCCGGCACGCCGCCGCCCGCTTCTGCCACCTGGTGTACGACGTGCCCGCCGAGCAGGCCCGGGAGGCCGCCGCGCTGATCGCCGCCCGCCGGGCCGGCGTCGGCTGCGCCGTTCCCGGTGCCGGGGAGAACCCCTGGCGCACCCTGCCGTACGGCCTGACCGCCGCTGAACTTACCTGACCCGATCCGGAGTTCGAGTACCGTGACCCGCCGTACCCGGCCCCTGCTGGCCGCCCTCGCCCTCGCCACCACCCTGTTGGCGACCTCGTGCAGCAGCTCCGGTTCGGAGGACGAGGACGACCCCTCGGCCGACGCCACCGCCGCGCAGCCCCCCGCGGCCACCGCCGCCCCCGTGCCCGGCACCCCGGGCACCCCGGGTACTCCGAGCACCCCGGCCACTCCGGGCACCCCGAGCGTCCCCGGTACGCCCGGCACCCCGGGCACCCCGACCAGCGCTCCGACGGGCACCCCGACCGGCAGCCCGACGGGCGGCACCCCGACCGGCGGCCCGGCGCCGCAGCCCGCCGGCTCCCGCTGGCAGCCGGCCCCCGGCCTCGCCTGGCAGTGGCAGCTCGGCGGCGGGGTCGACCAGTCGGTGGACGTCCCGGTCTACGACATCGACGGCTTCGAGACCGACGCCTCGGTGGTCGCCGCGCTGCACGCCAAGGGCCGCAAGGTGATCTGCTACATCAACGCCGGTTCCTGGGAGGACTTCCGCCCCGACGCCGCCGCCTTCGCCAAGGCCCTGCAGGGCGGCGGCAACGGCTGGAAGGGCGAGAAGTGGTTCGACATCCGCAAGCTCGACCAGCTGAAGCCGCTGATGGCGGCCCGCTTCGACATGTGCAGGTCCAAGGGCTTCGACGCGGTCGAGCCGGACACCATCGAGGCCTACAACCAGGACAGCGGCTTCCCGCTGACCGCCGAGGACCAGCTCCGGTACAACCGCATGCTGGCCGCGCTCGCCCACGAACGCGGCCTGGCGATCGGTCTGAAGAACGACCTGGACCAGATCCCCGCCCTGCTGGGCGACTTCGACTTCGCCGTGAACGAGGAGTGCTCGCAGTTCAACGAGTGCGCCCGGCTCTCGCCCTTCATCCAGGCGGGCAAGGCGGTGTTCCACGTCGAGTACAAGCTCGGCACGGAGAAGTTCTGCGTCCAGACCAAGGCCCTGGGCTTCAGCTCGATGCAGAAGAAGCTCGAACTGGACGCCTGGCGGCGACCCTGCTGAGGGAGCAGGGGCCACTCGGCCGCCAGGCACCAGTTGTTACTTGACCGCCAGCCAGACGACGGCCGCCACCACGACCACCGCGACGACGGCGATCGCCGCGATCACGCCGGTCCGGCGGTTGCCGCCACTGCTGTAGGTGGAGACGGAGCCCGGTGCCTGGGGTGCCGGGGTCTCGTCGACGAACGCCCGGAACATCTGGGTGCTGCCGGCGGGGTCGTAGTCGTTGTCAGCCATGGCAGGGACTCTAACGAATCCGCCCGTCTCGACGACACCCCGGACCCCGCCCCGGTGATCACCCGCGGCCGCCCGCGTGATCGTGCCCGCCCAGTGCAACGGCGACACGACAAGCTCGTGAAGACCTGCGGGTCCGAGGAATCGCCGCCGACCCGATCAGGTTGACTTCACTCATGACCGAAAACCACAGTGACGCCCCCAGGGTGAAGCTCGGCACCTCCGACCTCGCGGTGTTCCCGCTCTCGCTCGGCGGCAACGTCTTCGGCTGGACGGCGGACGAGGCGCAGTCCTTCGCCGTGCTCGACGCGTACACCGCCGCCGGCGGGAACTTCGTCGACACCGCCGACACCTACTCCTCCTGGGTGCCCGGCAACAGCGGCGGCGAGTCCGAGACCATCATCGGCAAGTGGCTGCGCAGCCGCGGCCGCCAGGACGACCTCGTCGTCGCCACCAAGGTGGGCATCCACCCCGAGGCCACCGGCCTGAGCGCGGCCAACATCAAGTCCGCCACCGAGGCCTCGCTGCGCCGACTCGACGTCGAGCGCATCGACCTGCTCTACACCCACCGGGACGACGACACCCCGGTGGAGGAGTTCGTCAGCGCGCTCAACGAGCTGGTGAAGGAGGGCAAGGTCGCCGAGATCGCCGCCTCCAACATCAGCGCCGAGCGGCTCGCCGAGGCGCTGGCCTTCTCCGAGCGCGAGGGCCTGGCCAGGTACGTCGCCGTTCAGCCGCACTACAACCTGGTCTCGCGCGCCACCTTCGAGGGCGCGCTGGCGGACACGGTCGCCGACCACGGCCTGTCCACCGTGCCGTACTTCGCCCTCGCCTCCGGCTTCCTGACCGGCAAGTACCGCCCCGGAGGCCCGGGCGTGGACAGTGCCAGGGCCCAGGGCGCCGCCCGGTACCTGGAGGACGAGCGCGGCCCCAAGGTGCTGGACGCGCTGGACGCCGTCGCCGCCGAGCACGGTGTCGAGCTCGCCACCGTCGCGCTGGCCTGGCTCGCCGCCCGCCCGACCGTCGCCGCCCCGCTCGCCAGCGCCCGTACGGTCGAGCAGCTCCCCCCGCTGCTGGCCGCCGCCTCGCTGCGGCTCACCCCGGAGCAGACGGCCCTGCTGGACGCCGCCTCCCGCTGACCCGGCGCGCCGGACCGGTCCGGGGCGGCACGCGGGGCCTTCACCGGGACGACTCCCGGCGAAGGCCCCGCGCTCATCGGCTACGGACGACCGAAGTGGGTCGGGCGGAAGCCGCTGCTGATGGTGGATATCCGCACCGTCCTGCCAGGCCTGGGCGCCTCGACGAAGGTGTTGCCGCCCAGGTATATCCCCACGTGGTGGATGCCCGAGGCCCGGCCGCTGTCCGACCAGAACACCAGGTCCCCGCGGCGCAGCTGCCCGGCGCTGATCGGCGTGGTGGCCGCGTACTGGTCGTCCGCCACCCGGGGCAGGCTGATCCCGCTGCGCCGGTACGCCTGCTGGACCAGTCCCGAGCAGTCGTACCCGGACGGGCCGTTGCCACCCCAGACGTAGGGCTTGCCGAGCTGGGCGAGCGCGTACTCGATGGCGGCCTCGGTGCTGCCGGAGGCCGACTCGGCTGGCGCGGCGGGCTTGGCCGCAGGTTGGGCCGCGGGCTGGGCGGGCGCCGAACTGCCGGACGAACCGGACTGCCCGGTACGGCTCAGGTAGATGTCGTAGTGGCTGGTGTACCGCCACTCGCCGCCACCGTTCTTGAACCAGTACTTCGAGCCGTCCCAGCCCTGCCTGATCCCGGAGGACGCGGCCGGGCCGTTGGAGGCCGCCGCCTTGCCGCTCGAACCGCCTGACGCACTGGAACCGACAGGTGTACCGGAGCCGACGGGCTTGGCGATGTGGCCGGCGTACACGTCGTAGTGGCTGGTGTAGCGCCACTTCCCGTCGGCGTTCTTGAACCAGTACTTGGAGCCGTCCCAGCCCTGTTTGCCGGCCGCGGCGTGCGCGGATCCGGCACCGGCCGTCAGACCGACCACACCGGCACCCGCCAGCACGGTGGTGGCCAGGCAGGTATTTCGCACGGCGCGGTGTATTCGTCCGCCGCCGCTCGCACCGGCCGACGTCCCTCGCGCGGTCCGCGGGCGGCCGGCGCAGTTCAGGCAGCCGCACCCCGCCAGCGCGGGAGTGCCGCCGAGCATCTCCTCGAACCCGATCAGCGCGGCGTCGGCGTCGAAATCGATGTCGGCGTCGAGGTCGAGGCCGAGCGCGCTGTCGAAGTCGGCGTCCGTGCCGGTGGCTATCCTCATGCCGGTCGTCCTTCCTTCCGCCCGGCCCGGGCGGCCGGGGACGGTACCGAGGCGGCCACTCCGGCCGGGGCGACGAAGGCGACCAGCAGCTGCTCCATCAGCGCACTGCGGGCGGCCTCGTCCAGTTCGTGCGCGGTGGCGCGCTCCAGCCGCCGCACGGCGAGCGCCGCGGCCTCCACCGCGTCGTCCACCAGCACCGTGCGCAGGCCCGCGTCCAGGTCCGCCAGCCGGCGGCGGCGCATCGACTCGGCGACCTCCGGCGCGTAGTCCAGCGCCAGTGGCTGCGCCGAGTAGACCTCCAGGCCGGCCGGGGCGACCTCGGCGGCCAGCCCCCGGGTGAGCTCGTCGGCGAACCACTGCCCGTCGCGCAGCGCGGGCCCGGGTGCCGCGTTGCTGTCGCAGGGCAGCATGGACGCGGTACGGGTCAGCACCGCCTGGACCTGCTCGCGCAGGTAGTTCTCGTGGTCCTCGATGGCCAGCAGCGCCCGGGCGGTGTCCTTGACCCGCCAGACGATCAGCAGCCGGACGATGATCGGTGTGCCGGTGCGGTCGACCACCTTGACCGGCTCGCTGCGCCAGTGCCGCAGCCGCACGTCCACCCGGCGGCGGCGCAGCAGCGGGTTGACCCAGACCAGGCCGGTGCGGCGGACGGTTCCCCGGTAGCGGCCCCAGCGGGTGAGCACCCTGGTCTCGCCGCCCGCGTTGGCCAGCAGCCCGGCCAGCACGACGAGGATCAGCAGACCGGCCACGGTGACGGCGGTGACGGACCGGGCGTCCGCCTCGGACCCCCCGCTCGCCTTCGCGGCGGCGCTGCGCAGGTCGGGCACCGCGTCCCAGGCCGGGATGACGCCGTCGTGCAGCAGTACCAGCAGTACGGCGGCCACCCCGACCAGCAGCGCCAGCAGGGCGATCCAGCCGGGCACCGTGCCGGCGGCGTGCTCGCGCAGTGCCTGGTCGGCACGCGGGGGGCGGCGGGAGGTGGTGGCGGCGACGGCTCCGGCCGGCGCCGGGTCCGGGATCGCCAGCGCCTCCGCGACGGCCGTCTCCAGGGGATCCCGCAGGTCGACGGGGGTGCCCGAGGTGGCCGCCGGGAGCGGGACGACCGCCATCGGCGCGGTGGCCGGGCCGGTCGGCGTGGCGTTGCGGCCCGCCTTGGCCAGCGGGCTCGAACCGGAGGCGGAACGTTCCGGCAGCGCCGGGGGGAGTGCTTTCGGCAGGTGGTCGGGTCGCTGCGAAGAATCGCGGGTGACGTCCATGCACGGATCCTCGTGGTCGGTGTGTCGCGCAACGGGCGGCCCGGATCTGACGGGCAGTGCCAAGATCAGGCTAAGTTCATACGTCATCAAATGCGACATTTGAGGTGTCGTGTGTCGACATTTCCTGACGAATCGTCCGAAGCCGACCTGACGCGCAGGCACATGGGCTGATGGTTCGGATGGGCTCAGCGCCGCCGCGCGCCGGGCCCCCGGGCGAAGACCCGGCGGGTGATCAGGCCGATCCCGGTGAGCAGCAGGAGGAAGCCGGCGAGCGCACCGCGCCAGCCGCCCGAACCGGGCCGGTCGGCCGCCGCCTCCGCGGCCACGACCCCACCGGGCGGCGCGGCCAGCGCCCGGGAGGACTCGGCAGCGGACTGCACCTCCGGGTCCCCGGCGACGGGTCCGACGGAGGCGGGAACAGCGGACGCCGGACCGGCCGCAGCCGACGCGGCAACCGGCGACGGGGAGACGGACAGGGCGGGAGAAGGAGAGGGAGTGGGCGAGGGAGCCGCGGACAGGAGGCCACTCGGGCTCGCCGTCACACCCGCCGGTGCGGACACGCCCGGCGACACCGGGGAGCCCGACGCACCGGCCGACGCAGCCACGCTCGGCGAGACGGACACGCTCGGCGAAAGCGAGGAGCCCGGCACCGCCGGCCGTCCCGGAACGGCCGCGATCGGCGGCACGACGACCGGTACGACCACCGGCAGCAGCCCCGGCGCAACAGGATCGAGAACGGGAACGGACGGGACGGACGGACTCACCGAGCCCGGCGGGGCGGACGGTGACACCGTCGGGACGGGTACCGAGGGCACCGGAACGGTGGGCGCCGACGACGGAGTCGGACCCGCGACCGGCGGCACAACGACCGGTACGACCACCGGCAGCAGCCCCGGCGCAACAGGATCGAGAACGGGAACGGACGGGACGGACGGACTCACCGAGCCCGGCGGCACGGCCACCGAGGGGCTCGCCGCCGCGGGGGCCGGAGCAGCCGCCGCAGGTGAGGCCGGTACCGCCGCCGGGGACGTCGGGGTCGGAAGGCCCGATGCCGACGGGGACGGGACCGGCACCGAGGGCGTAGGCACGGGCGAGGGGACCGCCGGAGCGGGCACAGCCGCCGTGGGCACCGCGGGCGAGGGAACGACCGTCGGGGAAACGGTCGGCACGGGCACCGCCGGCAGGGACACCGACGGCGAGGCCGTCACCGAAGGCACCACCGAAGGAGTCACCGGAGCCGCCACCGAGGGCGACGGCACGACCGGTGAAGGCGTCGAAGGCACCGGCACCGCCGCCGCGACCCGGATGCCGACCGGATCCCCCGGCGTGCCGTTCCCCGCGAGATCGGTCGCCGTGACGAGCAGCCACTGCTCACCCTCCGGCAGATCGCGGTTGGCCGTGCAGGTCCAGCTGCCGTCGATGGCCACGGTTGCCCCGCAGGCCACGACCCGCTCGGCCGCGGCCGAGTCGGAGGCCGGCCCCGAGCCGCCCACCCGGGCGGTGACGATCACCCTGGCGCCCGCCTCCGCCCGCCCTGCCAGCTTCGGCCGGGCGATCCGGACGGTCTCGCCGGCGGCCGGGGCGGTGAGCACCGGACGGGCCGGCGCGACGGTGTCCACGACCAGTCCGGTGGCGCGCCCCGCCGTCCGGTTCCCCGCCCCGTCGACGGCGGTCGGGGTGAGCTGGTGCCGACCGTCCGTCAGGTTCTCCACCGGCAGGCAGGACCAGGCGCCGTCGGAGCGGACGGCCGTGCTGCACAGTTCGACCCCGGCACCGCGCACTCCGGCCGACTGGTCGGCGACCGAGACGGTGCTGCCCGCCTCACCGGTGCCGGTCAGCTGGAGTCCCGGGTCGTTGGTGTACTCCGGCAGGGTGAGGGCGGGGGCGGCCGGCGGCGCGGTCTTCACGGTGATCCGGATCGGTTCGCCGCGCAGCACCACCCCGCCGCTGGTGGTCTCGACCGGGGTGAGGGCGTGGACGCCGGGGCTGAGCGCGCCGCCGGGGCGGCAGGACCAGTCGCCCTTCTTCCCCGCCCGGGCACGGCAGAGCGTGGCGTCCCCGTCCCGGACCTCCACCGTCGCGCCCGAGACCGCGCCCTCGCCGCGCATCTGCGGGCGGGCGTCGGCGACCACGGCGCCGTCGACCGGTTCGGCGATCTCGGGGCGGGCGGCGCCGACCGTCAGCCGGATCCGCTGGTCCAGCACCTGGCCGGAGTCGGCGAAGCCGCCGGGGGGCACCAGCTGGGCGGCGTCGCGGCCGATCCGCAGCCGGGCCCAGGTCTCCCCCGAGGATGCGCCGGCGGGCACGGTCCACTCCAGGACGGTGTGGTCGGCCCCGGCCGGGACTTCGCTCTGCACCCGCTCGGTGGCGTCGAAGCGGCCGTTGCGGTCGAAGTCGACCCAGCCGGCCAGGGTGGCGGTCGCGCCGCCCACCGCGACCGGCACGGTCAGCCGGTAGTAGCGGCCGATCGCGGCCTCGGCGGGGTATCCGATGCTCGGGTCCGCGCCCTGGTACTCACCGCGCCCGGGCTGGAGCTGCGGCGGCGCCGGGCTGGACCAGACGCTGCGCCGCCCCGCGCCGTGGTCGAGCTGCACCAGCGGCTCGTCGGCCGGATCCGCCCCGGCACCCGCCCCGGGGCTCGAGCCCTCGACGGAGGCGGGTGCGGGCGCCGACGACCGGGCGGCGGTCTGCCGGGCGAGTCTGGCCGGGGAGGCCGCTTCGGCGCCGAGGAAGAGGTCGGAGACCAGATGGGAGGCGTTCCCGTAGCCCTGCGGGGCGGTGCCGACGCCCTCGTCGACGGTGACGGTGTACGCCTGGTTCAGCCGGACGGGCGCGGTGGTGCTGCCGGCCCGGGCGGTGGAGCGCTGCTCGACCCGGAGCACGGCGGTCCGGAACGTCCCGGCCAGCTCCAGACTGCCCTCGGCGGCCGATCCCCCCGAGCCGTCGGAGGCGCCGTCGGCCCCGGCGGGGGCGAGGGAGTTGCCGTCGACCGTCCAACCGGGCCAGTCGGTGCGGTTGACCAGGGCGGGCGCGTCCGGCGAGCCGCCGGTGACGGTCAGCCGGGTGGCGGTGCTGGTGGTGCCGTCCTTCCCGGTGGCGGTTGCGGCGAGTCCGCTGAGGTGCAGCCGGGGATTGCGGACGGCCCGGGAGAAGGTGAGCTGGAGCGTTCCGACGGTGCGCCAGGAGCCGTCCGCCTGCGGACGGTCCTCGGCGATCCGGAAGGTCTCGGCCGGGTCGCCCGGCCGCAGGCCGTCCGTGTAGAGCGCGGCCGCCCGCCCCCCTCCGGCGCGGTCGGCGAGCTCACCCGGCTCGGCGGTGACGCTCGTTCCGGGAGCGGGCGAGAAGTCGAGCTGGACGGAGAGCCCGGAGGGCAGCAGTGCGCGGTGCTCGCCCGACCAGGTGTCGGGTGACTGCTGGGCGGCGGAGAACGGCGGGTTCCAGCCGATCAGCAGTCCGGCGGCAACCACGGCGCAGACGCCGGCCGTGGTCAGGGGCAGCCGCCTGGCGCTGCCCGTCCGGCGAATCCGCCGCTCCGGGGCCGGGCCGGACAGGACGGCGTCGCGGGGAGACTGTCGGCTCATCCGGCTCTCCTTCGGTGTCGGCTGCCTGGGACGGGCAGTCTGGGCACAAGATCTGACAAAACGGAATCACGATCCTGGTCCGGTCATACTTCGACACCTGCGCTATTGGCCGTGTCCCACCCGAACAGCCGTCATCCGACCGGCAGGAAGGATGTACCCGAAAGAGATGCATTTCATCCATTAGGCGGCGTATCGCGGTGAATCCGACGATTACAACCAGGCGCCGCGGTCCGGCAGCTGACGGCCCCTCGGGATGCCCTGTTCGAATGAACCGACCGCTCGGGAGCGCCAGGGCCCGCGACCACGGACCTCGCTCCCGCCACGAGCGGTCTCGCGGCCGCCGCACCCTGTGGCCCGCCGTCGCCGGACCCTCTGTTCGAACACGATCCCGGCGTCCGCGCGCCACCCGCCGACCGTCCGGACGATCGGCGGGAGCGGCTCCCGGGCGGCACTCGGAGCCCGGTCACCCCCCCCCCTGGAGGACGCCGCCCCCGATCGCCCTGCCGCGGGAGCCGGGCGGCCACCCCGGCGAGGCCTTGACTCCGGAGACCGAGGCCTCCCCGGCGGCCGCCCACGACGTGACCGCCGACACCCCGGGACGGGGCCCGACCACCGCCCGGAAAAGCGGAGAAGCCCCCGGCCGATGGCCGGGGGCTTCCCTGGTGGTGCGCTCAGCAGGATTCGAACCTGCAACCTCTTGATCCGTAGTCAAGTGCTCTATCCGTTGAGCTATGAGCGCAAGTGCCGGGCGAACCCGGTCTTGCGAAGGTTTGGTGCGCTCAGCAGGATTCGAACCTGCAACCTCTTGATCCGTAGTCAAGTGCTCTATCCGTTGAGCTATGAGCGCTCGCCCTGGTGAACGTGCCACCGGGGCGGTGCGGGAACAACATTACATGACCTGCGACTCGGGGCGAAATCGATTGATCCGGGCCGTACCGGACCCCGCCCGGCGATCATGCAGAGAGCCCCGCCGACGTGCTCGTCGGCGGGGCTCTCGGAGGCGGAGGCTGAGGGATTTGAACCCTCGATCAGGAATAACCCCGAAACCGCATTAGCAGTGCGGCGCCATAGACCGGACTAGGCGAAGCCTCCTCCACATGGAGCGCGCCCGTCTGGCGGACCCGTTCCGTGTGCCTGTGATGATGCCACAACCCAAGGGCCCGACACCAACCACCGCCAACGTTACTAGGCGGGTCGTCCCCGCCGCAAAGAAGAATGAGATACTGCCGTCTCCGGAGGAGCTGCCCTGAGCCGAGGAGACCTGTCGACGTGAGCAGCAGGCCGATCCGAGGCGCTGCTCGCCTCGCCGCCATACTCGACGCACTGCCCGACGCGCTGCTGCTGGTGAACAGCAACGGCACCGTCGTCGATGCCAACAACGCGGCCGTCCGGGCGCTCCAAGCCCCCGGCACCTCGCTGGTCGGCATGGGCGTCCTGGACCTCCTGCCCGAGTTCGACCCGAGCCGGATCCCCGGCTCGATGCGACCGGCGCCCCGCGAGGACGACGCCCTCGACCGCCCGGTGCGGATGACGGCCCGCCGCACCGACGGCACCGCCTTCCCGGTCGAGGTCTCCGGCAACGACTTCGCCGACGACGGCGCCGGCGAGGGCCGCGGCTACGCGCTCTCCCCGCTCGTCCCCTACGACCCGTACCGCGAGGGCTCGTCCTCCGGCAGCGACCTGCTCCTGCTGCTGGTCCGCGACCTGTCCAGCCGGCTCGGCGTCGAGGCGGAGCTTCGCCGCCAGCACAAGCAGACCGAGATGATCCTGCGGGCCGCCGCCGAAGGCGTGCTCGGGGTCGACCTCGAAGGCCGTTGCGTGCTCGTCAACCCGGCCGCCGCGCACATCCTGGAGTACCGGGCGAGTGAGCTGGGCGGGCGCGAGCTGCACCCCCTGATCCAGCACTCCCGGGCCGACGGCACCCCGCTGGCGCTGGAGGAGTCCGCGCTGCTGGACACCCTGACCTCCGGGCGCAAGCACCGGGTGCGGGGCACCGTGCTGTGGCGCAAGGACGGCCGACCGGTCACCGTCGACCTCACCACCGCCCCCGTCCGGGACGGCGACCAGCTGGTCGGCGCGGTGATGACCTTCACCGACCGCAGCCGCGAGCTGGCCCTGATCGCCCGCAACGAGCACCTCACCGCGGTGCTGGAGAGCGAGCTGGGCGGCGCGCTGACCGCGCTGCACCGCCGGATCGACGCGCTGGCCGGCGACCCGGCCGGGCAGCTCTGGCCGGAGGCCAACTGGACGCTGCGCCGGCTCGCCGACGAGTGCCGGCGGTTCGGCAAGCTGATCGACGGCGTGCTCGCCCACCAGCGCTCCGAGGCCGGCGACAGCGGACCGGCCGGCTCCGGCGACGGCCGCACCGACGGCAAGGGCGAGCCGAAGGCCACCGAGCGCGTCCCGGTCGCCCTGGACAAGGTGGTCCGACGGGCCGTCGAGCACGCGGGCGAGCTGGTCGGCGCGGGCCGGGTGCGGTTCTCCGTGCACGCCGCCGCCGTCGAGGTGATCGCCGACGAGCAGCGGCTCGCCCAGGCGCTGGCCCACCTGGTCGCCGACGTCAGCGGGGTCGCCCTCTCGCTGGACGCCACGCCGGCGGTGTCCTCCCCCGGGCTGGCCGCCCCCGGCGCCCCCGCCCTGCCCCCGGCCGACGGCGACGTGCCCATGGTGGTGCTCGCGGCCGCCCAGCGCGGCGAGGTCGCCCGGGTGGAGATCCGCGGCCCCGGGCGCGGCGGCAGCCCCGTCCACCTGCCGATAGCCCGCACGGTGGTGGAGCGTCACGGCGGCGTGCTCCAGCCGCACGAGCTTCCCGGCAAGGCCGGCACCACCTATGTGGTCGAGCTGCCGCTGGACCCGGTCGCGGCGAAGGCCGCCGCCGAGCGCGCCGCCGCCGAGGGCCGGTCGGACCGGCCCAAGGAGACCGACAGCGCCGTCCTGCCCGACCTGCCGGGCATCCCGGAGCTGCCCGCCGCCGCACCGCGCCCGGAGGAGGACGCCGCCGAGGACACGGCGGCCCCGGGCGACGCCGCGCCGGAGCAGCCCGCCGAGCAGCCGGTGCCCGAGCGGCGCGGCCGCCGCGGACGGGCCGCCGAGGAGCCGGCCGCACCCCCCGCCACGCCGGAGCCGGCCGCCGAGCAGTGGCCGAACGCCCCCGCGCGGGTCGAGCGGGCCGTCCCCGAGCAGTGGAACGGCACCGGGAACGACCCTGCCTACGGGCGCCAGGGGATCGGCGGACCGGAGAACCCGGCCAGCGATCCGTGGGGCAAGGACGACGGCGGATCCGGTCCGGCCTACGCGGTACCGGTCGACGGCGAGCACCAGGACGCTCCGGCCGCCGAGGAGGCCGACGCCCCCGGCGGACGCGGCCCGATCGCGCTCGGCCCCGCTCCGGAGCACCCCGCGCCCGAGGGCGCCGAGCCGACCCCGGCTACGGGGACGGCCGTCCCCGCCGACGCCGAGACCGAGCAGAAGCCGTCCCGTCGGCGCCGGGCCCTGCCGACCGCCGAGGACTCCTCCGGCGCGATCTCCCTGCCGGGCGTCCCCGACCCCGGCACCCAGTTCTACCCCGGCCTGGAGCACGCGCTGCCGGCCGGCCCGGCCCCCGCGGCGGCCGAGCCGCCCGCCGTCGCGCCGACCGGTCGGCGCCGCCGGCTGGCCGTCCCGCCAGGCGCGGACACGGAGGCCCCGGAGGCACCCGCCCCGACGCCCGGCACCGCCCTGGAGCCGGCCCGGCCCGCCCTTCCCGCGGCCGCCGTCGAGCAGGCGCCGCAGGCACCGCAGCCGCCGCGTCCGGTCGGCAGCGGCCTGGCCGAACTCGCACCGCCGCGCCCGCTCGGCGGGCCAGGCGAGGCCTACCCCGGCGGCATCCCCGCCCCGGCCGGACCCCCGCAGCTGCCCGCCGCCCCCGAGCTCCGGACGGCCCCCCGCCCGATGGCCGAGCTCCCCGCCGCCGCCCCGCACGGGGAGGACACCGGCGACCACCCGGCCATGGCCACGCCCGCCGCGGACGGCGGCCCGCGCCGCCTGCTGGTCTGGCCCGAGCCCGACGCGGCCACCCGCCAGGCCCTTCAGGACCGCGGCTACCGCCCGGTGATCGTCCGCTCCCGCGAGGAGGTGGACGCCCAGGTCTCCGGCTTCCCCGCCGCGCTCTTCGTCGACCCGCTGACCGGCCCGATCACCCGCACCGCGCTGCAGTCGCTGCGTACCGCGGCGCTGAACAGCCGGGTCCCGGTGCTGGTCACCGCCGGCCTCGGCCAGGCCACCCGGGACGCCGCGTACGGCGCCGACCCGGCCGTGCTGCTGCGCGCGCTGGCCCCGCGGGACGGCGAGAACCACGCCCCGCGCGTGCTGCTGGTCGAAGGCGACCCGGACATCGCCGCCGCCATGATCAGCAGCCTGGAACGGCGCGGCATGCACGTCGAGCACGCGTCCGACGAGAACGACGCCGTGGCCCGGGCCAGCAGCGTGCAGCCGAACCTGGTGGTGATGGACCTCTTCCAGATCCGCCGCCGCCGGGTCGGCCTGCTGGACTGGCTGCGCACCAACGACCGGCTGCACCGCACCCCGCTGGTCGTCTACACCTCTGTGGACCTCGACCCGCGCGAGCTGCCCCGGCTGCGGACCGGCGAGACGGTGCTGTTCCTCGCCGAGCGCTCGACCAGCGCGGACGTGCAGTCCCGGATCGTCGACCTGCTCGGGCGGATCGGCGCCATGGGTGAGGCGGGCGTCGCCGCCGCCGGCTGACACGGCGGAGGGCCGGCCACCCGTGGTGGCCGGCCCTCCGGTCCGTTCCGCTCCGCGCGGCCCGGACTACTCCTTGCCGAGCACCGTGACGTCCAGGCCGTCCGCCGCGTAGGTCGCCCGGATCACCTTCTTGTCGAACTTGCCGACCGAGGTCTTCGGCACCGACTCGACGATCGCCCAGCGCTCCGGCAGCTGCCAGGAGGCGATCCGCTCGGCCAGGAAGGCCCGCAGCTCCGGCAGCCCCGCGGTCGCGCCGGGCCGCAGGACGACGGTGGCCAGCGGCCGCTCGCCCCACCGCTCGTCCGGGACGGCGACCACGGCGGCCTCGGCGACCTGCGGGTGGGCCATCAGCTGGTTCTCCAGGTCGACCGAGGAGATCCACTCGCCGCCGGACTTGATGACGTCCTTGGCGCGGTCGGTGAGGGTGAGGTAGCCGTCGGGGGTGATGGTGCCGACGTCCCCCGTGCGCAGCCAGCCGTCCTCGCTGAACTTGTCCTCCGGACGCTCCGGGTCGTGGCCGGCGCCGCCGTAGTAGGCCCCGGCGATCCACGGGCCGCGCACCTCCAGCTCGCCCGCCGAGACGCCGTCGTGCGGCATCCGCTCGCCGCCCGGGCCGGTCAGCCGGGCCTCGACGGAGGCCGGGAAGACGCCCTGGGTGACGCGGTACTCCCACTCCTCCTCGGGGGTCAGGCCGCCGGGCGGCTGGGCGAACGAGCCCAGCGGGGAGGTCTCGGTCATGCCCCAGGCGTGCACCACCTTGATGCCGTGGCGCTCGTCGAAGCCGCGCATCAGGGCGGGCGGGCAGGCGGAGCCGCCGATGACCACCATGCGCAGGCTGGAGGTGTCGTAGTCCCCCGCGTCGAGCTCGTCCAGCAGGCCGCTCCAGATGGTGGGCACGGCGGCGCTGACGGTGGGCCGCACCCGGGCGATCATCTCGGCCATGGGCTTGGGCTGGAGGAAACGATCCGGCATGAGCAGGTTGGCACCCGACATGAAGGCGGCGTGCGGGATGCCCCAGGCGTTCACGTGGAACATCGGGACGACCGGCAGCGCGGTGTCGCGCGGGGTGAAGGCGAAGTTGTCGCCCGTGTTGACCTGGAGGCAGTGCAGGTAGACCGACCGGTGGCTGTAGAGCACGCCCTTCGGGTCGCCGGTGGTGCCGGAGGTGTAGCAGAGCACGGCGGCCTGGCGCTCGTCGAGGTCGTCCAGCCAGGGGTACTCGGTGGGCCGGTCGGCGATCAGGTCCTCGTACTCGTGCACGGTGCCGGCGAAGCCGTCCAGGACGGACCGGTCGCCGGGCCCGCTGACCACGATGTGCTTGAGGGTGGGGTTGAGGGCCGGCAGGACGGCGGCGAGCAGCGGGAGCACGGTGCCGTTGACGATGATCACGCGGTCGGCGGCGTGGTTGACGATGAACGCCAGCTGCTGGCCGGGCAGCCGCAGGTTCAGCGTGTGCAGCACCGCCCCCATCGACGGCACCGCGAGGTACGCCTCCAGGTGCTCGGCGTTGTTCCACATCAGCGTCGCCACCCGGTCGTCGCCGGTGACCCCGAGCTCGTCGCGCAGCGCGTACGCGAGCTGCGCGGCCCGCGCCCCGACCTCGGCGTACGTCCGGACGACCGGCCCGGCGCCGTCCCAGGTGGTGACGGTCGACCGGCCGTGGATGGTGGCACCGTGGGTGAGGATCCTGGCGACGGTGAGCGGTACGTCCTGCATCGTGCTGAACACGGGTCCTCCTTGACCTGGCGGCACCTGGGCGGGCTCCCCCGCCTACTGGGCGGTAATCTCGGGCAGCCGAGGCCGATTGTGCCTCCCGGCGGGGCCGATGTCAGCATCCTCGGCCCGTTGAACGGATCACGGCTTCGCGTTGGTGACGATTCGTCGGACGCCGGTCGAAAACAGCGGGATCTGTGGCGGTGTCACCTCGGCGCGGATAGAGTATTGCTTCATTATGAATGACGTACATAACTCAGAGCTGTCCTCCGACTCCGACGGCCTCCTCTACGACCCCGGGGTCAGAGCGACCATGCGGGCGTTCGCGGCAGGCGACGGCACGCTCACGCTGGAGGCGGCCGCGGCGGTCCGCTCGGCTTCGCAGGCCGTGGACCGGTTGCGCGCGCAGGGCGCGGGCGGCCGCGGCCTCAGCGCGGGTGCGCTCGATCTCCTCGCCCGACTGAGCGTGGCCACCGACGAGGGGCTGAGCATCGGCGACCTGGCCCGCGCGGCCGGTGTGAGTTCGCGCAACGTCACCGGCCTGGTCGACACGCTGGAACGCGACGGGCTGGCCCGACGAGTCCAGGACCAGCACGACCGCAGGTCGGTCAGGGCCCGGATCACCCCGGCCGGCAGCGACTGGCTGGAGGCCTTCCGCCAGCCGACGCAGCGCGCCATGTCCGCCGTCTTCCGCGGCTTCTCCGAGGACGAACTCGCCCGACTCCGGCACCTGTGCCTGCGTCTGGTCGAGAACCAGCACCGGATCGAGCGGTATCTGGCCGACGTCCAGCCCGACCAGCCGACCTCCTGAACAGGACAAGGAGCACCGCATGACCGCCGACGCCTCCAGCAGGCACACCGTCAGGACGTACTCCGCGGCCCGGTTCCGCGGCGATGTCGCCACGGCCGTGGCGCGCAATACTGAACGGCATGAGCGACAGCCATGACGATCGCCAGGTGCAGCGCGAGCCGGCCAGATTCCGGGTGCCGTGCCCGAACTGCGCCGGGGGTGTGCGGACCCGCGCCCGCCTCGGGGTGCGGGCCGACCGGACGGGCACGGGGTACATCTCCGAGACCTGTCCCGACTGCGCCGGGCAGGGGTGGATCCCGCTCGGCAACGGCGAGTGGAAGCGGGGGTCGGCCTAGGCAGGTGCCTGGGCCGGGGTGGCGCGGTCGGTGCGGCAGAGGCGGACGCAGACCTCGGGTTGAGGGGTGTACGCCGGGTCGAGGTGCCAGCCGTGCTCGGCCGCGATGCGCAGGACCTGCTGGGCGCCGGCGCCGCGGTAGGTCGCGAGGTTGATCCGGATCCGGCGGACGAAGGTGCCGTCCGCGGCCACCACGCCGCGGGCGGGCCCCTTGTCGCGGGCGGCGTCCTGGCGGATGTCGCGGGCCAGGATGCGGCGGATGTGGCGGTCCCAGGCCGCGGCGCCACCGGTCAGCTCCGCCCAGAACGCGCGGGGCCCGACCGCCCAACGGGCACCCCAGCGGTCCCAGTAGTCCGGCTCGGCGCGGTCCAGCCAGAAGGTGGAGAGGCAGTACACGGGAACGTAGACGACCTGCAGCACCAGGATGACGGGGAGCAGCAGGGCGAACCTGCCCGGGCGCGGCCCCCACGGCGTGCCGGGCGCGGCGGGCGGGTCGTGCGGACCGGGCGCGTGGATCTGCGCGGGCGCGGGGAACCGGCGGCCGAGCCGGACGTGGTTGCGGTCACCGCTGTCGGCCACCCCGTGCCAGCCGTAGCGCTCGGCGAGGCGCACCACGCCGGCCGCGCCGAGGCCGCGGTAGAGGCGTACGGCGAGCCTGACCCCCATCGCGCGGCTGAGGTCGGCGGCGACGTCACCGCCGCCGGCGGCGTACTCGGCCTCGGCGCTGCGGATCCGGCGCTCCAGGATCGGGGCGACGTAGCGCTCCCAGTCCTCGGGGCGGCCGGTGAGCTCGGCCCTCAGGCGGCGGGGCGGGATGAAGGAGCGGTTGACCTTCAGCCAGGCGTCGGAGTCCGGGCCGGACGGGCCGCCGCCGCCCGCCCAGAGCAGGAGCGCGATCAGGGCGGCCAGGGCGGCGATCCAGAGCGGGGCGTAGATCCACTGGAGCGTGAACTGCAGCAGGACGGCGGTCCGGCTGCGGCGCGGCCCGGGGCCGGGGAAGCCGCCGGTGGCCGCCAGGGCGCCCGGGGCGGGGGCCTGCTGAGCGGGCGCCGGCTGAAGGGGCGCCTGCGGAGGTGGCGCGTACTGCGGCGATACGGGCTGCGGCGCTACAGGCTGCGACGGCACGGGTTGCGACGGCACGGGTTGCGGCGGGACCGGCTGCGCGTACGGGTTCTGCTGGTACGGCCCCGGTTGCTGGTACGGGTTCCCCTGGCCGTACGGGTGCTGCGGCGGTGTGCCGTACCCGCCTCCGCCGTAGTGCCCCTGCTGCTCCGACACGCCCGTCCCCCTGTGCCTCGATCGAGTCGACGGCACACCCTATCCGGGGCACCGGACGGGGGAGGTGCGAGGAAGGCCCCGGATCAGTTCGCCAGCGGGGTGTCGACCTGGTTGCGGTCGATGGTGAGGGCGGCTCCCCCGTAGGTCTCCTCGACGTTGCCGCGGTACTGGTGGACGCGCTGGTGTCCGGTCCAGAGGTCGGCGGCGAGTGCGCCGCCGCCGGCGGTGTCGGCGCCGTCGTTCCAGCGCGCGTACCAGACGCTGTCGGGCAGCGGGGAGCTGCCGGCCCGGGCGGCCGCCGCGAGGTCGGCGATGCCGGAGTCGAGGCTGGAGTAGAAGCCGGAGCGGTAGCCGGCCACGTGCAGGCCCTGGGTCCAGCCGAGGGTGAAGTCGACGACCGCCTGGCCGCAGGCCGCGTCCCGCATCGGGTACGCCTCGATGTCGAGGAAGACCGGACTGCCCGCGCCCAGCCCGACGGCCTTCAGGCCGCCGACCGCCTCGACCGCCTCGTCCCGGCCCTGCTGGACGGCGTGGGCCGGGTCGATCCGCGCGGGTTTGCCCTTGAGCTCGCTGCACGGTGCCTGCAGTCCGACGTGGACGGGCAGGAACCGCCAGCCCATCGCCCGCGCCTGGCGGACCCACTCGGCGCTGAGCCGGGGCTGGGCGCAGCCGCGCTGGGCACCGCTGGTGTAGATGCCGACCGCGCCGTACGGGGAGGTGCCGCGCCAGGCGCGGAGGGTGTCCAGCGGGGGCGCGGTACAGGTGTCGAAGGCGGCACCGCTGAAGAGGTCGCGGGTCCGGGCGGCGGGTGGACCGGGCCGGTCCGGCAGCACGGTGCCCCGGATGCGGGGGGCGGCGGCGCCGACCGGGGAGGTCGCCTCGGCACTCAGGCCCGTCAGGCCCGTCCCGTCGGTGGCGAGGAGCAGGACCAGGGATGCGGCGGAGAGGGCCGCCGGGCGGAGATAGCGCACCCGCCATTGATACTGACGGACCATCGGACGATTGCGGCAACCGCGCCGCACGTGCCGCCGGAGCTCACCCTTTCAGCCGCACCCGTCCGCATCCGTCCGCATTTTGGTAACGAGCTTGCCCCGCACTTACTCCTTACGGCAAACTCGCCTCTATGCCCACGTCCCCTCCCGTCGAAACCGCCGCCCCGACGCCGGCCGCCGCCGTCGCCGAGGCTCTTGCCATGCCGCCCGCCCCCAAGGGCGAGCCCGCCGGCGAGCGCGGTGGCTGGCGACGAGGCGGGGCGCCCGGCACCGAGCCGCCCCCAGGCGCGCTGCCCGCCCGGCCCACCGGCCGACGGATCCCGAAGCTGATGCGGCGCCCGGAGCGGATCCCGGCGCCGCTCTTCTGTCTTGCCGCGATGTTCCTGGTACAGCTCGGCATCGCGCTCTCCAAGCCGCTGTTCGGCCCGCTCGGCGTCAGCGGCACGACCTTCCTCCGGCTGGGCTTCGCCGCGGTCCTCCTGCTGGCCGTCACCCGGCCCCGGCTGCGCGGGCGCCGTCCGCGGGACCTGGCCGCGGCCGGACTGCTCGGGATGGCCTCGGCCGGGATGACCCTGCTGTTCGCCGGGGCGATCGACCGGCTGCCGATGGGCACCGCGGCGACCATCGAGTTCCTCGGCCCGCTCGCGGTGGCGCTGGTCTTCGCCCGGCGGGCCAGCCACCTGCTCTGGGCGCTGCTGGCGGCCGGCGGGGTGGCGCTGCTGACGCTGCTCGGCGAGGGCGACGGCGGTTCGTCGCTGGACCCGGTCGGGCTGGCGTACGCCTTCGGGGCGGCCGCCTGCTACGCCGCGTACATCCTGTTCACGGACAAGGTCGGTGCCGCGTTCCAGGGCTTCCAGGGCCTGGCCGTCTCGATGACGGTCGGTGCGCTGACGGTGGCGCCGTTCGGGTTGAGCCAGGCCTGGGACGGGCTGACCGCGCCCGGTGCCTCGCCGCTGGTGCTGCTGCTCTCGGTGGCCGGGGTGTCGCTACTGCTGCCGGTGATCCCGTACACGCTGGAGATGACGGCGCTGCGGCGGATGCCGCAGCGGGTGTTCAGCGTGCTGGTGAGCCTGGAGCCCGCGGTGAGCGCGCTGGTCGGCCTGGTGGTGCTGGGCCAGCTACTGGGCGGGCCGCAGCTGGCCGGCATCGGCTGCGTGGTGGCGGCCAGCGTGGGGGCCACGCTGACCGGTCGGCGCTGATCGGGTCGGGGCCGCGCCGCCCTTCGGGGGCTCACGGCTCCCTGAGGCTGACGGTTTCCTGCGGGTCCGTGCCGGTCGCTCAGGGCCAGAGCAGGGTGCGCGACCACTCCGGGGTGCGGACCGGACCCGTCCGGGTGTAGCGCAGTCGCACGTGCCGGCGCTCGGCGTCGCCCTGCCAGAACTCCACCTCGTGCGCCCACAGGGTGTAGACCGCGTGGCCGGCCGCGACGGCGTCCGGGGTGGCCTCCAGCCGACGGCGGGCGGAGGCGGAGGCCTCCTCGTACTCGCCCAGGGCGGCCAGCGGCTCGCTCTGCCGGCCGACCAGCGAGGCGACCCGGGAGGCCGGGGAGCGGGTGGCGAACTCGGCCGCCGCGACCTGGTCCGCGGCCCGCTCGACGGTGCCGCGGACCCGGATCTGGCGCCCGAGCGGCGGCCAGTAGAGGGTCATCGCGGCCGCCGGGTGGTCGGCGAGCTGGCGGCCCTTCGGGCTGTCGGCGGCGGCCGAGAAGACCCAGCCGGTACCGGAGGCGTCGACGTCCCGCACCACCAGGACCCGGGCGTCCGGGAGCCCGTCGGCGTCGACCGTGGAGAGCGTGACCACCTGCGGGTCCAGGACTCCGGCCGCGAACGCGTCGGCGAGCCAGTCGACGAACAGCGGGCCGGGCTCGGCCGGGGCGGTGTCCGGGTCGAAGGACGGCAGCGGACGGGCCATCGGCGGGCGGCCGAGCAGCAGCTCGGGTACGGACCTGGCTTCGGACCTCGGCTCGGACCCGTGGTCCGGCCGCGGTGCGGGCGTGGACTCGCCCGGGCCGGTCAGGCCCTCCTCCTCCGCTGCCATCGCGCCCTTCCCTCCGGTTGCCGCGGCCGCAGCCCGGTCGGTCGGGCCGAGACGGCCCGGGCGCGGGGTGCGCTGTCGGAGCGCAACCGTACCGCCGAGGGGTGACGGACCCGGGCGCGGGCCCTTGCTGCGGGGTGTCCGGGCGGGGCCGGGCGGGGCCGCCGGACCGTTCCGAGGGTGATTCGGGAGTGCTTCAACGGCAAGTCACAGGCGCTTTCGAGGGCGCGCCAGAGGGAGCGCCTGAGGGAGCGTCAAGGGAGTTTCAAGAGGGCTTCGAGGCTGTTCCGGCGGCGGGCGCCGGACGCACCGGTGGGCGGTGCCGACGATCGGCACCGCCCACGAGCCCGGCTCGCGGTGACCCTTTCCGCTACCCGGTTCCATGCTTCGCTTCGAACCCTGCCGCGGACGCTCAGCCCACCCGCGGCCATCCACCTCCGGCGCCCCCGCCGGCGGTGGAATCCGCCTCCGTCAGTGGAAGACCGGGGCGAAGACGATGTTGAAGTTCCTGTTGTCCTGGCCGGCCAGGATGACGCCCGCGTTGTCCTTCACCGCGAGGGTGTTGGCCTGGTTGGAGGCACCGGAACCGGTGGCCGTCTGCTGGGTGGAGACGTAGTTGCCGTCGACGGATCCGAAGACGTTGCCCGTCCCGACGTTCGACACCACGCTGCCGTTGGAGCCGTCGTTGGACGCCGCGCCGTTGTCGGCGGCGGCGGCACCGGCTCCCGCGAGCAGCAGACCGGCGGCAAGCGGAGCCGCGAGCAGAAGACCGGCCACTCGGTGGGTGCGGATGCGAGCCATAAGAATCCTCCAAAAAACTGAAAATCATGCATTGCCGTACACGGTGTGCGGGAGTCCGTCGGCCAGACGAACACCTGCGGGCTGCGACGCCGGGAGACAGACTTCCGCAACAAATCGACAAAGCACCACCTCCCGGCGGCCTTTTCGCCCGTTAGCGTGATATCCGGACCTGGGCGCATAACGATCGAACCAGCGGCAACCACGCCGACACACCGCCACCGAGCTGGGAGTTCGCTCGAACGATGGCAGCGTCGCGCGACCCTTGCGCGGGCGTGCGTGCACCATTCGGGTGACCCCGCGCACCACCCCCGCGCGCAGCGCCAGTGAACGCGCCCCCTAATGGTGCGGTCGGCCACCCTTGTCGATATATCCAGCCATTCTCGGACTATTCAAAAAATCCGATAAAGCAGGAAAGCGCCCCGCATTTCCACTCCTCGGAGATGCGGGGCGCTTTGGGTGCTTGGGGCTCTTGGAACGCTTGATGACGGGGATGCGGGGTTTCGGGCAACAGTCGGTCTGACGATCAGACCGCCTTGCCCGGGTTGAGGATCCCCAGCGGGTCGAAGACCGCCTTCAGCTGCCGCTGCAGCTCCATGGCCACCGGCCCCAGCTCGCGCGCCAGCCAGTCCCGCTTCAGCAGCCCGACCCCGTGCTCGCCGGTGATCGTCCCGCCCAACTCCAGCCCGAGCGCCATGATCTCGTCGAAGGACCGCTGCGCCCGCGCCGACTGCTCGGGGTCGGCCGCGTCGAAGATGACGATCGGATGGGTGTTGCCGTCGCCCGCGTGGCTCACCACGCCGATGGTCAGCTCGTGCCGCTCGGCGATCACGGCGACGCCGTTCAGCATCTCGGCCAGCCGCGAGCGCGGCACCGCCACGTCGTCGATCATCGTGGTGCCCAGCCGGTCCATCGCGGGCAGCGCCAGCCGCCGCGCCTCCAGCAGCATGTCGGACTCCGCCTGGTCCTCGGCCGGCACCACCTCGGTCGCGCCGGCGGCCCGGCAGATCGCCTCCACCGCCGCCAGCTCGGCCACCCGGTCCGGCCCGTCGAAGGCCACCAGCAGCAGCGCCTGGGTCGACTCCGGCAGCCCCATCTGCCCGAGTTCGTTGACGGCCCGCACGCTGACGGCGTCCATCAGCTCCATCAGCGACGGCGTGAGGCCGCGCGCCATCACCTCGCAGACCGCCGCACCCGCCGTGTCCGCACTCGGGAACTCGGCGGCCAGCGCCAGCTGCGCCGCGGGGGCGGGTCGCAGCGAGACCACCGCCCGGACCACCACGCCCAGCGTGCCCTCCGAGCCGACCAGCAGCCGGGTCAGGTCGTAGCCCGCGACACCCTTGGCGGTCCGACGGCCGGTGGAGAGCAGCCGGCCGTCCGCCAGCACCACGTCGAGCCCGAGCACGTACTCGCTGGTCACCCCGTACTTCACACAGCACAGGCCGCCCGCGCCGGTGCCGATGTTGCCGCCGATGGTGCAGGACTCCCAGCTGGACGGGTCCGGCGGATACGCCAGGCCCAGTCCGGCCGCCGCGCGGGAGAGTTCGGCGTTGATCACGCCCGGTTCGACCACCGCGATCCGGTTCACCGCGTCCAGCTCCAGGATGCGGTTCATCTTCACCATGGACAGCACGATGCAGCCGTCCACCGCGTTGGCCGCGCCGGAGAGCCCGGTGCGGGCGCCCTGCGGGACCACCGGGACGCGCAGGTCGGTGGCGGTCCGCAGCACGTGCTGGACCTGTTCGACCGTCTCCGGGAAGACCACCACCGCGGGGGTGCCGGCCGCGCAGAAGCCCGCCATGTCACGGCTGTAGGCGGCCGTCACATCCGGGTCCACGGTCAGCGCGCCGGGCGGGAGGCCCTGGGCCAGCCGGTCCGTCAGATCACTCATCGCCGTCTCCGATCGCCGCCGGGGTGCGGGCCCGTCCCGTCCCGCCGCACTCTGCCCCGTGCCCGCGGGAGCGGCAAGTACGCGCACCGACCGCTTCAGGGGTGCTTCAGGGGTGCTTCAGGGCCGCCGCGTGTCCGCGTTCCTGCTTTGTGCGGCCCTTTGGCTGGTCCTCCGGTCGGCCCGCTGACCGGCCCGCTGCCTGGCCCGCTGCCGGGCTCGCTGCCCGGCGGAGCGTGGCCGACCCGAGTGCGGCAAGCCCGGCGGCTCCGGTGGCGAGCGCACAGAGCGCCGTCGGCCAGCGGGCCGCGCCGGGCCGCGCCTCAGCCGCGGACCACCGGCTCCTGGAACTCCGTCACCCACTCCGCGGTGTCCTCGGGGCACTCCAGGTACAGCTCCCGGGCGTACCCGGTGGAGCGGTAGCCGGCCTCGTCGACGAAGCGGGCGAGGGTCTGGAAGGAGGGCAGGCAGTCGTCCATCGCACCGCGGTGGACGATGGTCGCCGCCTCCTCGATCTCCGGCAGGTCGAGGACGTCGAAGTCGTACGCCCCGGGCGCGTCCACCCCGGCGCCGACCGTCACGGCCGCCCGGATCAGCACCGAGCCGTCCCCCTCCGGGGTGTCCTCGTACCGGGCGACCGACGGACCGGCCGCCGCCACCCCGGCCGCCGCCATCCGACGGCACAGCTCCTCGAAGAGCGGGCCGATCACCGGCCCGATGTCCTCCGGCTGGTAGCTCGCCGCGACGGCGGTCAGCTCCGCCACCCGCACCGACGGGATCCGCTTCACCACGACGTCGTTTGCCGACATGATTCCCTCGCTCTCGATGGTTCGGAGCCTCACCTCGACCCGGGCCAGCCGCTGGGCGTCCGCCGCCATCGCGGCGGCCAGTTCGGCACGCCGCAGCCGCAGCATCCCGCGCAGCTCGGCCGCGTCCACCCGGTCGTCCAGGACGGCCTGCACCTGCTGCAGCGTGAAGCCGAGGTCCTTGAGCGCGATGACGCGGTTGAGCCGGGCCAACTGGGCGGCCTCGTAGGAGCGGTAGCCGCTGGCCGGGTCGACACGGGCCGGGCGCAGCAGTCCGATGGCGTCGTAGTGACGCAGCATGCGGACCGACACCCGGCCGTGCTTGGCGAAGTCTCCGATGTTGAACATGATTCCTCCAGTGCAGACCCTCACACCGTGTCATGGTCAAGTCCCGGCCGACGCCGCTCCCTCCTAGCCGCCGTTCCCGCCCTTTTACCCCCTCCGTCCACCGGCCTTCCGACCTGTCAGTCCGTGACGTCGAACCCCCGGCGGCCGCCCAACTCCCGCAGGCTGCGCTGGCCCGGGATGCCGTTGGCGTCCGTGCCCGAGTAGCCGAGGCTGCGCTGGAAGGCCGCGTACGCCTCGACCGTCCGGGTGCCGAGCGATCCGTCCACCCAGCGCTGCTCCAGGAACCCCTCGTCGGCCAGCGCCTGTTCGACGATTCGCACCTCGCCGCCGTACGTCTGGTGGCCCTGTTCGGCACCCGGGTCGGTGCGCGCGGCGGTGACGACATGCGCCAGCGAGACCCGCCGGGGCGAGGGCAGCCGGCCGAGCAGCCGGCGCAGCGACTCCTCGCCCGGCACGCCGTCCGCGGCGGCGCCCGAGTAACCCAGACCGCGTTGGTAGTCCTGGTAGTTGAGGGTGTCGGCGTCGCGCCAGTCCTCGTCCGGCCCGGAGGTGTAGTGCGAGCCGTGACCGGCGGCCACCAGCGCCTCGCCGACCTCGCGGACCTGCGGGCCGTGGGCGCCGTAGCCGTACTCCAGCCCGTTGATGGTCACCCGGTAGCGGGCCGGGCCGGAGTCCGCCCGGGGCGGCGGCAGCGGGGTGCTGTCGCCCGTGCCACCACCGCCTCCGCCACCGCCTCCGCCTGCGGCCCCGGCGACGATGCCGGGCAGGACCACGTCGTAGAACTGCCGCACCCGGGCGTCCCCCGGGCAGGCCGTCCCGCCGTCCGACCAGTCCGGGAACATCCGGTGGAAGCCGTACCCCGGGTCGTCCGCCGTCCGGCAGGCGCGCAGCGGGATCCCGTGCGTGCGGTGCAGCCACACCCCCAGCGCGGTGAGCGCCGCCACCTGGGCGTCCGTCCACGGATCGGTGTGCCGGTCGTTGCTCGCCGACTCGATGCTCACCGCCCCGGTGCCGTCCGCCCTCCGGTTCGCGTGCATGTTGGCGTCGGCGCGGGTCTGCGTGCCGACGAACTGGCCTACACCGCCGTCGTATCCGACCCCGAAGTGCGACTCCAGGTTGGTGCTGTCGCGCCAGTACTCGTAGATCCGCTGCGGCGTCCACGGCGCCGCGATGCTGTGAAAGATCACCTGCGTCGGCACGATCGCCGGCTGCTCGTCCGACTCGGGCTGCAGCTCCATCCGCTCAGCACCGGGGTACCAGGCCATCCGCGTCTCCTCGCCGGGCACGCACCAGGGGCAGTTCGCCCCCTTACGTCCGACTAACGCCGACCCCTCCCCCTCACGAGGACGCCCCCTCCCCAAACCCCCCTTCCGAGTGAAACCAGGACAACTCCCCCTGACACCACGGCGGTCCACACCCCACGCCCAGAGCCGGAAACGCGAAGGGCGGGTGCCGGAAGCTTCCGGCACCCGCCCTGAGCAGGTTGTTCTCCTACCAGCGGAGAGCGTGGGATTCGAACCCACGGTACGGGGTCACCGCACGACAGTTTTCAAGATCAGAAGCAGTGCGAGCCAGAGATGCCCGCTGGCCTCGACAAGGGACCTGCCTTCGCATGCTCATCTGAAACGGCGGCCCACAACTGGCCCACACAGGAGGCTCAGGCCACAAGCCGGCGGCCATCATGCGCGCGCACAGCGGGATCGCCGAGGCTGAGTGCGTCCTGAACCCGAATGGCGTACATGTCTCCCATCTTCGCAACCGCCTCACCAGCCGGGAGCCACTGCACGACTGTCGATTCATCGGAGACTGCTGGCGTACCGCCGATCGGGCGGCACCGGAAGACCAAGGCGACGACGCCGAGGGCCATGTTCTTGTAGACACCAGTCAGCCGCTCGACCTCGATCTCGACACCGGTCTCCTCCAACACCTCCCGGCAGACTCCCGTCTCAACGGACTCTCCAAGCTCCAGCACCCCACCGGGCGGCTCCCACGTGCTGTTGTCCGCGCGACGGATGACCAGCACGTCACCGCCCTCCCGCACAACGACGCCTGCGACCGACACGGAGTGCAGCGGCGTTGACCGCCCCTGCTGCGTACTGTTACTCATGTATATGAGCATAGGAGGTTCCACCCAAATGAGGAGTGGAAGCGTTCGCGAGACGTCCTCGCCCCGGTACCTGCAGATCGCCGAGGACCTTGCGGAGCAGATTCAAAAGGGCATCCTGCCCCCTGGCACGAAGATCCCAAGCGAGTCCGAACTCATGGACCGATACAAGGTCGCGCCCGGCACCGCACGGAAGGCCGTGGCCGAGCTTCGCACGACCGGTCTGATCGAGACCCATCACGGCCGTGGATCCTTCGTGAAGTCACGCCCCCCGGTCAAGCGCAAGTCGTCGGACCGCTTCCGGCGATCCCACCGGAAGGCAGGGAAGGCCGCCTACCTCGCTGAGGCCGAGCAGGCAGGTTCCACCCCCTCGGTTCGGGTCCTGTACATCGGGCCCACCGAAGCATCGGCGGACATCGCCGAACGGCTCTCGGTCGCGCCCGGGGCCCAGGTGTTGGCGCGCCGGCGGCTGTACTTCAGCGATGGAGTGCCGACCGAGGAAGCCACCTCCTACTTGCCCTGGGACATCGCGAAGGACATCCCCGAGTTGTTCGCGGAGAACCCGGGCGGCGGTGGCATTTATGCACGCCTGGAGGACAACGGACACATCCTCGCGGAGTTCACCGAGACCGTACAGGCTCGCCTCGCCACGAAGCCTGAGACCGGCATGCTGGACCTCAGTCCAGGCGCACCGGTCATCCACCTGACACGCAATGCCATCACCGAGATGGGGCGCGTGGTCGAGGTCTGCGACACGCTGATGGCTGCTGACCGGTTCGTTCTCGACTACCGAATCCCTGCTACAGACTGACGCTCACACACCTCTCGACGACCCTCCACGGTGCACTCCACGTGGAGGGTTGACTTATGTATAGGAGCAGTGCACTCTAATGCATGTCACTCCTATACATAAGTGCATGAGCACTTAGGTGCAGGAGTTCTGAGGGGCCTTCTTCGGGCTGCTCTGAACAGCACAAACGCATCACCGCTCAACAACTCAAGAGAGTGATCCACCACCGCAGTCCCTCCGTGACCACACCGGTCGGGGTGAGTGGAGACCAGTCGGCAGAGAAGGGGCGCACGCCCTGACACCTCGGTCCGCCCTTCAGACGGCGGGCCGTACATGGGACACGCAGCCGACTCAAAAGAACGACGCGGCCGACATTTCGCGGCGACGACCTTCGGGAGGGATCTCCCCGGAGCGAGCAGGCCCCGCGTCCAGACGAGACCAACCCCTCAGCTCCACCAGTGACCACGGCCCTCGACACCCCCTCGCATCCATGACTGTGGGGAGCGTGCCGGGGGTCGTGGCTACTCGTGACGTTCGAGTGGCCCAGGCCCGATGGGACGGACCGCCGCGCATTCCTTGGCCGGGCGCGCGGCGGTCCTCGGGTCCACGCCCCCTACTGAGAAGAGGTAGACCCGTGAGGTCGATTGTTGCAGGCCAGATGCCCCTGGACGGGGCAGAGTTCGCCGAGTTGGCGCTCGGCGTGGACGAGGAGCTGTTCACCGGGGTGCCCGATGAGCGCGAGTTGGACCGTGCGGTCCGGCTGGACGCGGCGGGCGCGGTGCTGGCGGACCTGCGTCGGGAGGACCCGGAGCTGGCCGCCTACGCCGCCGCGCTGCTGCGGTCGGCGCCGGTGCCGCTGCGGCGCCCGGCCGTGATCCGCCGCACGGCGAGCGTCGACCGGGTGGCGGCGTGAAGCGGGCCGCCGGACAGATGGATGTCCTGGCCTGGCTGGCGATGAGCGCGGCCGTGGTCGTGTCGGCGCACGGCGAGTGGGCGCTGGCCGTCGACAGCGGGTTCCACCCCGTCGTCGCCGCCGGCCTTCCGCTGGCGCTGGACACCTATGCGCTGCGGGCGCTTCGGGCCGGGCGAGAGGTGTTCCCGCCGGTGCTGGGGATGATCGCCACCAATGCCGCCGCGCACCTGCTCGGCGCGGGCGTCATCACGCCGGACTGGCGGTTGATCGTGGCTGTCTCGGCGATCGCCCCGCTCGTGCTGTGGCGGGTGCACGTCCTGCACACCCACACCGCGCCCGCCGAGAGCGAGCCCGAAGCGGTGGTGGAGGACGATCTGCCGCCGCTGTGGGCCGAGCCCGTACCCGCCCCGGCCGGGCCGTATCCGGTGGACGTACCCGCCGTACCCGGGCTGGTCGAGGTGTACCCGCAGCCCGTACCCGCCGTACCCGAGACGGCGCCGGCGCCGGCCGCCGAACCGGTGGCGGAGCTGGAGTTCTGCCCGCTTCCGCCCCGCCCCGTACCCGCCCCGGCGCCGGAGCGTACCCACCCGTACCCGCTCGCCGAGTACGTACCCGGGGACGACGAGTACACCGGATACACCAGCCCCGACCAGCACGAACAGCCCGAAGACCTCGACGAGCTGACCCCGGCCGCCGCCGAGCGCTTCGCCGCCGTACTCGCCGACGGCGCGCTCCCGTCCGTCCGTACCCTGCGCGCCGAGTACGGCATCGGCCAGCCCCGGGCCCAGCGAGTACGGGACCAGCTCCGCACCCTCCAGGCGCCCGCGTCCGCGCCGATCGCCGCCTGACAGGAGACCTCACCATGCAGACCGCCCGCACCCAGATCACCGCCGCCGGCGCCCTGATGGCCGCACTCACCGCCCACCCCGACCTGCCCGCCCCGAAGATCAGCACCGAGTACGTCGTCACCGCCGACCGCGACCCCTCCGGGAACCTGCTCCTCACCGGGGGCCTGGACTTCGCGTTCCACGACGGCCTCGACGGCTTCGAGCAGTGGCGCCAGGCCCTCGGCATCGACCCGGCCACCGTCGACCACGACGCCACCGAGTCCGGCACCCTCGCCTGGCTCACCGCCACCACCACCTACGCCGGCGTCCCGCTGCGGCTGGTCGGCTACTACAAGCCCCCCACCGCTACCGCGCCGGCCGCTGACGAGTGAGCCGCCCCCGGCACTGGGACCCCGACGGCGAGCGGCACGGCGGGATGCCCACCTACCCCTGGCATATGGCGCCGGACGACCTGCTCACCCGCCGTCAGCTCCGCGCCCGCGGCTTGCGTCCGGGCGGGCAGGACGTGGCCGCGCAGATCCTCTGGCGCTCCCGCCGATCGCGGGACCTGCGCGCCGCGTACCTGTACCGGCTCGACCGGGCCAAGCCCGTGCGGCCGATGACGCCGGGCCGGTGGCGGGCTCTGGCCGCCGCCAACCGTGCCCGGCGTACCTGCCCCGGCTGCGGTGCGGACGCCGGGTACGTCCTGCCCGCGCACCTGGGCACCTGCCTGCCCTGCGCCGACAGCGTGCCGCTCGCCGCCTGATATTCCACACTTTCCGGGCACCACAGTCTCTTGGGAGATCCCATGACCAGCGTTCGCGCTGCCCGGTTCGCCGCCGCCTACGCCCTGCTTCGGGCGTCGGCGGACGTCGCGGACCACTGGATCCAGACCGACCACCAGGCCGCCACCAAGGGCCAGCACAACCACATCGAGGGCCAGTCGAGCGCGGCCGGGCGCCGCGCCTGCGCCGCCCACGTCGCCACCTACACCGCCGCCCAGGGCGTCGTCCTGCTCGCCGGGACCCGTCTGCTCGGCATCCGGCTGCGGCCCTTGCCGGTCGCCGCCGCCCTCGCCCTCTCGGCCGCCACGCACTACGCCGCCGACCGGCGTGAGCCGCTGCGGCGTCTGGCGGACGCGACCGGCAAGGGCCGGTTCGTGCGGCTCGCCGACCACGGTCTGAACGGCGGCTACCTGCTGGACCAGTCCTGGCACCACGCCTTCGAGACCTGCGCCGCCCTCATCGCTTCCGCCTGAGAGAGGACACCACCGTGACCACCTCGAACACCCCGCCCCGCCCGCCCCGGCAGGCCACCCCCAACGGTGGCGCCGGCGGCGGTGGGACCCGTAACGGTTTCGGCTCGGGGGCGACGTTCTCGCCCGGGCTCAACATCAACGTCAACAAGACCGCCCCCTCCGGCGGCGGCGGGGGCGGCGCCCCGAAGGCGGGCGCCGCGGCGAACCCGGGCACCGGGGTGAACCGCACCTCCGCCCTGGCCCTGCCGGAGCCCGCGTTCTACTCGGCCGCCGACGTGCGCTCCTACTGCGAGGCCCTGCGCGCGTTCGCCTCCTACTCCGCGATCGAGGTGGAGGTGGCCGCCGAGATCCTGAAGGCCGCGCTGGAGCAGGCCCCCGGCGCGGCGGGTGACCACGTCTTCCAGCAGAAGATGCGGGCCCGCGCGGTGGCGAAGAAGCTCGCCAAGGCCGCGGACGCGCTGACCGACGCGGCGAAGGACGCCGCCGCCGCGTGGGCCGCCTTCCAGCGCGAGTACGCCGACGTCATGACCCCCCGCCCGGCGCGCCAGCAGCGCCCGTTCCAGTTCTGAAAGGAGTACCGGCCGTGGCGAAGAAGGACACCGACCCCGACCAGCAGCACCGGGAGAACCTGGAAGGCGCCAGCACCGGGCGAGGGATCGCCGCGTGGCTGGCCCACCGGGCCAAGCCCTACACCCCGCCGTGGATCACGGTCGGGGCGACCGGCATCGGCGGGAGCCTGGCGTGGGTGCCCGCCCACGGCTCCCCCGGCTACGCGGTCGGCCTCACCCTCGGATCGGTCGCGCTCACCGGCGCGACCGCGTGGGCGGGCAAGACCACCACGACGCAGCGGCGCCTGCACTCGGCGGTCACCGTGGCGGCGGGGAGCGGCTGGTTCACCGGGATGGCGCTGGCGGGCTGGAACGGGCTGACGTTCGGCACGTTCTGGCTCGGCGGCACCGTGCTGGCCCTGTCGTGGAACGTGCGGCAGATCATGCGCCGCAACCCCGACGTCGTCCAGACCGGCGCCGACGCGGACGGCTCGCTGCTGGAGAAGGTCAAGCTGGCCGGGGCCAAGCTCCGCAAGACGGAGGTGGAGCCGAACCGGGTCACCGCCGAACTGGTCCTGCCCGCCGGCGAGCTGACCAACGACGACGTCACGCGGGCGCTGCCGAACATCGCCTCTGCCCTGGACGTCGCCCCCACCGCGGTGCGGTACCTGCCGGATCCCGACTCCGCCCGCCGGGGCGAGCTGGTGGTCGTCCCCCGGGACATGCTCGCGGACGTCGTCGAGTGGGAGATGCCGACCAACGTCGGCGCCTCGATCGCCGAGCCGCTGGTCATCGGCCGCTACGACGACGGCTCGCCGTTGCAGCTGTGGCTGCCCGGCGACCCGCAGGCCGGCCGCAACAGCACCCACCTCGGCATCTTCGGGATGTCCGGGTCCGGCAAGGGCGACGGCGCGCTCGACATCCTCACGGAGATCATGAGCCGCCGGGACGTCATCGTGTGGCTGTCCGACCCGAAGGCGTTCCAGGACTTCGGCCCGCTGCGGCCGGGCCTGGACTGGGCGGTCGAGGGCGGGGCCGAGACCGAGACCATGGTCACCGCGCTGCAGGCCGTCATCCCCGCCCGGACCCGCTGGCTCGGCGCCCACGGCTACCGCCAGTGGACCCCCGCGGCCGCCGAGCAGCAGACCGACCCCGGGCACTCGTGCCGCAAGGGCGGGGCGTGCGGCTGCGAGGGCATGCCGTTCCTGGTCGCCTGGTTCGAGGAGGCCGCGAACACCCTGCGGTTCATGGGCGAGGACGCGTTCACCGGCGCCGCACAGGAGGCCCGATCCGGCGGCATCGCGCTGGTCATCAGCCTCCAGCGCCCCAGCCACGACCAGATCAGCACCAGCACCCGGGCCTCGCTCCCGTCCGCGCTGGTCTTCGGCCTGGACGCCAGGGACGAGGGCATGGCCCTGCCCGGCCCGGTCCTGGACGCCGGCGCCCACCCCGGCGCCTGGGGAAACCGCCGCCCCGGCTACTGCTACCTCGTCACCCCCGGCGTCGACGAACAGCGCTACAGCGCCCCCGGCCGCACCTGGCGCTTCACCGGCCAGGCCGCCCGCGTCATGGAACAGCTCGCCGCTTGGGCGCAGCGCAACGGCGCCAAGGTCGACCCCGTCACCGCGAAGGCCGCCGCCGCCACCGTCGGCACCGCCTACACCGACCGCCACACCCGGAACACCACCGACGAGGACGACGGGGGCAGCGTGTACGTGGACCAGAACGGCGACGGCACGGAGCGGCGGGTGGACCCGGAGGACGAAGGCCTGGACCCGCAGGCCGAACTCCCGCCGGTCCCCGACACGCTCGGCGACGTCGCCTTCGGCCCCGAGTCGGCCGCCCCGGACTTCACCCCCGAGGAGGCCCGCGCCGCCATGGACGCCATCGTTGCCGGCTTCGAGCAGGCCGGGGTGATGGTGATCGGCCCCAAGGACGCCATGGAGCAGGCCGCTCAGTTCGGCCGCTCCCGCCCGTGGGTGTCCGGGGAGTTCCGCCGCCTCGTGGAAGAGGGCCGTCTCGTGCCCGCCGCGCAGAAGGGCCGGTACCGGATCGTGCCCGCCCCGGCGCTGGTCTGACACCCGCTGACACCTGACACCCCCTGACACCCATTCCCCTAGGCAGACGGGGTGTCAGACGGCCCCTGACGCCCTCTGACACCCCGCCCCTGACACCCCCGCGCCACCCCCTGACGGGAGAAGCACGTGGACCACTTCACCACCCCGCAGCCGTTCGCCGTCCCGGTGCTCTACACCCATGACGGCACCCCCTACTACGCCGCCCCGCCCACCCCGGCGCCCCTCGCGCTCTACCACCCGCCCGCCCCGCTCCCGGCGCCCGCTCAGCACGTCGCCCCCGCGCTCTACACCCCCGCCCCGCTCCCGCACACCGTCCCGGCCCGGGACCCGTGGCCCGCCCGACTCGTGGCCGGCGGGGTCGGGATCGGCGGCGCCGGGATCGGCATCGGATTCCTCGCCCAGGCCCTCGCCGCCGCCACCACCGCCCTCGGATTCGTCGCCGCGGGCCTGGCCGTGATCTGGCTCCTCAAGAACACCAGCGGCGGCGGAGGGGGCCGGGGCGGCCAGGGCGCCGTGAACGTGAGCGTCAACGTCACCAACCGCAACCGCTGATCAGGAGGAGCCCGGTGACCAAGCTCGCTCACGTGCTCGGTGCCCGCCCGGCCGCCGTCATCCTGCCCCACCGGCCGTGGAACGGGATGACCGTGCTGGACGCCTACTGCAACATCGGCGGCGCCGGCATGGGCTTCCATCTCGCGGGATTCGACGTCGTCGGCGTCGACATCCTCGACCAACCCCGCTACCCGTTCCCGTTCCTACGCGGCGACGCCATCGAGGCCATCACCGCCCACGGCCACCGGTTCGACCTGATCTCGGCCGGGCCGCCCTGCCAGTTCGACTGCACCCTCACCGCCGGCACCAACGCCGCCAAACGCGACCGCTACCCGGACCTGCTCGAACCCACCCGCACCGCACTGGAGTCCACGGGGCGGCCGCACGTGATCGAGCAACCTCCCGGCCGCGCCGCCAAGCGCATGCGCGTGGACCTGACGCTGTGCGGGGAGATGTTCGACCTGCAGGTACTCAGGCACCGCAACTTCGAAGGCGGTGGCGGTCTGCTGCTCGACCAGCCCGTTCACGTCCCGCATCGCGGCCTGACTATCGGCTACCGCCACGGACGGCTGGTCACCGAGCAGGAAGGCCGCTACTTCCAGGTCTACGGCAACGGCGGCGGCAAGGGCAGCGTCCCGCAGTGGCAGGACGCCATGGGCATCCACTGGACCGACGTCCGCCGCGAACTCGCCGAGGCCATCCCCCCGGCCTACACCCGACTCATCGGCCACCAGGCCGCCGCCCAGCTCCGGGCCGGAGCGCCCGACGCCGTCGCCGCCTAGCGCCGGCGCTGCCCACCCGAGCAGACACAACGACAGCGGCGGCCCCCCTTCCGGCAAGAACCGGGGCCGCCGCCCATCCAGCAGAGAACTGGAGGCATCCAGCATGACCCCTCGCACCACCTACCGCCACCACCTGTCCACCGCGCTCGCCCTGGCCGCGTCCGGCGTGCCCGTCCTGCCACTGCGGGCCGGGAAGGTGCCGTTCGGCAACTGCCCGCGCTGCACCGACCACGCGTGCGGCGACCGGCCGAACATGAAGACCCCCGGCCCCTGCACCTGCCCGGCGCCCTGCCACGGCTGGGCCGCCGCCACCACCGACCCCGACGTCCTGACCGGACCGGGGTGGGCGCGGGCGTGGCGGGAGGCCGCCGCCGTCGGCTACCACCCCGGCGGCGCGGACCTGACCGTCGTCGACCTCGACAACGCCGACGCCATCGCGTGGGCGCGCGAGGCCCTGCCCGCCACCCGGACCGTCACGACCACCCGGGGCGAGCACTGGCTCTACCGGGGCGCCATGACCTCCGCCAACGCGGTGCGGCCGGGCGTGGACGTCAAGTCGGCCATGTCCTACGCCCGTTGGCTCGGCCCCGGCGGGGGCACCATGGCGGCCCTGCCGGACGTCGTGCGCGCCCTGGTCGTCAGGGAGCCCGCCCCGGTCCGGCCGGCGGCTGTCGTCGTGTCCGTGCCGGCCGGGGGCGGGACGTGCCCGCACCGCACGCCGATGTTCCTGGAGCGCGGCATCGCCATGGCCGAACAGCGCATCACCGAGGCCACCGCCGCCGTGCACAACACCGTGTTCGGGGCGTTCCTCGCCGTGCTGTCCACGCACGGCCGGTGCGGGTGCCTGACGGTGGCGCACACGGAGCGGCTGTTCGCCGCCGCGCAGGCCAAGGGCGAGACTGCCCGGCACTGCGCCGACGCGTGGGCCAACGCCCTCGTCCGGTTGGGGCTGTAGCCGTGGCCGACGACGAGAAGAACCCCGCGCGCGAGATCATCACCGACTACGCGCAGGCCCACTTCCGGTACTTCCGCACCGCCGACGGCACCGTCTACGCCCAGCGGAACGGCCACCCGGTGGCCCGCCCGATCCGCTCCCAGGGCACCACCGGCAGCCACCGCCAGGAACTCCTGGTCGGCCTCTACAAGGACGGGCGCGGTGTCTTCAACGGGACCGCGATGAAGGAGGCGCTGGACCTGATCGAAGCCCTCGCCCTGCTGGAGGAGGTGCAGCCCGTCCACATCCGCGTCGCCCCCGGCCACGACGGGGCGACGTGGCTCGACCTCGGGCGCGCCGACGGCCTGTCCGTGCGGATCCACCCCACCGGCTGGGACATCACCGTCCCCGACCCGCGTGAAGTCTGCTGGCGGCGCACCCAGCTCACCGGGGAGCTTCCGGTCCCGGTCAAGGACACCGACGGCAAGGGCATTGACCTGCTGCTGCGGCTGACCAACTTCACCGATGCCCAGACCGAGTGCCTGGCCATCGCCTGGTTGATCGGCTGCCTCGGGCCCGGGGTGCCGGTCCCCGCCCCGTTCCTCACCGGGCCGCAGGGGGCCGGGAAGTCCACGGCCGGCCGGATGATGGTGCGGATCATCGAGGGCATGAGCGGGGACCTGCGCCGGGCCCCGAAGGACGAGGAGAACCTGGTCGCGGCCGTAGCGGCGGGGTGGGTCACCGCCCTGGACAACCTGTCCCACATGACCCCGGACCTGTCCGACGCCATGTGCTGCATCGTGACCGGCATCGAGTCCGTCAAGCGCGCCCTGTTCACCGACGGGGACGTCCACCGCTCCGCCTACCGGCGCCCCCTGCTCCTGACCGGCATCGACGTCGGCGTCATCCGCCCCGACCTCGCCGAACGCCTCCTGCCGCTGCGGCTGGAGCGGCCCAAGGTGCGGCGCACCGAAGCGGAGCTGTGGGCCGAGTACGCCGAAGTGCTGCCCGTCGTCCTCGGGTCCCTGCTCGACCTCACGGTCCAGGTCCGCGCGGCAGAGGTCGAGACCCCGACCGATCTGCGGATGGCGGACTTCGCGCACCTGTGCGCCCAGCTCGACGCCGCGACCGGATTCGGGGTGCTCCCGGTCTACCGGGCCAGCCTCAACGACCTGAACGACGACGTCATCGAGGGCGACCTGCTCGCGCAGACCGTCCTCAAGCACGCCGAGACCATCGAGAAGGGCGGCGCCCAGCGCATGACGTCCACCGAGTGGCTGCACTGCCTCGGACGCCTCCACAGCGGCGACGACTTCCGCGCCCTGCCCAAGGGCTGGCCGACCACCGGCAAGGTGCTGTCCGACCGGCTCAAGCGCCTTCAGCCCACCCTCGCAGCCCGGGGCGTCCTCATCGACACCGGCCGCACCTTCGAGGGCCGCTACCTCGAAATGGCCCGCCCCGCCCCCGTACCGACGCACGAACAGCCAGAGTTGGGCTGACGCCCGGACAAACAAGAGGAGCACCGGGCCGGGCCGCCGGGTGCTCCTCTTGCTGTTCGGCGAAGCCGCCCCAGGAGCGCGCCGCGAAGCGGCTCCGCTTCACGCCCTAAGGTGCACCGAACTGCAGCAGAAACCCCCTCCCTTTTTCCTAAGAGAGGGAACGCTGCGTCATGTTCGACATGCAGAGCGGCAGACGGCCGCTGACCTGCGACGAAGGCCATGACGCAGGCGCCGGACGCTGCGTCATCCTGCGTCATGTGCGTCATGCCATGACGCAGGCCATGACGCACCCATGACGCGGCCCCCGGGCGTCGCGTCATGCAAAGGCACAGGTCAGAGGCCCGCATGTCGCTGATGACGCAATGACGCAGAAATCCGCACCTCGGACAAACACGCCGAGACCCGCCACTTGCTCCCTCGCTCAGTCTCACGCCAATGGAGCCTCCATGCCCAAGCAGGAACACCTGAAGCTCCCCGCCGTACTCGCCGAGATCGACATGTCCCGCAGCGCGTTCTACCGCATGGTCGCGCGCGGCCACGGTCCGAAGCTCCTGAAGCTCCCCAACGGTCAGATCCGCGTCCGCCGGACCGACCTCGACGCCTGGTGGGCCGCTCTGGAGCAGAGCACCGCCGCCTGACACCCGCCGCCCTGAGGGACCCCGGCCGCGCGCCGGGGTCCTTTCCCTTTGGAGTGCCCTTGCTGACCTACGACGTGACGCTGTATAAGATCCGCCAGCGGCCGGGCCGTCGCCGCCCGTTCGAGCTGCGGTGGAAGGTGGGGGTGAAGCCGCACTCGAAGAGCTACGCCACCAACACCCTCGCCACCGGCCGCCTCGCCGAGCTGCGGACGGCGATGAAGAAGGGCGAGGAGTTCGACCAGGAGACCGGCCTTCCGGTGTCCGAACTGCGGAAGCTCACCCAGGTGACGTGGTTCGCCCACGCCAAGCAGTACGCCGAGGCGAAGTGGGAGCGGTCGTCAGCGAAGAGCCGGGCCGCCCGCGCGGACGCGCTCGCCACGATCACCGAGGCCCTGGTGACGGACCGTCGAGGCCGGCCGGACCGACGCATGCTCCGGCGGGCCCTGTCCTGCTGGGCGTTCAACTTCTCCGAGCAGCAACCGGAGCCGCCGGAGGAGATCACCGCCGCCCTGGCCTGGATGACCACGAAGTCGATCGGTCTCGGCGCGCTGGACGACTCCGAGACCGTGCGGCTCGCCCTGGAGGCCATCGCCCGCCTTCTGAACGGCAAGAGGGCGGCGGACAACACCCTTGCGCGCAAGCGGATGGTGCTGAACAACGCGCTCCGGTACGCGGTCGAGCGGCGCCGACTCCCCAGCAACCCACTCCAGTTCGTCGACTGGACGCCGCCGGAGACGGACGACGAGATCGACTTCCGGTGGGTGCCCAGCCCGCAGCAGGGGCGGGCACTGCTGGACGCGGCCGGGGAGGTCTCGGCGCGCGGGCGGCACCTGAGGGCGTTCTACGGGTGCATCCTGTATGCCGCCACGCGGCCGGCCGAGGCGACGAACCTGCGGCTCGCCGACTGCACTCTTCCGGAGTCCGGCTGGGGTGAGTTGCTGCTCGGCGGAAGCTCACCGCGGGTCGGGTCGCGCTGGACCGACGACGGGCAGTCGCACGAGGAGCGGGGGCTGAAGCGGCGGGCGCGGAAGGCCACCCGGCCGGTGCCGATCCCGCCGGTTCTCGTGGCGCTGCTGCGCGAGCACATCGCCGAGTTCGGGGCGACTCCCGACGGACGGGTCTTCCGTGCGGCCGAGGGTGGCCGACTGCTGACCAAGGAGACCGCCGCCGTGTGGAAGCGGGCCCGCGAGATCGCGCTGACACCCGAAGAGGTGAAGACTCGGCTTGCCAACGTGCCGTACTCGGCCCGGCACACGGCCGTCTCCGGGTGGCTGGCCGCCGGCGTCGACCAGACCGAGGTGGCCCGCCGGGCCGGGCACAGCGTGGCCGTCCTGCTCAAGTTCTACGCGAAGATCATCAACGGTCGCCAGGAACAGGCGAACAGCAAGATCGAGCGGTTCTTGGAGGGCGAGGAGCCGACCGGATAGGGGCCTGGAGATCACGTTCCACAGCCGTTCCACCCGGTCCACGGTTGGCCCACAACTGGCCCACACACAGTGGCCAGGGGCGGTACTGAAGTGGGACACCCCGGGACGGAATCGAAAAGAGGGGGTATCGGCACTTGGCCGATACCCCCTCTGATCAGGGATTTCCCCACCAGCGGAGAGCGTGGGATTCGAACCCACGGTACGGGGTCACCGCACGACAGTTTTCAAGACTGTTCCCTTAGGCCGCTCGGGCAGCTCTCCAGGCGGAGGTCAGCCTAACGGGTCCGGCGGGGTTCGGTGCACATGGTTATCGGGTCGGTTACTTGTCGCCGACGCGCTTGTCGAAGGTGACCTTGGTGGTGGCGGTCTGGCCGTTGCGGGTGTACTCGACGTCGACGGTCTCGCCGGGCTTGTGGGTCCAGATCTTGCTGACCAGGGCGGGGCCGTTCTCGATGGGGCTGCCGCCGAGCTTGGTGATGACGTCGCCGGGCTTGAGGCCGGCCTTGTCGGCGGCGCCGCCGGGGGTGACGGCGGGGGTGCCCTGGATGTCGCGGGTGGAGATCTGGGCGCCCTCGCCCTTGTAGTCGTCGTTGCGCAGGACGGCGAGCTGGGCGTAGACCGGCTCGCCGCTCTGGATCAGGGTCTCGGCGACCCACTTGGCCTGGTTGATCGGGATGGCGAAGCCCAGGCCGATGCTGCCGGCCCGGCCGGTGCTGGAAGTGTTGGACTGGATCGCCGAGTTGATGCCGACCACCGCGCCGCCGGCGTCGAGCAGCGGGCCGCCGGAGTTGCCCGGGTTGATCGAGGCGTCGGTCTGCAGGGCGTTCATGTACGAGGACTGGGCGCCGGTCTCGTCGCCGGAGGCGACCGGGCGGTCCTTGGCGCTGATGATGCCGGTGGTGACGGTGGACTCCAGGCCGTACGGGGCACCGATGGCGATGGTGGCATCGCCGACGTTGACCTTGTCGGAGTCGGCCAGCGGGAGCGGGGTGAGCTTGCCCTTCGGCATGTCGTCGAGCTTGACGACGGCGACGTCGTAGCCCTCGGCGCGGCCCAGCACGGAGGCGCCGTAGGTGCTGCCGTCGGCGAACTTGACGGTCAGTTTGCCGCCGTTGGACGCGGGCGCGACCACGTGGTTGTTGGTCAGGATGTGGCCCTGGGTGTCGAAGACGAACCCGGTGCCGGTGCCGGACTCGCCGTTGCCCTGCGCCTTGATGGTGACGACGCTCGGCAGCGCCTTCTGCGCGATGCCCGCGACGGAGCCGGGGACGGGCTCGCTCTTCTGCGGGCTGTTGGCCTGGACGGTGGTGCTGCGGTGGTCGTCCGCGGCGCTGACGCTGCGGTCGTTGCGGTCCGCGACGGCCACGCCGACCGCGCCGCCGGCCACACCGGCGACCAGGGCGACGGCGGCGATCAGGGCGATCAGGCCGCCGCGCTTGCGGCCCGGGCCGCCGGGGCCGCCGGGGCCGGGCGCACCGGGGTAGTCGGCCGGGTAGCCGAGCGGGCCGCCCGGGTAGCCGGGGCCGCCGGGCGTACCGGCACCGGCCGCGCCGCCGGCCGTGGCGTCGTGCAGGCCCCAGCCGCCGAGCGGCTGGCCCGCGCCGAAGGGGTGCTGGGGGTGCGCCCCGGGCACTCCCGGGGCGGCCGGCGCACCGGGGACCGGCGGGGGGCCGTACGGGTCGTGCGGGGCGGCGGCGTGCGGGGCGGCGGCGTGCGGGGCTCCGGGCGTCGCGTACGGGTTGGTCTCGTGCACCGCGGGCGCGGCGGGCGCCACCGGGGCGACCGGCGCCGCGGCGACGGGTGCGACCGGGGCCGGCGGCAGGACGGGCGGCGGCGCGTCGATGTACCCGGACCCGACCGGGGCCGCAGGGGCCGCCGGGGCGACCGGGGGCTCGACCGGCTCCGGGGCGCTGAGCTTGCCGAACGCCAGCGTCGGCGTGAAGCCACCGGTGGCGGGGGCCTCGGGAGCGGCCGCCGGGGCGGGGGCGGCAGGCGCGGCCTGCTGGGCCGGACCGTCATGAGCGGGGCCCACCACCCCCTGGCCGCCGGAGGGCTGCTCCCCCTGCGGCCCGGTGGACCCAACCTCGCGCTCGGTGCTCACGGACGACCTCCATAGCTGACAGGACCAAGAACCATAGTTTTTCGCACACCCGATTCGATTGCCGTAAGGACCCCTCTGAAGAACTCATAAGAATCCTTAGCCCGGCCAGACAAACCGGCACGGCGAACCAGGCGGACCGGCCCGGCGAACCTGCCGGACCCACCGGACGAACCCGCCGGACGGACCGGCCGGACACCCCCGGCACGGCGGACCGGTGTACCCCCCGGCGCACCGTTCACTCCGTCCACGACGGACACCCCTGACGTCCCGCGATGCGGACCGCAGGCCGCCTGGCCTTGGCGTTCACCGCCCCGCCGGTTAGCCTGTCGCTCCAAACTGACACGCGGGAGCTTGGACCGACCAGGCTGAGAGTGCGCTGGTCGACGGTACGTCACGGGATCCGTGGCCGGATCGTCGAGGGGGCGCAGACCGCCGGAACCTGTCCGGGTAATGCCGGCGTAGGGAGTATCGGCCATGCCGCCTGCTTCGCCATCCTCTTCTTCGGGCGCGTCCGCGTCCAAGGGTTTCCCCGAACCGTCCACGACCGTTCACTCGGACGCAGACGGCCGCGCACCCGGTTCCACGGCCGGCGCACCCGCCGCGACCGCGACCTCGGTGCTGGACCGGCCCGAGCAGGCCGCGGGCCGGGTCGAGGCCCCGCTGGTGCTGGACACCGAGCCGCCGCGCACGCTCCGCTTCCGGGACCACTTCGCGCTCTGGATGAACCTCGGCGTCAGCCTGATCGGCTTCACCACCGCCGCCACCGTGCTGGGCGCCCCGGGCAGCGAGCTTTCCCTGGCCGCCGCCGTGACCGCGATCGTGGCCGGCACCGTGGTCGGCACCGCGATGCTCGGCGTCGCCGCGCTGATCGGCGCCCGCACCGGCGCACCCGCGATGGCCAACCTGCGCGGACTGTTCGGGACCCGCCTGTCGTACGTGCCGACGGTGCTGAACATCGTCCAGTGCATCGGCTGGGGCGTGTACGAGCTGCTGGTGATCGCGATGGGCGCGCAGACCGTCGCCCACACCGAGGGCTACCGCTGGGTCTTCGTCGTACTGGCGGGCGCCGTGACCACCGCGCTGACCATCTGGCCGCTGGGGGCGATCGCCGTGCTGCGCCGCTTCGTGGCCGCGGCGGTGGCGGTCGCGATGGTGTACTTCACCGTCCAGCTCGGCCGCCAGGGCGTGCCCGACCCGGGCGCGGGCAACTGGCACGGCTTCCTGAAGGCCACCGACGCGATGATCGCCGTCTCGATCTCCTTCGTGCCGCTGGCCGCCGACTACACCCGGCACTCGCGCACCCCGCGCGCCGCGTTCTGGGGCAGCTTCTCCGGCTACACCGTCGCCCAGATCTGGTGCTACGTGCTCGGCCTCTTCGCGCTGCTGCAGTCCGGCGGCGACGCGACCCGGATCTTCGACTCCTTCCTGGGGGTCTGGGCCGGCTGGGCGTTCCTGCTGGTGCTGGTGCTGCGCGAGACCGACCAGTCCTTCGCCAACGTGTACTCGACGGCGATGTCGGTCCACAACCTGCTGCCGAAGGTCGACCGCCGGGTGCTGACCGGCGGCACCGGCCTGCTGATCACCGTGCTGGCCCTGCAGATCACCGAGTTCGCCGACTCGTACTACGCCTTCCTGGGCCTGATCGGCTCGGTGTTCGTGCCGATGTTCGCGGTGCTGGCGGTGGACTACTTCCTCGGCGCCGGCCGGCGCGGCTGGAACCTCGCCGACGACGCGCCCTCCCGCTGGCTGATGCTGCTGCCGTGGGCGCTCGGCTTCGCGGTCTACCAGCTGATCGCACCGACCGCGATCGCCGGCTGGTGGACGGACTTCTGGACGTCCGTCCAGGAGGCGCTGCACTTCACGCCGCAGGAGTGGACCTCGGCCTCGCTGTTCGGCTTCCTGGTGCCCGCCCTGGCCACCCTGGCGCTCACCCCGCTGACCCGCGGCCGGCGCTGACCACCGCGCCCGCACCCGAAGACGGCCCCGCAGGTTGGGGCCGTCTTCGCTTTCGCGTCACCTCCGGCGCCTATCGTGGACGCGTGACCAGCCCTGACCTCTCCCCCGCGACGGCGCGCACCGGGCCGCCCGTCCAGGTGATCGCCCACCGCGGCTCCTCGCACGCGCTGCCCGAGCACACCCTCGCCGCCTACCGCCGGGCGCTCGACGAGGGCGCCGACGCCGTCGAGTGCGATGTCCGGGTGACCGCCGACGGGCAGCTGGTGTGCGTGCACGACCGCCGGATCGGCCGGGTCTCGGACGGGCGGGGCACGGTCTCCGCGATGACGCTGGCACAGCTGGAGGCGCACGACTTCGGCGCCTGGAAGACGGGCGTGCCGAGCGCGGACCCGGAGCTGCGGAGCGTGCTGCGGCTGGAGAGCCTGCTGGAGCTGGTCGCGGACTGCGGGCGCCCGGTGGACCTGGCGATCGAGACCAAGCACCCGGTCCGCTTCCGGGGCCGGGTGGAGGCCGAGCTGCTGCGGATGCTGGACCGGTTCAAGATCACCGGCACCCCGGACGGCGACCGCCCGCAGGCCCGCATCATGAGCTTCTCCGCGCTGGCGCTCGGCCGGGTGGCCGCCGCCGCGCCGCAGTACCCACGGGTGTTCCTGTTCGAGAGCACGCTGCCGTTGCGCGGCCGGCTGCGCCCGGGTGCGCCGCTGCCGGGCGGGGCCCGGATCGCCGGTCCCGGCATCGACCTGGTGCGGGCCCGGCCGGAGCTGGTGACGCGGCTGCGCGGGCTGGGCCACCAGGTGCACGTCTGGACCGTGGACGAGCCGGCCGACGTGGAGCTCTGCCTGGAGCTCGGGGTGTCGGCGCTGATCACCAACCGCCCGGCGGAGGTGCTGGCCCAGCTCGGCCGCTGAGCCGGGCCGGGCGCTCCACCCCGGGCCACCCCGGGCCGGGCGCCCCCCGTCCGGTGTGCCCCGCTCTCCAGGGCGCCCACAGGCCGACTGGAGCCGGACCAGCGGACCGGTCGACCGCTCCGGGGCCGGATCAAACGTTTCGCCGACGTTCTTTGCCGGAAATTATGCGCTTTCACAACGCAGGGTGAGCAGCGAATCACCTGTCGCGCACCGTGCGTCGCACGGCTTGAAATGTCCGCGCGGGATCGGCCCGCGGTCGTTTCCGACGCATTACCAAGGGGCATCCATCCCTCGGCATACGCTGAAGGAGGTCCGGGGGTGGCGTTGATGGTGGCGCGTGAAGTGCCGACTTCATCGACCATGGCAGTGCCGCACGGCCCAGCGAGTGTCGGGGTCGCACGGCGCCGACTGCGTCGAGATCTGGGTGACCGGGAGATACCGGAGCCGGTCATTGATGATGCTGTTCTGATCCTTTCCGAACTGTTGAGTAATGCCTGTCGTTATGCCCGGCCGCTCGGTCCGCTGCCCGCCCTCGGGCGCAGCGCCCGCGCGGAGGTGGTCGACAGCGTGCTGGTCGGTGTGCCGACCGGCGCGTCCGCGGCCCCCGCCGAGGCCGGGCCGGACGCCGGCGGAGTGCTGGTGCGCTGGCAGATGCACGCGGACGGGATCCTCACCCTGGAGGTCACCGACGGCGGGGCGCAGACCCGGCCGTCGCCGGCCAGCCCGTCGCTGAGCTCGCGCGGCGGCCGGGGCCTGAGCATCGTCGACCAGTTGTCGAGTGACTGGGGCGTGCGCGACGCGCCCGGCGAGGTGACGGTGTGGGCCGCGCTGCCCGCCCGGGCCCGCCATGCGAGACGGACCGGCGGTGATGCCCGCAGCGCCTGACGGCGCACCCCTGTCCACCGGGGCCCTGCGACCCCGGGTCCGCCCCGGCGCGTGCCCACGCGCCGGGGGAACGTCAGTAGGCTGCCCGGAGCACAACACAACCGTCCCCGGGAGAGCAGCACCATGGGCAAGAAGGCCGCCAAGAAGGCGCCGCAGCGCAGCCAGTCCACCACCACCGCCACGGGCGAGATCCCCGTGGTCGGGGCCCGCGAGAACTGCCCCTGCGGTTCGGGCCGCCGGTACAAGGCCTGCCACGGCCGGGAGGCCTCGCACGCCGTGCAGGAGCTGGTGCACCGCCCGTTCGAGGGGCTGCCGGGCGAGGCCGACTGGGTGGCGCTGCGCGAGCTGGTGCCGGCCGCGACCGCGCCGCTGACGCTGGCCGCCGCGGTGGCCGAGGGCGCCAACGGCGAGGTCCCGTCCGTGACGCTGGCCACCGTCCTGCCGCTGGCCTGGCCGGCCCTGCGCCGCCAGGACGGCTCGATCCTGCTCGGCCTGCAGACCCAGTCCGCCTCCGGCGACCTCAGCCGCGACCTGGCGGACGCGCTGGAGCTGGCCCTGGCCACCGAGCCGGGCACGCCCGTCCCCGCCCGCCGGACCGTCCCGGGCGGCCGCCGCCTGCAGGACCTGCTGGACGTCGAGGCGCCGTTCACGCCCACCGTGCACACCGGCTTCGAGTTCTGGCTGGAGGACGCCGAGACCGCCACCGGTGAGGTGGCCGCCTCGCTGGAGCGCGCCAACGCCTCGGCCATCCCGACCGAGAAGCTGGCCTCCGCGGACGCCGCGTACTGGTGCGGCACGCCGGACAAGAACCACCTGCGCTGGGTGATGACCGTGCCCGAGGAGCAGCTGCTGGACGCCCTGGCCCGGCTGACGGCGGCCGACCAGTCCTCGCTCGGCCCGGACACCCGTCTGGTCGGCTCGTTCCGCGCGCACGGCCTCACCGTCCCGGTCTGGGACCTGCCGGTGACGATGACCGCCGCCGACTGCGAGAAGCCGGCCGCCGAGTTCGCCGAGCGGCTCGCCGCGACGCTCACCGACACCACCCCGCTCACCGCGGAGGAGCGTCGCGCCCGGGCGAACCTGGTGAACCGTCAGGTCACCTTGAACTAAAGGCGACCCGGGATCACGTGATACGCGTCACATTACCGCCGGAGGCCGCAATTTCCGGGCTGCCAGGGCGTCTTGGAAATTGGCGTGGACGCGGATCCTTGTTACTGTCTAAAGAGTCCGGTCGCTGGTGCATCCCCCGTCGCCAGCGGCCGGATCTTTTGTTTTCCGGGCGGGCGTTCCCGACCGGCCGGATCGGCGGCCCGATCGGTGGCCCGATCACGGACCCGGTCACCGGCTTGACCGACAGCCAGGCGCCCGGCCCGATCAACAGCGCCGCGATCAACACCGCCGCGATCAACAGCGCCGCGATCAATACCGGCGAACGCCCCGGGCCGGCTGCCCGGGACGTTCGTCGGAATCGAACCGCGGGATCAGTACGAGCGGCCGCCGTCCAGTTGCACCGTCGCCTCGACCAACTCACCCAGCAGCGGCCCGACCTGGGGCAGCCACACCCCGCCGTCCGCCGCCGGGCGCGGCGCCAGCACCCAGCGCACCCGGGCGCCGGAGCCGCCGGGCGGCAGCGGCAGGAAGCCGCCCTGTCCGTGATAGCGCAACGAGCCCGGCACCCAAGGCTGTTGGGAGAGCATCTCGCCGAGCGCATCCAGTGAGTAGGGGGCGACCAGCAGGGCGTAGCGGCCCGGCAGCGCCAGCACCGGTCCGAGCGGCAGCCGCAGCGCGCCCAGGTAGGCGATCGCCCGGGCGCCGGCCGCCGCGGGCAGGCTGACCGCCGAGACGGCCCCGCCGGTGGCCGCCAGGACCGGCGCGTCCGGGCTCTGCCGCTCCCACCACCAGCGGACCATCCGGGCGTCGGTGGTCGCCGCGAGCAGCGGCGGGTCGTACGGGTGGGCGCCGGGGACGGGGCAGTCCGGGTCGCCGCAGGAGCAGCCGTCGGCTCTCAGCAGCGCGCCGGGGACCACGGGCCAGCGATGGTCGACGGCGGCGGCCAGGGCCGCAGCCAGCCGGGCGGCCCGGGCCGTCGATCGGCCCTTCGGGTTCTCACGCATGGCGCTCGTTCCTTTCCGTGACCGCTCGGGTCGCTCCGGGCCCACCGGCGCACCGCGGGGGAAACGCCGCGCGGGCCGCAGGGGAGGCACGGGCATGGCGGACGCCGTGACAGGCATGGCGAGGCATGACGGACATGGCGGGCGTGACAGGCATCGCGGGGCATGGCGGGCATGGCGAACATGGAGCACGGTGTGGTGCACGACATGAAAAGGACCGCAGATCAGAACAGCCCTGGGACGAGAATCCCGCATGCGACCGGATGGACGCCGCCCGGGCGCGATTGGTTCCACCGTACGAGTGAGTGACTTCCGGCCAGCCCGGCCGAGGAGCGGCGAAAGCATACGATCCGGGCGGCCGCCGGACCCGTCCTCACGGTTCTGCCCGTTCTCGGCCGCTCCATGCCCCCGCCGTCGGCCGGGGCGTGCGCGGCCCCCGGGCGCGCCCCCGACGGGTTCCGGAGGGAGGCGGAACCGGCCACCAGCGCCGTCTCGGATCTGGACATGCCCCGAATGGCCTGTGTAGAAGTGGTGGCATTGCTGACGATCAATGACGAGTAGTAGCGAATCCAGGCGAAACACGCCGTTCGGCCGCGCTCGCTCCGATCGGCCGTACCCGGGGGGTTCCGCATGACCCGTACCACCGCGTCAGGAGTGGCGGCATGACCGAGTCCCACCCATCGTCGACGCCCTCGGATCCGGCCGAGAGCGGTTCCTCCAGCGGGCTCTCGGTGCTGGACCCGCCGGGCTTCCCCGGCCCGGCCTCCGGCCCCGGCGAGGAGCAGCACCCCGACGGCCGCAGTGCACCCCCGGCCGGGGTGCAGGACCGTTTGGCCGGACGGCTGTCCGATTTCACCAGCCTGTACGCGCACACCGAACAGCTCGCCCGCACCCGCGGGCTCGCGGCCGCCCTGGACACCGTCCTGGCGTCCGGCTCCGCGCTGCTCGGGGCCCGCCGGGCGCTGCTGGTCACCGCGCTGCCCGGCGGCGGGCCCAGCCAGCCGATCGGCCTCGGCCTGGACCGCGCCAGCCTCGGCGCGCTGGAGACGGTGCCCCCGGAGCAGAGCCTGGTCGCCAGGCTGCTGCGCGAGCACGACCGGCCCGTCCAGCTGCAGTCCCGCGACCTCGCCGACGACCCCGCCATCGGCACCCGGCTGCGCGAGCTGGCCGGGCACCTCGGCCTCGGCGGCTGCTACGGCCTGCCGCTCGCCACCGAGGAGGACGGGCCGCTGGCCGCCGCCCTCTGGTTCTACGACGAACCCGCCGAGCCCACCGAGCGCCAGCGCGAGCTGGCCCGCCGGTACTGCGGGGTCGCCGCGCCCCTGCTGGCCAAGCAGCTGGACGCGGAGAAGGTCCGGCGCACCACCGAGGCGCTGCGCCGCGGCCTGCTGCCGGACCGGCTCCCGCAGCTCGCCGGGCTGCGGCTGGCCGCCCGGCTCGACCCGGCCGGTCTGGACGACTCGGTCGGCAGCGACTGGTACGACGCCATCCCGCTGCCGGACGGCACGGTCGGGCTGACCGTCGGCAGCGTCTCCGGGGACGGCCCGGGCGCCGGCCCCGGCAGTGCCCCGGGCGCGGCCGCCGCGATGGGCCGGGTCCGGGCGGCGCTGCGCGCCTACGCCGTCCTGGAGGGCGAGGACCCGGTCTCCGTCCTCGGCGACCTGGAGCTGCTGCTGAAGACCACCGAGCCGGCCCGCAGCGCCACCGCCGTCTACGCCTGGGTGGAGCCGGAGGAGCGCCGGATCACCCTGGCCGGGGCCGGGCACTGCCCGCCGGTGCTGGTCGGCCGGTACGGCGCCGAGTTCGTGGAGACCTCGCTCTCCGCGCCGCTCGGCATGCTGTCCTGCTGGGAGGCCCCGGGAGTCGAGCTGACCGCCGGGCGCGGCGACACCCTGCTGCTCTACACCGAGGGCCTGGCCCGCCGCTGCGGCCCGACCCTGCACGCCGGGCAGGCCAACCTGCGCCGGGCCGCCGCCGACGCCCCGCGCGACGTGCGGATCGACCCGGACCGGCTCTGCGCCCACCTGCTGGCCGTCTGCCCGGACCGCGGCACCGGCCCGGCCACCGACGACCTGACGGTGCTCGCCGCCCGCTTCGAGTAGCCGCTGTCATGACCCCGCAGGGGTCGGCGGCCGGGCGTCCGTACCATGGACGCACGGCCGCCCACGCGCGTCGCGATCCGACGCGTCCGGGGCGGCAAGACTCGCAAGGAGGCGACGTACGTGACCGAGGACCGTAGCCCGGCGGTGGCCGAGAACCCCGAGGCGGCCGGGGGCGACGAGGAACCGAAGTTCAGGGGCGGCCGCAGGAACGGCCTCTACTCCGAGGTCTCCGAGGAACTCGCCGCCTCGATGAAGTCCGGCTGGGCCGACACCGAGCTGCGCGGTCTCGAGCCCATCGCCCAGGCCCCGTACACCGCCGAGCGCCGTGCCAGGCTCTCCGCCGCCTTCCCCGGCGAGCGCCTGGTGGTCCCGGCCGGCAACCTGCGGGTGCGCTGCAACGACACCGACTACGACTTCCGTGCCGCCAGCGAGTACGTGCACCTCACCGGCGACCAGACCGAGGACGCGGTGCTGGTCGCGGAGCCCACCGGCGACAGCGGCCACAGCTTCGGCCTCTACCTGCTGCCCCGCTCCAACCGCGAGAACGGCGAGTTCTGGCTGGACGGCTACGGCGAGCTGTGGGTCGGCCGCCGGCACAGCCTGGCCGAGTCCGAGCTGCTGCTCGGCCTGCCCGCCCGGGACGTCCGCAAGGCCGCCGAGGAGCTGGCCGCGCTGGCCGCGTCCGGCGGTGCGCCGACCCGGATCGTGCGCGGCTACGACGCCGGTCTGGAGGGCGCCCTCGCGGACGTCCTCGACGCGGACCGGGACGCCGAGCTGAAGGAGTTCCTGAGCGGCCTGCGGCTGGTCAAGGACGAGTGGGAGATCGGCGAGATGCGCGCCGCCTGCGCCGCCACCGTCAAGGGCTTCACGGACGTGGTCCGCGAGCTGGGGCAGGCCGTCGCCACGTCCGAGCGCTGGATCGAGGGCACCTTCTGGCGCCGCGCCCGGGTCGAGGGCAACGACGTCGGCTACGGCTCCATCGCCGCCGCCGGCCCGCACGCCACCACCCTGCACTGGGTGCGCAACGACGGCGACGTCCGCCCCGGCGAGCTGCTGCTGCTGGACGCCGGCGTGGAGACGCACTCCCTCTACACCGCCGACGTCACCCGCACCCTGCCGATCGACGGCCGGTTCAACGACCTGCAGCGCAGGATCTACCAGGCCGTGTACGAGTCCCAGGAGGCCGGCATCGCGGCGGTGCGGCCGGGCGCCCGGTTCCGCGACTTCCACGAGGCCTCGCAGCGCGTCCTCACCGAGCACCTGCTCGCCTGGGGCCTGCTGGACGCCTCGGCGTACGACGTGGAGAAGGTCCTGGAGCTGGGCCTCCAGCGCCGCTGGACCCTGCACGGCACCGGCCACATGCTCGGCCTGGACGTCCACGACTGCGCCCACTCCCGCACCGAGGAGCACGTCGACGCCCTGCTGGTCCCCGGCATGGTGCTCACCGTCGAGCCCGGCCTGTACTTCCAGCAGGACGACCTGACCGTGCCCGAGGAGTACCGCGGCATCGGCGTCCGGATCGAGGACGACATCCTGGTGACCGCCGACGGCAACGAGAACCTCTCGGCCGGCCTGCCGCGCCGCGCGGAGGACGTCGAGGCCTGGATGGCCTCGCTCGCCTGAGCCCGGACCAAGGCTTGTTCCGGAGCAGCCGAACGGGCCCGGTCCCCCTCCTGGAGAGGGGGCCGGGCCCGCGGCAGCATGCGCGAGCGGATCCGCCGCGCTACTTGGTGACCCGCACCGGGGTGCTGCGCTCGCCGATCACCACCAGCTCCTTGGTGCCGTCGTAGGGCAGCGTCGCCTGGGCCGTGACCGGCATGACCCCGGCCCCGTTCGCGCCCGCCAGCGTCATCCGGTACTTGACCGTCCTGCTCTGGCCCGGCGCCAGCGGGAACAAGGCGTCCTTGCCCAGCGCCGCGTAGTCCATGCCACCGCCCGGCGCGATCGGCAGGGGCTTCCAGACGGTGCCGTCCAGACGCTCCAGCCTGCCTTCGTTGATCGGCACCACGTCGGCGGGCGTACCCGCGTACTCCTCGGTGAAGACCAGCGGCTGCACCGAGGCGTAGGTGCTCTGGCTGCTGTTCTTGAACGTCACGGAGAAGGACACCGCCGGGCCGTTGTTCACGACCTGCTGGCCCGTGGTCAGGCCCTCGAAGGTGATGGCGATGTCGCTCTGGTTCGGCTTCAGCACCGGCGCCTGGCGGCTGCTCAGGTCCATGGTGTCCAGGATCGACACCAGGCCTGCCTGGAGCTCGGGCTTGAGCCCGACCGCGGAGAGGAAGACCTGGTCGTTCGGCAGGCCCCAGAGCTGTGCGGTGAAGTTCTCCTTGGCGTTGCAGGAGACCTGCCACTGGGTCTTGCGGACGGCCCGGCCGGCCACGATGTCCCTGGTGCGCACCGGGGTGCCGACGGCCTTCAGCTGGTCGGCGGCGCCGACCGTGTGCGGGTTGCCCCAGACCGGGCAGTACGGCTGGGAGCCCCAGCCGGAGTCCGAGTCGAGGGCCCCGATCGAGGGCCAGTTGCCGTGCTCCACCTCCTCCGCCGTGTTGTAGGAGGTCAGCTGGGCGCCGTACGGCGCGCAGTCGGCGAACTTCGCCGACTGCGGCGCTCCGGGGGCCAGCAGGCAGATCGCGTTGCGGCCCGGCGCGTCGTCCGCTGCGAGCCGCCAGCCGGCCGGGATCTGGAACTTCACCCCGCGGAAGGTGTGCGGGGTCGCGGGCGAGAGCGGCGGGGTGGTGGAGGAGGACGCGGTCGGGCTGGTACTCCCGGAGGACGTCGGGGCCACGAGCGCCCCCGGGTCCCCGGTCGTGGCGGCGGTGGGGCCGGCGGTCGGGCTCGGGCCCACCGTCGGCTCGGCCGTCGGGCTCGCGGTCGGGCCGGGGGTCGGCTCGGCGGTCGGGCTCGGGCTGGCGCTCAGGGTCGCGGCCGGGTTCGGCGAGCGGTCCTGGTCGGCCACGGTGTCGGCGCGGAAGTTGAGCAGCCCGAACGCCAGCGCGGCGGCCAGGGCGAACATCGGCACGGCCGCCAGGTACACCGGCCGCAGCCTGCGCACCCGGCGGTTCGGCGGTTCGGCCGGGCGCAGGTCGTGCGCGGTGATCGACGAGGCCCGGGCGCTCATCGCCTCGCGGAGCAGCTGTTCCATCGGGGACTCGCCCGACCCGGCGCCGTCGCCGCCGTTGCGGCGGGGAAGCTTGTCGGTCATCGAACCTTCTCCAGGTGCTTTTCCAGAGCGTCCAGAGCCCGGCTGGCGGTGGACTTCACGGCACCCCGGGACAGTCCCAGGGTCTCGGCTATCTGCGCCTCCGACATGTCGGACCAGTAACGCAGTACCAGCACCTCGCGCTGGCGGGACGTCAGCTCCTGCATGGCGACCAGGACGCGCCGGTGCTCGTCGTTGAGTACGGCGTGGTCCTCGGCCGACGGTGCGTCGGCCTCGTGCGGCGGCACGTACTCGCGGGCGGTCTTGCGCCGGCGCAGCATCGACCGGGCGCCGTTGACCACCGAGGTCCGCAGGTACCCGAGCGCGTTGTCCAGGTCGTCGAGGTTCTCCCCGTGCCGCTGGTAGAGCTGGGTGAACGCCTCCTGCACGACGTCCTCGGCCAGGTCCTGGTGGTCGACCAGCAGGACCGCCATCCGGACCAGGCCGAGCCGGTGCGCATGGTAGAGGTCCGTCAGGGTGGGCCGTTCCTCGACGGGCTTGCGCCCGCCGCGAAGCAGCCGGAACCCCGAGCGGCGCTGCGCCGCCTCGTGTTCCGAACCCCGGCCGGCGACCACCTCGCCGGCCTCCTGCGCGCCGAACAGCAACCCGAGCAGCCCCGCGAGGGAGAAGCCGCGCCCCCTCGCAGGTCCCACAACCGGCCCGATGGCCATGGACATGTACGTTCTGCTTTCCCCCGGGACGGCACCCGCTGCGAACCGGGCCCGTCAGGACAAGTGATCAAGGTCGTGATCAGCGGGAATCATGTCAGTACAGGTCTCCCGACTGCCCCACCCCCCTTGCTTATGGACGTTCGGGGCGCCCCGGGGTTGCAGGTGGATTCGAAGAAACCGGCGATGGCCGGAACGGCTACACTCACCGGCATTCCGCCAGCCGCCACCCAGCCCGCGAGGGGACCTCATGGCCGACCAGCAGACGTCCGGGCCGGTGGCCGTCACGATCGGGCGCCGCCCGGAGCCGGTCCACGACGTCGCCGTGTACGCGTTCGACGGCATGACCCCCTTCGAACTCGGCGTGGTGGTCGAGGTCTTCGGGCTGGCCCGGCCGGAGCTGAGCGGACTGCTGGCCGCGCCCTGGTACGGGCTGAAGGTCTGCGCCGACCGGCCCGGCACCCCGCTGTCCTCGGTCGGCGGCTTCGAACTGACCGCCCGGCACGGCCTGGACGAACTCGCCGCCGCCGACACCGTGGTGGTCCCCGGCGTACCGAACGCCTTCGGCGGCGAGGTCTCCCCCGGTCTGGTCGCCGCCCTGCGCACCGCGCACGAGCGCGGCGCCCGGATCGTCTCGATCTGCTCCGGCGCCTTCGCGCTGGCCGCCGCCGGCCTGCTCGACGGCCGCGAGGCCACCACCCACTGGCGGTACGCCGACCTGCTCCGGCAGCGCCACCCCTCGGTGCGGGTCAACCCGGACGTGCTGTACGTGGACAGCGGGGACGTCCTGACCAGTGCCGGCAGCGCGGCCGGCATCGACCTCTGCCTGTACCTGGTCCGCCGGGACCACGGCGCCAGGGTGGCCAACAGCGTCGCCCGGCGCTTCGTGGTGCCGCCGCACCGGGACGGCGGCCAGGCCCAGTTCATCGAGGCGGCGGTCCGCCCGGTCGAGGAGGAGGACGACGGCATCGCCCGCAGCATGCAGTGGGCGATGGACCACCTGTCCGCCCCGCTGACCATCTCGCTGCTGGCCCGGGCCGCCCAGATGTCCGACCGCTCCTACCTGCGCCACTTCACCGCCCGCAACGGGACCAGCCCGATGCGCTGGGTCGTCACCCAGCGGGTCGCGGCCAGCCTGCCGCTGCTCGAAGCCCCGGGCGGCACGGTGGAGGAGGTGGCCTGCGCCGTCGGCTTCGAGAGCGCCGCGACCTTCCGCCACCACTTCGGCCGGGTGATGCGCACCTCCCCGACGGCCTACCGGCGCAGCTTCGGCCGCGGGGTGGCGTAGGCCGTCCGCACGGCCCGGCCCGGGACTTCGTCCGGAAGCGGCGCGGCCCGGGTCGGCGCCCCCGTACGGGGGTGCCGACCCGGGCCGTGCCGTCAGGCCTGCCCGCCGGTGCGGTGGTCCGCGTTGGCGAGGATGGCGTCGTGCAGCCACTGGGCCAGGCCCGGGGCGAGCTGCTCGTAGGTGGCGGTGAAACGCGGATCGGCGATGTACATCTGTGCGATACCGCGGTGGATCTCGAAGGTGCAGTCGTAGAAGTTGTCGGTGATGTGCCGGCGGTGGGCCTCGGCGAGGTCCATGGCCTCGGCACCGTCGGCGGGCCGACCGGCGGTGTGGGCCTCGACCAGACGCGCGTTGAGCTCGTCCATCTCGGCCTTGACCCGCTGCCAGTCGGCCTTGTCGTAGCCGCTGGTCCGGCTCTGGGACTGCGCCCAGGCCTCGGTGTCGCCCCAGCGCCGCTCGGCCTCGCCCTCCCACTCCTCGCGGTAGGACTCGCCGAAGATCTCGAACTTCTCCTCCGGGGTCAGCCTGATACCCATCTTCTGTGCCTCCATGGCGTGTTCGACGGCCGCGGCCAGGTCCTGGAGGTGCCTGATCCGGTCGCTCAGCAGACGGTGCTGGCGCCGCAGGTGTTCGCTCGGGCTCACCGAGTCGTCGTCCAGGACGGCCGCGATCTCCTCCAGGGGGAACCCGAGCTCGCGGTAGAACAGGATCCGCTGCAGCCGGTCGAGATCGGCGTCCTGGTACCGGCGGTAGCCGGCCGGGGTGCGGCCCCGGGGGGACAGCAGTCCGATCTCGTCGTAGTGGTGCAGGGCCCGGACGGTGACCTTGGCGGTCTTCGCCACCTCACCGACCGAGTAGCCGCCGCTGATGCTCATTCGGTCGCTCCCTTCTTGCTGACCACGACTCTCCCGCCTCCCGTTGCGTGAGGGTCAAGCCCAGTTTCACCGGCCCCGGCGGCCGCAGGGGTGCGCAGTCCCGTGCGAGTCTCCGAGCGGGCGTGCGCCGGGCGGCTCCGGGTTGGACGAAGCCGCCAATTGCCGGGCCCGGGCGGCGGCCGGGACCATGTCGGCTATGACCACGACCTCTGTGCCCCTGATCCGTCGGCTGGCCGCGGAGGCGGTCGGCACCGCGGCGCTGGCCGCCGTGGTGGTGGGCTCGGGCATCCGGGCGAGCGCGCTCAGCCCGGACGGCGGGGTGCGGTTCCTCGCCAACGTCGGGGCGTCCGCGCTGGCCCTGGTCGTGCTGATCGAGCTGTTCGGACCGGTCTCCGGCGGGCACCTCAACCCGCTGGTGTCGGCCGCCGACTGGTGGACCGGGCGGCGGTCCGGCGACGGTCTGACGCTGCGCGAGCTGGGCGGGTACGCGGGCGCGCAGCTGGCGGGCGCGGTCGCCGGGACGGGGCTGGCCAACGCGATGTTCGAGCGGTCCCTCGTCGAGCCCTCCGGGCAGGCGCGGGACGGCGCCGCGCTCTGGCTCGCCGAGGCGGTGGCCACCGGGGTCCTGCTGCTGGTGGTGTTCGGCCTGGCGGGCGGCGGGCGCGGGCGGCTGGTGCCGGCGGCGGTGGGGCTGTGGATCGGCGCCGCCTGCTGGGCCACCTCCTCGGGCAGCTTCGCCAATCCGGCGGTGACGCTCGGGCGCTCCCTGACCGACAGCTACACCGGGATCGCGCCCGGCTCCGTCCCGGGCTTCCTGCTGGCCCAGCTGGTCGGCGCGGTGGTCGGACTGGCCCTGGTGGCCCTGTTGTTCGGCCGGTCCGCCCGGAAGCCGGCGGTGCCGGACGACGCCCGGGACCTGGTGGCGGGGTAGCGGGGGGTCGCCGGCGGGACAGGGCAGGGTTTAGGCGCCCGCGCCGACCAGGGGGCGACCGGACAAGGGCAGGCCCTAAGCGCCCGCGCCGACCAGGGGGCGTTCGCGGCGGCGGGAGGTCCGGCCGTGGGCGCCGCCGCCCGCTCCGGCGCCCGGGCGCCGCGGCCGTTTGGTGGGCCAGAGCAGCACGTACGCCGCCGAGACGGCCACGAACGCGAGCCGGAGGAAGCCCCGCGCCGAGTCGGACGGGATCAGCAGCGTGCCGCCGTAGAGCGTGGCCAGCGCGATCCAGCTCCACCACGGCACCAGCCGCTTCTGGCCGACCGCGTCCCAGAGCAGCGTGCCGAGCAGGATCGAGGCGGAGTAGTAGGTGTAGACGCTGGGGTCGAGCAGGATCCGGGCGTCGGCGCCCAGCAGCACGACGGCGGGCCAGCGGCCGCGCCACACCGCCAGACTGCCCAGTCCCAGGCCCAGCGCGAACTGGGTCGGGCGGTCCCACCACGGCGTGGCCGGGTCGGTGACCCCGAACCAGCGCAGCGCGGAGGCCGGCTGGTTGGGGATGGTGAACTTGGCGGCGGCCATGGTGTCCAGGTTGCCCAGGTAGAACGGCAGCCAGGCGACGGCCACCAGCCCCGCGAACCAGAGCGCGGTACGCAGCCAGGCCGGCCGGGGCAGCGCGAGGATCAGCGGGGCGAAGGCCAGCGCCCAGGGCTTGGAGTCCACCGCCAGCGCCAGGTGGACGGCCACCATGGTGGACCGGCCCCGGCTGAGCGCGTGGGCGGCGAGGGTGGTGAAGAACAGCGCCAGCACGTCGTCCAGGTGCGCGAAGCGGACCGAGACCTCCACCCACATCGGGATGAACGCCAGCCCGGCGACCAGCAGCCGCTGTTGGAGCCGGCGGTGGTTGGTCCCGGTGCCCAGGTAGTACCAGGCGGCGGTGCGGCCGACCAGGACCAGCATCACCAGGCCGAGACCGGACATCGTCGCCTCGGCCAGGATCTGGCCGGTGTGGGCGGGGAAGGGGTCGAACAGCCGGGCGGCGGCCAGGCTGATCGGGCCGATCTGCAGCTCGGGGTGGTGGGCGTAGAGCGAGAGCCCGCCGTCGGACTGACCGCTGAACAGCAGTTCCTCGCCCTGGCGCAGATAGTGCCAGGAGAAGCCGCCGCTGGGCTCGACCAGCAGGAACCAGAGCACCGTCCAGGCGACCAGCAGCACGTGGTGTCTGCGGATCGGGGTGCCCGCGATCCGCCCCGTGGCGGCCCCGTAGTCGGTCGTACCCCGTGCCGAACGTGCTCCCCGCACCTGTGCGCCTCTTCCCGGCCGTTCCGCCCCCCTCCGGCCGGTCATCCTAAGCGATCGGGGAGAACGCGACGCGCCCCCCGGAGGTCCGGTGACCGGACCTCCGGGGGGCGCGTGACGGCGCTAAGCGCTACTGCTCCGGGGCGCTACTGCTCCGGCTTTGGCGCTCCGGGGCGTTGGTGCTCCGGGCTCAGCCGTGCTGGGCGGACTTGCGGCGACGCAGCACCACGAGGGTGCCGACACCGGCGGCCAGCACCGCGGCACCCGCGGCGGCGATGGTGGTGGTGTTGTCACCGCCACCGGTCTGGGCCAGGTCCTTGTCCGCGTTGTCGGCGGCGGCCTTCGCCTTGGTGACGCTGGCCGGGACGAGCTTCGGCGCGGGGACGGTCGGCACCGCCACCGGGAAGTCGATCGGCTGCTGGGCGGCGCTGCTGCTCACGGCCGGGGCCGGGGCGGAGGCCGACGCGCTCGGCGAGGTGGAGGCCGAGGGCGAGACCGCCGGGCCCGAGGTCACCGGGGTGGTCGGCGTGGTCGGGGCGGTCGGCTCCGTGCTGGCGGTCGGCGAGGCCGGGGCGCTGCTGGTGACCGTCGCGGAGGGCGAGGTGCTGGTGGTCGCGGTCGCCGTGGCGGAGGGCGAGGTGGACGCGGACGGGGAGGTGGACGCCGTCGGCGAGGTGGGCGAGGTCGGGGTGACGGTGGCGCTCGGCGAGGTGGTGGCGCTCGGCGAGTGGGTGGCCGTCGGGCTCGGCTTCGAGGTGGTGGGCTTCGAGGTGGTGGGCTTCGAGGTCGGGCTCGGCTTGCCGCCGCCGCCCTTGATGGTGAAGCCCGCGCCGCGGATCCCGTCGCAGCTGAAGTGGCCGTTGTCCACGGCCTCGTGGCTCTGGTCGTCGAGCTGCGCGGAGAAGACCACCGGCACCACGCCGGCCTTGCCGAGCGGGGCGCCCGCGGTGAAGGAGACCCGGACCTTGATGACGATGTTCTTGCCGCGGTTCACGCCGAGCAGGGCGTCGTCCGCGACGTTGCCGTCCGGGCCGACGCCGCCGAGCAGGGTCAGCACCGCGTCGTCGTCGGAGTCCCCGCCGCCGGGCGCCACCGAGCCGGTCAGCCACTGGCCGCCGGGCAGCTGGTACTCGACCTTGAGGTCCTTCGCCTCCAGGCTGCCCTCACGGTTCTTGAACTTGAGCAGCGGGATGAAGACGAAGTCGTGCTTGGTGGAGTTGTCGATCTTGAACGTGAACTCGCGGGCGTCGCCTCCGGCTATGAACGTGTCCGGCACGCCGTGCACGGACAGGTCGAGGTCCTGGCGCGCGGACTTGTCGGCCTGCGGCGCGACCGCGGCGGACGGGGAACCGGTGGTGCCGACGGCCAGGGCGCCCTGCGCGCCGGCCAGCACCAGGGAGGAGGCGAGCGCTGCGGTGCCGGCGAAGGCGAGGCTGCGACGGATGGTCATGGACAAGGGAGACCTCACGTGAGTGTCCGGGCGCGGCCCGGGAACGCGGCAGGGGCGTGGCTGTCCGGACAGCGATCCCCCCGCGGAAGCTGAAAGTCCGACGGAGACTACCGAACGATCCGGCCACTTTGGAAGGCGGGTGCCACTCTGTGTGCAAGCCCCCCGCGCGCGATGTCCGTTTGGCCCAACTCCGTCACTTGCCAGGGCTTTTGCACCTGACCGACGGGTAACCCGGGAGTGACCGGTACACGTCCGGAGGGCCGTGCCGCACGACCCTCCGGTGGCGTGAAATCAACGGTGTACCGACGGACTTCGGCCGTCGGCGCCACCTGCCGGGAGTCGGCCCGCGCAGGCTCAGTCCGCGAAGAAGGACTTGGCGGCCAGCAGCGCCGCCTCGTCGCCGAGCACGTCGCCCGGCCGCGTCCCGTTGCCCAGCAGCACCCCGCCCCAGCGCATCCCGAGGTAGTCGGCACAGAGCCGCAGGGTGCCGATCAGCGGGTCGGCGTTGGACCGGTCGGTGGCCAGGGCGGTGACGCCCCAGATGGTGCCGCCGGCCATCCGGGCCCGGAAGTCCGCGCCCTGCACCCGCTGCCAGGCCGACCAGTGGTCGAGGTAGAGCTTGGCGCTGGCCGGCACCGAGTACCAGTACAGCGGGGCCACGAACACCAGGTCGGTGGCGGCGAGGGTGGCGTCCAGCAGGGTGCGCTCATGGCCGACGGGATCGCGGTAGCCGTCCCCGTCGGCGTGCCGGAGGTCCTCGAACGGCGCGAGCGGCAGCTCGTCGAGCCGCAGCCAGCGCTGTTCGGCCCCCGCGGGCAGACTCGCCTCCGCCGCCAGCCGGGCGAGCTGCTCGGAGTTCCCGTTGGTCCGCGAACTGGCGTTGAGGAAGAGGAAACTGCGCGGCTCGGCGGCCGACGCGTCGGCGGCGGCTATGGGCTGGTCGGACATCCGGACTCCCCGTGAACGGTGCTGACAGAGGATCCGGGCCGCCGGGCCCGGACCGGGGCCGGGACGGGCCCCGCCCCTACAGCCCGGTCGGCCCGGCGCCTGTTCCCGGCGGCCGGACAGGGCCTACGCGCTGCGGGCGAACGCGCGCCGGGACGCCCGCGCGGGGCCGGCCTCCAGCTCGGCGAGCACCCGGCCGCGCAGCAGTTCGTACTGGGCCTGGAGCCGGCCGGGACGCTGCGGGCGGGCGACCGGGCGGCCCGGGCCGACCAGCTCGTCCGGGCCGAACTGCTCGCGGGTCAGGTCGATCTCGACGCCCGTCGCGAACCGGTTCCACCAGTGCAGGTCCGTGCGGACCCCGCCGACGTGCACCTCGCCCATCATCAGCTCGCCGCCGAGCAGGTCGTGCACGACCATCGCCGTCACCCCGCACTGGCCGCGGGCCGGATTGTCGGGACGCCAGTGGGCCAGGTCCTCGGGCGCACAGGTGTCGACACCCCAGGAGGAGCGGATCGCACGTTCGATGTCGTTGAGGGTCCACGCCGTCATACCGGGAAGCCTGCCACGGGCCACTGACACCGGCACCGGCTTTTCAATGAGCCACCCCGTGTTCTGCGCTGACCTTCTCAATCTTCACCCGTACGAGGAGCTCGCCCGGGACGCCGTTGCGCTCCCCGTACTGCTCGGCCAGCTCCTCGCCCATGTAGCGGGCGGCGATCCTGGTCGCCCACTCCCGGACCTCGGGCAGGTCGTCGCCGAGGGTGGCCGTGCCCTGGACGAGGACGTAGGAGAACGGCGGCCGGTCGTCGTCCACGCAGAGCATCACCCGGCCGTCCCGGGCCAGGGTGCGGCCCTTGACGGTGGCGGCGCCGGTGTTGAAGACGATCTCGTCGCCGTCCAGCAGGAACCAGACCGGCGCGACGTGCGGGCGCCCGTCGATCCGGGTGGTGGCGATCTTGGCGGTACGGGTGCCGGCGGAGAGGAACGCGCGCCACTCGGGCTCGGTCATGTGTGCCATGGGCCCATCCTGGCCGTCGCCGCGGCCCGGCGCCAGGGCGGTCCGCGCGGGGCACCGGACAGCGCCCCGCGCCCGACCGCGCGCACTCGCGTGCGACCGCTCGTACCCCGCGCAACCGGGTGCGACCGGGACGGTCGGGGGCCCGTCCCGGTCGCACGGCGGCGCCCGACCGCCCGGCGGCTACTTGCCGAGCGCCGCGACGCCCGCCTGGGCGAACTGCTCGTCCAGGTCGCCGCTGGGCGCACCCGCGACGCCGATGGCCGCGACCGGCGCGCCCTTGGCCTGCACCGGCGCGCCCCCGGCCAGGAACAAGGTCCCCGGGATGTCCTTGAGGTTCGGCGCCTGGGCCAGGCGCTTGGCCAGCTCGGAGGTCGGCGCGTTCCAGGAGACGGCGGTGAACGCCTTGCGCTCGGCGGACTCCGGCGACTGCGGGCCGGCGCCGTCGCCCTTGAGCAGGACCCGGGTGATGCCGTCCCGGTCGACGACCGCGACCGAGACGTGCTGGCCGGCCTTGGTGGCCGCGTCCAGGGTGGCCTGGGCGGCCTTGGTGGCGGCCTCGATGGTCAGGCCGGTGGTCTGGGTGAGGTTCCGGTTCTGGGTGTCCGCCTTCACCGCGGAGGCGGCGGCCGGGGTCTCGGCGGTGTCGGCGCTGGCCGAGACGGCGCCGACGGTGGCGGCGGCCAGGGCGGCGACGGCGACGGTACCGGTCAGCACCCGGGTACGCACGGCGGTCTTCTTCATGGTCCAGCTCCTCGGGGGTCGGTCGGGCCTGGTCGGGCCCGGCTGCTCTGCTTCGATCCTCCGGCCGGCACCCCGCCCGACACATCAACGGTCCGGCGCGGGCTCACCGGCATGATGGACGACAGGGGCGTCAACCGATCGGCTGATGCGCGAGGGGGCCGGACGGGCCACCATCGAGGGATCGGCCCAGGTCGGCGCGGTGCGCAGGCGGGCCCGTCGACCGCGGGCGGCCGGCCGTCCCGGGCGGCCGGGCGCCGCTGCCGCCGGCGCCGGGAGACGCGGCACCCCAGGAAGGAGCACCCCGTGGAGCAGCCCCGACCCGCCGCCGGCCAGGGCGCGGCCGACCAGGGCGTGACCGGCCAGGACGCCGACGGCCGGAGCGCGGCCGGCCTGGCCGCCGACGGCCAGGACGCCGGGGACCGCGACGCGGGCCGGCTGGCCGTCCTGCTCGACTCCGCCTTCCTGCTGCTGCTCGCCACCTCGCTCAGCCGCTACCTCACCCACCACGCCGACAACCCGCAGGTCCCCTGGGTCCTCGGGCTGAGCCTCGCCCTGGCCGTCGCCCAGCCGGTCGGCTCCTGGCTCGCGCACCGCCGCCCGGTCGCCCCCGGGCGCCGCCGCCGGCTCTGGCCGCTGGCCGTGGTGGTCTCGCTCTGGGTGGTCCTCGTCCTGCTCGCGCCGAGCTTCGCGTGGTGCGCCGTCCCGCTCGTCTACACGGCGCTGCGCACGCTGCCCGCGCGGACCGCGATCCCCCTGGTGGCCGCGCTCACCCTGCTGGTGGTGGTCGGTGAGATCCGGCTGCCCGGCGGGGTGGACGCCAACCTGGTGCTGCTGCCGCCCGCCGTGGCGGCGCTGGCCACCGCCGTCTTCCTGTACATGGAACGGCAGGCGGGGCGGCAGCGCGTCCTGATCGCCGACCTGGTCCGCACCCGGCGCGAACTCGCCGCCACCGAACGGCGGGAGGGCACCCTCGCCGAGCGCGAGCGGCTCGCGATGGAGATCCACGACACGCTCGCCCAGGGGCTCTCCAGCCAGCAGATGCTGCTCCAGGCCGCCGACCGCACCTGGGACTCCGATCCGGTGACCGCCCGCACCCATGTCCGGACGGCCGCCGAGGTGTCGGCCCGGAACCTGGCCGAGGCACGCCGGTTCGTCCACGACCTCGCACCGGCCGAGCTCGCCGACGGCCGCACCCTGGACCAGGCCCTGCGGGCGCTCGCCGAGCGGGAGTCCGCCGAGAGCGGGCTCCCGGTCCGCTTCCTGCTGGACGGCGCCCCGGTGCCGCTGCCCGCCGCCGCGCAGTCCGCGCTGCTGCGGATCGCCCAGGGTGCGCTGGCCAACGTCCGCGAGCACGCCGGGGCCTCGGCCGCCGCGCTGACGCTGTCCTTCCTCGGCGACCAGGCCGTGCTGGACATCGCCGACGACGGGCGGGGCTTCGGCCCGGTCGGCGAAACCGGGCCGACCACCGACGGACCGGGTACCGACGGGCCGGGCACCGACGGATCGGCCGCCATCAGGCCGGGTGCCGACGGGCGCGGCCACGGTCTGCCCGCGATGCGGGCCCGGTTGCGCCAGCTCGGAGGCACCCTGACGGTCGAGAGCAGCCCCGGTGAGGGCACCGTCGTCTCCGCCGCGATCCCCCTGGAGGTCCGATGAACGCCGCCGACCCGACGCCCCCCGCGCCCGTGCGCCTGCTGGTCTGCGACGACCACGCCGTCGTCCGGGCCGGTCTGCTGGCGCTGCTGGCCAGCGCCGGCGACATCGAGGTGGTCGGCGAGGCGAGCAGCGGGGAGGAGGCCGTCTCCCTGGCCGCCCGGCTGGCGCCGCAGGTCGTCCTGATGGACCTCCAGCTCGGCGAGGGCATCGACGGGGTGGAGGCCACCCGGCGGATCACCGCCGGTCCGGACGCCCCGCACGTCCTGGTGCTCACCACGTACGACACCGATGCCGACATCACCCGGGCGATCGGTGCGGGCGCCACCGGCTACCTGCTGAAGGCCGAGCGGCCGGAGGAGCTGTTCGCCGCGGTGCACGCCGCCGCGCAGGGCCGGACGGTGCTCTCGCCGCCGGTCGCCTCCCGGGTGATGGCCCAGATGCGGGCGCCCGCGCCGCAGCTCACCGAGCGCGAGCAGGAGATCCTCGCCCAGCTGGCACAGGGCCTCGGCAACCGGGAGATCGCCCGCGCGCTGTTCATCAGCGAGGCGACGGTGAAGACCCATCTGGGCCGGATCTACGACAAGTTGGGCGTCGACACCCGGGCCGGCGCGGTGGCCGTCGCCAAGGAGCGCCGACTGCTGCGCTGAGCAGTCGTCCACTTCCGCTCGGTAGCGGACCGATGGGCGGAATGTCGGATTCCGGGAGGCCGCACGCCGGGCGCCGACAGCGGATCCGGCCGGGCGCGTCCACCTCCGGCCGCCCGGAGCACCGGAACGGGTGATCCCGGGCCCTGGACGGCCCATCAGCACGTATACGGACGACAGCGGCCACACAAGGGCCTTTCCGCCCCCTTCCGATGACCGGACGTCACCTGCCCGCGCCCCGACCGGACACTTGGGGCCAAGTTGTGGATATTTCATGGATCTCGGCATTGACAAACCAACCACTCGGTTTGTTAGCGTGAGATCAACGACGCCCCCGGTGGTGGGGCTCGCCGAGGTCCGAGCGGACCACTCTCGCCGGAGGGTGCGCCAGGGGGGCGGCGAGAGCCTGGGGAGTCGGGGGGAGCGGCGCGCCAGGGCCGTGCGACGAGGCGACGCGGAGCGTGTCCGGGGGGACTCGCTCCGCGTCATCTCCCGTCTTCCATCCGTCCGTTCGGCAGGCGGAGGCAGTCCTCACAGCGCGGGGCCACCGCAGCCGGACGGGACTTGGGCCCAGTTCGGCCGATCTTGCCGGGCGGACAGGACCTAGTCGAGCGCGGTCCAGAACGGACAGCGCACCTCCGGCACCGGCGCGACGTCGGCTGTCGGCTCCTCGGAGGCACCGGAAACGCCGGGGACGCCGGGCGTGCCCAGCGGGTACGGCAGCTGCTCCGAGTGGAGGACCCCCGGCGAGGCCGCCGTCAGCCAGGCGTTCCCCCACGGGCCGAATCCCAGCGCGAGCCGGTAGCCGTCACGGGTGACCGCACTGACCCCCGGCGGTCCCGCCGCCACCGTGACCACGACCCGGCCGCGCCGCCGCCAGTGCTGCTCCACCGCGCTCAGCAGCGCCCGCCGGCGGGCCGCCGAGATGATCGTCGTGATGTGCCGGCTGCGGGTCACGTACCAGTGCACGTCCCCGTCGCCCGGGCCGGCTCCGGGCGCGGGCAGCCGGGCACCCGCCCCGGGCACCCCGTACCGCCAGGCCAGCGCCGGCCGGACGGCGCCGATGGTGTCCCGCAACAGCCGCTCGCAGTGCTCCGCCGCGGCCGCCTGGTCGGTGGGCGCCTCCCGGACGCCGATCGGCCCCGCCGCTTCACCCGGGTGCTGCTGCCAGACCTGCACACAGTCCTCCGCGACTCGTCCCGGCGTCCGGACCGGTCCGGGCCGGGGTTCCGTTTCCCCCTTGGACGGCCCGCCGCCCGCCACGGTTCCGCCGGATCTGACGGCACGTCCGGTCGCCCTCCCCCACCGTACGACGCGGCCCGCCACACCGCCAAGGGTAAACTGCACCGAGTAGTGCACCTTTGCCGAAGGAGAGACGCCCGATGACCCCAGGGAACCCCACGCCACCCGCGGGCTCGCGCCGGATGCCGGAGAAGCGGCAGGCCATCGCGCGCGCGGCGAGCACGGTGTTCGGCCGCGAGGGCTACACGCGGGCGAGCGTGGACGCGATCGCCGCCGAGGCCGGCGTGTCCAAGCGCACCATCTACAACCACTTCGGCGACAAGGAGAAGCTGTTCCTCTCCGTCGCCCTGGAGACCGCCGGCGAGCTCACCGAGATCATCGCGGGCCTGGCCGACCGGCACCTGCACAAGATCGTCGACCTGGAGGCCGACCTCACCGCCTTCGCCGTCGACCGGGCCAAGGCCGTGATCGCGGCGGGCGACCACTACGCGCTGGGCCGCACCATCCGCGCCGAGGCGGGCAACATCCCGCCCGACGTCCTCGCCGCCTGGCTGGACGCCGGCCCGCTCGCCTCCCACCGGGACATCACCGCGCACTTCGACCGGCTGGCCGGACAGGGGCTGCTGCACTTCGACGAGGCGGAACAGGACGCCGGGCTGGCCGCGACCCAGTTCACCCTGCTGACCTTCAGCGGCGCGGCCGACCGCACCTTCTACGGCGCCGTCCCGATCCCGGACGCCGAGCTGGCCTCCGGCATCACCGCCGGGGTCCGCGCGTTCCTGCGCCTCTACGGCTGATCGGCGCCACGACCGAACCACTACCGCCGACCGCCGCCTCAGGGCCGGACCCCACCGCCGGGGCCGGCCCTGACGCATGTCCCGCCGAGCCGCTCCGGAAAGTGCACTGCACGGTGTAGTTGATCCCATGCCCTACACCGTGTAGTTTACTTTCTTGTCAGCCCGCACCGCCGGGCCGACAGCAGACCGGACACCCCACCCCGAAAGCAGAGGACCTCGGCCATGCCCAACGTCACCGTCGGCACCGCCCGCATCCCCTACCGCGTCGTCGGCCAGGGCCCCGCCACCCTGGTGCTCGTCCACGGCACCGGTCCGGGCTCCGGCATGTGGGACCACCTGCTGGACCGCTTCACCGACCGCTACACCGTGCTGCTCCCCGAGCTGTCCGGCAGCGAGAGCGCCGAGGACGACGGCGCCGAGCTGACCGTCGAGACCCTCGCCGCCCAGGTCAACGCGGTGATCGAGGACGCCGGCCGGGGCCCGGTCGACCTCGTCGGCTTCTCGCTCGGCGCGGTCGTCGCCACCGCCACCGCGGCCCGGCGGCCCGAGCAGGTCCGCCGACTGGTCGCCGCCGCCGGGTGGGTCAACGCCGACGACGAGTACCTGCGCAACATGATGACCGTCTGGCTGGCGATCGCCGACGACGAGGCCGCGTTCGGCCGCTACGCCACGCTCACCGCGTTCAGCCGCGGCTTCCTCAACGGGATCGGCCGCGAGGCAGTCGAGTCCAACGCCGCGTTCATGCGACCGGCCCCCGGCACCCTGCGGCACATCGCGCTCAACCTGAGCCTGGACATCAGCGCACTGCTCCCCCGCGTCCAGGCCCAGACCCTGGTGATCGGCTGCGCCCAGGACGCCACCATCCCGGTGGAGAACGCCCGACTGCTGCACGCCGGCATCCGGGGCAGCGAGTACGCCGAGTTCGACACCGGCCACGTCGTGGTGTTCGAGCAGGCGGAGGCCTTCAGCCGCAAGGTCCGCGACTTCCTGGCGGCGGCCTGAGCCGAGGGCCGGCCCGGAGCGCCCGGAGCGCCCCGCGGACACCCCGGCCGCCCCCTCGGAGCACACTGTCCGCACCGTGGCAAGACCCGCACCAGAACGTCCGATTACCGACGCCGATCGGAATAGGAATTGACTCCGCGTCAGCTTGCAGGGAGAGACTGCCCCGATCACATGATTCGTCCTCAAACGGCAAGGAGACACCCGTGCGCATACTCTTCACCGGCCCGGCCGCCGCCGGTCACCTGTTCCCGATGGTGCCGACCGCGCAGGCGCTGCGCGCCGCCGGCCACGAGGTGCTCTTCGCGGGCGGGCAGCCGCTGGACCAGCTCCGCTCCGCCGGCTTCCCGGTCACCGAGGTCGGCGACGGCCGCACCATCCGCGAGGTGTTCGAGGAGGTCTCCGGGGGGACGATCCGCTACGTCAACCCCGACCTGACGCAGGACGAGATCCTCGACGGGGCGGCCGTCGCCTTCGCCGCGGCCTCCCGCCCCACGGTGGACGGCCTGCTCGACGCCGCCACCGGGTGGGGCGCCGACCTGCTGATCTACGACTCCTTCCAGGGTGCGGCGCCGCTGGTGGCGGCCAAGCTCAAGCTCCCCTCGGCGATCCAGAACTTCGGCGTCACCTCCGGCCACTCGATGGTGGGGCGCCTTGCGGCCAACCTCACCGACCTCTACGAGCAGCACGGCCTGGCGGGCCCGGCCGAGTCGCTCGCCATCAACGTCGTCCCGGCCGAACTCGGCGGCGACGCGGACGGCCTGCGGATGCGCTACATCCCCTTCAACGGGGGCGGGTTGGTCCCCGCGGACCTGCTGCACCGCGGCACCCGCCCGCGCGTCGCGGTCACCCTGGGCACCGTGCTCACCGCAATGGACGGCGTCCGCGCCATCGTCCGCCTGATCGAGGCCGCGGCCTCGGTGGACGCCGAGTTCCTGCTCGCGGTCGGCGACGCCGACCTCACCCCGCTCGGCACCCTGCCCGCCAACGTCCGCCCGCTCCCCTGGGTCCCGCTGGCCGAGCTGCTGGGCACCTGCGACGCGCTGATCCACCACGGCGGCGCCGGCACCATGCTCACCGCCCTCCAGGCCGGCCTGCCCCAGCTGCTCCTCCCGCAGGGCGCCGACCACTTCGTCAACGCCGACGCCCTCACCGCCGCCGGATCCGCCCTGCGGGCCACCTCCGAGGCGGTGGACAGCGCGCTGCTCACCCGCCTGTTCACCGACCCGGCCCTTCGCACGGCCGCCACCCGCCTCCAGACCGAGAACGCCGCGCTCCCCTCGCCGGCCGCCATCGTCCCCACCCTCGAAGCCCTGGCCACGGCAGCCCGCTGACCTCGGCGCGCAGGGCGAAGCCGCAGGTCCCGGCGACCTCCGGCTTCGCCCTGCGGGGCGGGGGCCGGCTCCCCTCGCCGGCCGGGAACCGGGCCGTCCCGGGGCCGGGCGGGACGCGGGTCGTCCCTTGCCTGGCGCATTGGTCTAGTCCAAACTGATCTTCTTCGAAGCCTCCGCAGAGTCGGCCGCGCACGGGGCCCGCAAGGCCGCCTCCGGTCGCCACCGGCGGGTCGCGGTCGCCGGATGAGGGGGATGCCATGTCGGAGCGGACGTCGGCCACGGGGCTTCCCCGGAGAGGGCCGGCAGGTCCGGCAGGCGGCCCCGGCCCGTTCGGCCCACGGCTCCAGTCCTTCCGCAGCCGCGCCGGGCTGAGCCAGGAGGCGGCCGCGACCCGGGCCGGGATCAGCACCAGGGCGCTGCGCGACATCGAGCACGGCCGGGTTCGGCAGCCCCGGCCGCGCACCCTCCAACGCCTGGGCGAGGCACTGGGATTGAGCGGCTGCGAGCTGGCGGACCTGCTGGCCGCCGTCCGCACCGGGCCACCGCCCGGCGCCGGCCGGCCGCGGCTGCTGATCCTCGGCCCGCTCGCCCTCCAGCGCGGCCGGACGCCCGTCCCGGTCACCAGCCCGATGCTGCGCCGCCTGCTCGGCCTGCTGGCGCTCAAGCACCCCGAGCCCGCCACCCAGCAGGAGATCACCGACACCCTCTGGCCGTCCGGACCGCCCGGCTCCCAGCAGAGCCTGATCCACACCTACGTCAGCCAGGTCCGCCGGTTGCTCGACCCGGACGGAGTGCGGACCGCCCCGGAGCCGACCGTCGTCCGGACACCCACCGGCTACCTGCTGAAGGCGGCCCGGAACCAGATCGACCTCGGCCACTTCGACGAGCTGCTGGCCCAGGCGAGACGCCTGCACCAGGCGCCCGACCCGGCGGCCCCGGAGGCCGCGTACGAGTCGCTGACCCAGGCGCTGCAGTGGTGGCGCGGTCCGGTGCTCGCGGACGCGGACCTGGTGCTGCGCCAGCACCCGGCCGCGGTGGCGGCCAACGAGCGGCGGGTCAAGGCGGTGCTGCTGCACGCCGACGCGGCGCTGCTGCGGCACCGCCCCGAGGAGGCCGCCCCGGTGCTGTGGGACATGGTGAACACCGAGCCGCTGCACGAGGGCCTGCACGCCCGGCTGATCCTCACCCTCGCCGGCAGCGGGGAGCAGGCCGCCGCGCTCAACGTGTTCGGGCGCCTCCGCAAGCGGCTCGACGAGGAACTGGGCATCGCGCCCGGCGCGGAGGTCCGCGACGCCCACCTGCGGGTGCTGCGCCGGCAACTGCCCCTCTCCCAGCCCCCCGACCGGCCCGAGCACCACGACCGGCCCGAGCGCCCCGCGCCGTCCGACCGCCCCGCGCCCGCGGGCCCGCTCCCGGCCCAGCTGCCCGCCGCCTCCGGCACCCATGTCGGGCGGCGGCGGCAGCTGACGGAGCTGGACGCCCTCGTCTCGCCCGACCCGGCCCGGCGCCCGCACGTGGTGGCGGTGGTCGGCGCACCCGGGGTCGGCAAGACCGCCCTCGCCACCCACTGGTCCCACACGCGCCGCGAACACTTCACCGACGGACAGCTGTTCGCCGACCTGCGCGGCCACTCCCGGCTGCCGACGTTGCGCCCCGGCGACGTCCTCGCGCAGTTCCTCCGGGCCCTGGGCACCCCGCCCGACCGGCTGCCCACCGACGAGGACGAGGCCGCGGCGCTGTACCGCACCCTGCTCGCCGACCGGCGGATGCTGATCGTGCTGGACGACGCGCGCGACGCCGAGCAGGTCAGGCCGCTGATCCCGGGCGCCCGGGGCTGCGCGGTGGTGATCACCAGCCGCAGCCGGCTCGCCGGGCTGGTCGCGAGCGACGGCGCCCGTCGACTCGGCCTGGACGTGCTCGACCCGGACGAGGCGCGCCAACTCCTGGGCGGCACCATCGGCGAGTGCCGGGTCGCCGCCGAGGAGGAGGCGGCCCGCAGGCTCGTCCAGCTGTGCGGCGGCCTGCCGCTGGCCATCCGGATCGCCGGCGCCAACCTGGTGGCCGGCAGCGCCGACATCGCCGACCACTGCGCCGAGTTGGCGGGCGACGACCGGCTCGGCCGGCTGCACATCGAAGGGGACCGGCGCTCGACGGTGCGGGCCGCCTTCGACCTCTCCTACCGCGCGCTCCCGGCGCAGGCCCAGCGGATGTTCCGCCTCCTCAGCCTGATGCCCGGCCCGGACCTCACCGTGGACGGCGCCGCGGCGCTGGCCGGCACGACCCCGGCCGGATCCGACGGACTGCTGGTGAGCCTCGCGGACGCCCACCTGGTGCAGGAGCGGGCGCCCGGCCGGTTCGGGCTGCACGACCTGCTGCGCTGCTACGCCCGCGAGCTGCTCGACAGGGAGGAGGCCCACGCCGCCCGCCAACTGCTCTTCGACTGGTACCTCCACCACGCCGACGCGGCGGCCCGCCCGCACCACCCGGCGGAGCAGGCCGCGGACCGGCCCGAGGGGACAGCACCCTCGGACGCACCCGAGGCCGAATTCACCGCCGTTGCCTGGCGATTGGCGGAGACCTTGCACGACTACCTCTCGGCGGGGCTGTACACCGGCGACTGCCTCAGGGTCGCGACCGCCGGCCTGTTCGCCGCCGTCGCCGACGGCGGGCTGCGGGCCGAGGCCACCGCCCGGTTGCGGCACGCCGAATGCCAGGAGGCACCGGCGGACCACGCGCAGGCCCTGGAGCTGGTCGGCCGGGCACTGGAGCTCGCCCGGCAGGCCGGCTGGCTCGACGGCCGGGCACTGGCGCTGCGCCGCATCGGCGCCGCGCACCAGGCGGCCGGCGCCGCCCGACCGGCCCAGTCGGCCCCCGGCGCGCGGGGCAGGGCGTTCGAGCACTGGCGCGAGGCGATGCGACGCTCCCGGACGGCGAACCGGGGCCGGATCCGCTGACCACCGGCCCGGTCCTGCCGCGCCCGGCGGCAGGACCACCGCTCCGGCAGTCTCCCCCGTTCTGCCGGTTCCCCTGCCCGGCCCGGCGACGACCGGCAGAACCGCAGGTCAACACCGGTTCGCCCGAACGGGATCGGACTCCCCGGGGGCCCGCGCTCCTCTGGTCCGGCTGTAGGAGCCCGACCAGGCCGGCTCCGTACGGTGGTCGCACCGCAGGGCCGATCCAGTCGGACGCCCGGCAGGCGCCCGGAGTGCCGCGCCGACCAGGCCCGGCCGAACCGGACTTGAGGCGCGTCGCTTCCACACGCCGACAACCACGTTCCACGACCGAGGGGTTGAACAGTCATGGCGGAATGCCTGACCGAGCACACTGCGACGGCGACGCCCTCGCAGGTCCAGGACCGGCCCGCCGAGCCGCCGCCGACCGGGGAACCGGCGATCTGGTCCCGTAACTTCCGGTACTACTTCACCGGCCGCAGTGCGGGCCTGCTCAGTTGGGCCATGCTGCCGGTCGCGGTCTCGGCCGGCCTGCTCAGCGGCGGGTACGGCCTGGACACCGCCGGGTACGCGATGGCCTTCCTGGTGGGCCCGTTCGCCGGGTTGGTGCTGTTCGGCGGGGTGCTCGCCGACCGCTTCACCGCCCGGCGGCTGATGATCGCCGCCGACCTGGCCAACCTCTGCGCCCACGTGCTGCTCGCCCTTCTGTTCATCCACGGCATCGACCATCTCTGGCAGCTGTACGCGCTGTTGATGGTGGCCGGTACCGCCAACGCGATGTTCCAGCCGGGCTCCGCCTCGACCGTCCCGCTGGTGGCCCGCGACGTCCAGGGCGCCAACGGCGTACTGCGCACCTCCGAGGCGCTCACCGGTCTGGGCGGCCCCGCGCTGGCCGGCGCCCTGGTCGGGTTCGGGGCCACCGGCTGGGTGATGGTGATCTCCGCCGTCGCCTACGGGACCAGCGCGGCCTGCCTGTTCGCGCTCCGGCTCGGGGCGGTACCCGCTCCGCCGGCCGGCGGGAGCCTGTGGCACAACCTGGCGGTCGGCTGGCAGGAGTTCCGCGCCCGCAGCTGGCTCTGGGGCGTGATCGTGATCTGGATGTTCTTCGCGGTGCTCTCCTGGGGCCCGCAGCTGTCGGTGGCCGCCGGTGTGATCGTGCCCGAGCACGGCGCGACCGCCTTCGGCCTGCTCAACGCCGCGCTGGGCGCGGGCACCGTGGCCGGCGGCCTGCTGGCGATCCGCTACAAGCCCGAACGCCCGCTCGCCGCCGGGGCCGTGGCGATGCTGGCCTACCCGCTCTACCCGCTCGGCATCGTGCTCGACTGGCCGGTCTGGCTGCTCGTCGCCGCCCAGGTCGCGGTCGGCGTCGGAGTCGGCGTCTGGGGCGTCATGTGGGCCACCAGTGTGCAGACCCAGGTGCCGGGCGAGGTGCTCAACCGCGTCCACGCCTACGAGGTCGCGGGCTCCGTCGGCATGTACCCGATCGGCAGCGCACTGGCCGGCCCCGCCGTCGGCGCCTTCGGCACCGACCGGGTCCTCCTGGTCGGCGTCGCGGTCGCCCTCCTCACCGCCACCGCCCTCCTGGCCACCCACCCCATCCGCACCCTCCCCCGCATCCCACCCCGCCCCTGACCACCCCCCACCCGAACCGCCCCGGAAAACGCGAAAGCCGCAGGTCAGATGACCTGCGGCTTTCGGTATGGAGCGGGCGACGAGAATCGAACTCGCGCTATAAGCTTGGGAATCTTTGGCCCTTCGAGCCCAAAATGGCCTCGAGCACACACGCCGAATTCAGCCGCGCCCTGCTGCCCGTCGCGCCCAACGGTTTCCCTCACGCAGCTGAGGCCTTGATCAGGGCCCGGATCGCGCCATGGTCCGCGCCAGCCTCGAGTAGTCACCCCAGGTCAGCCGGTCGGATTCTCGCGACGCGTGGTTGTAGGGCTCAGCCCAGCCGCCCGGCGACGCTGTTGTTCCTCCCACTCCACGTCAAGCAACTGGTTCCATGGGTGGACGATGCCGCGAGTCATCAGCGGCGTACACAGCTCGATCGACACCGAGTCCAACCGGAGAAGACTAACGTCGAATTCATGGCTCCGAGGCGTGAACGAGGCCCCGGGGATACTCAGCGGCCCTTCGGTCAACAGACTGCCAATCTGCTCACAGGACCGGCCCACGTCCCATCGAAGGCACTGAACGGTGTTGCTCCGCCTCGGTCTGACCAAGGCTGCACCGTGCCGGAGCGTGTACCACCACAGATGAGACCGGGCCATCAAGGCGCTGCGAAGGGGTGTAGATGGGTTCGGCGCCCAGTGATCACCTGCCGCTTCCTCGGCCGCAGTGAGTGAAGATCTCGCATGAACGGGATCGCGTCCGTCATCTGCTTCACTCTTGGCTCGAAACTCCAGTTCCCCCTGGAAGCAGTACCGCATCAGCCGAGTCGAACTTGAATGACTGGTGTCCTGCAGGTCAAGCCGCCCACCGGTCGGGATATGACAGAGGTGGATGGTGTCGGGGCTGAACCCTTCAACGCGCAGCCCGGCGACCCCCGAGTGTTCGTAGGAACCATCATCGAATACCCTGGTATGAGGGAGAAGGTAGCTGGCAATGCGATCTGCGGTGTTGGTCCGAATAAGCAGACGATCGGGCTGTGGTGCCGTCCAACTGAAGTAGCAGATCAACTGCCGGAACGTTCGACCGGTCATGCGGTCCCACGGGTGATCTCCGCCCGAGCTAAAGAAGCAGTCGAATAGGAGCGCCTGAAACTGCTGCTGTCCGCCGCCTGAGGCATCGAGGGAGACTTTGCCTTCAGTGCAGCAGCGGCGGAGCACCTGCTTCGGAAGATTCAGAAGTTTACGACATGCCTCAAAGGTATCTCTGTCGTGAGTGTGCGGCATTGCAATCTCATCCGCGACTACAACCCGGATTGCGGCCACAATTGAGAACAGTGCAGCGCGGGGCGAATTATCGTTGAAACCAGAGGCTAGGCATCTCACCTTTTGGGCTTTCGCGCACACTCGTCCGGGCAAGCGGCTCGCCACTGGCCCACCTCCGGGCCTTTGAGTGGACATTAGCACGCCAAAGCTGTCGCACTGGCGCTTTACCCGGCATGTCGCCATTCGGCGCGACGGCGGAGGTGGCGGCTGTCGGTCGTGAAGTACGAGGTGTGTCACGGAGTCGCACCTCGGCCTACGAGCGGGTCGCTCCGTGCTCCAAGTAGAGCGTCTCGGACTGTGCCCTGGCAGCACGAGCGGCGTGAACGCGGCGGGCCAGGCGCGGGATGAGGAGGACGCCACCGTCGAAGACGAAGAGGAGCTTGTCGCCTTCGGTGGGGTGGGGTGCCCAGTCAGCGACGAGATGGCCGGTTCGTCGCCGGGGAACACGGAAGTCCAGACCCGGTCCTGGAGTTCGGCGATGCACCGGCCGCAGGCGGACATCGGCGCGTTCATTCCCGCGACGGTCTCCGGTTCGATCCACAGAACGCGGGTCCACTGCTGGTCGCAGTAGAGCCAGCAGACCCCGTCCACCCAGAGGTTGCCGTCGTCCGTTCGCGCGGGTGCGGGGAGGCCGCACCGCGCGAACTCGGCTATGCCAGGGATCACAAGCACGTCTACGTCGAGTACTTGGAGGTTCTCCGGTCTGCGACCACACGGCGGTGATCGGGGTATCGGGCGCGGTGGAATCGCCCTGCGTCCGGCAGGACGGGGCGTCGGCTACGGGCGGCCTCTGCCGTCAGGACGGCGGCAGGCGGACATAGGCGAGGCCGGGTGCCCGGTCGAGATCGAGGGTGAAGCCCTCGGTGTCGTCCGCGTCGCTGGTCAGGGTGAGGGTGTAGCCGTTGCCCGTCCAGGTGGTGGGCCCGGCCGGGGTGAGGCGATCCGAAGTGCCGCGGCGCCACAGGTGAAGCGCGTCGCCGGTGCGCGTGAGTCGCAGGGTTCCCGGGACTTGGTCGCTGATGAAGCGGCCGAGTTCGCGGTGGAGCTGTCCGTCATCCTGCTGATCGTGGCCGTCTTCGGCGGCCCTGGGCGGTCGCCGCGCGCGAGCGGCTGCGAGGGGCAGCAGGTCTCCCACATCGTGGTCGGGGTGTTCGTCGAGTTCGCGGAGCACGGCCGCCACGACGTGGTCCGCAGCCAGGTCGGTGGCGTTGGCCAGACAGACGACCCGCAGGCCGTCTTGGGTGAGGTGGGTGGCGGCGGAGAAGCCGTGTTCGTGACCGTAGTGGAAGACGGTGGTGTGTCCGGGGCGGGGGTCGGCGTACAGGCCCGGTCCGTACAGGTAGGGCGGGTGGTCGGCCGTCCGGTAGCCGAGCACGTCCTCCCAGGGCAGCGGGGTGTTGCCGTGCTGCCAGAGCTGGTGGAGGTGACCGAGCCAGCGGTCGAGGTCACCGGAGGTGGTGAACAGGGTGCCGGGGCCGGGCAGGGCGACGGGGGTCTGGGTGTACTGCCAGCCGCTGCCGGTGGGCTGGTAGGCGGCCGCGGCGCCGGGAACGACCTGGCGGGGGTCGGCTTGGAAGTGGGTGGCGTGCATGCCGAGCTGGTCGAACAGTCGGCGGCGGGCGAGGTCGGGCAGCGCGGCGTGGTCGACGGTTTCGAGGAGTTCGGCGAGCAGGAGGTAGTTGGTGTTGCTGTAGAGGAACTGCCCCGCCGGAACGGCACGTTCGCGTTGCCGGTAGGCGAGGGTTCGCAGGTCGGCGGCGGTGTAGTGGTCGAGGTCGCGCAGGCCGGCGAGGGAGAGCAGGGATTCGGCGTCGCATAGGCCGGAGGTGTGGGTGATCAGGTCGGCGACGGTCACGTCGGTGAGTTGGAGGCGGGGCAGCAGGTCGGCGGCCGGCTGGTGGAGGTGGATCAGGTTGTCGCGGGCCGCGAGCAGGACCAGGTGGGCGGTGATCTGCTTGGCGACGGAGCCGGTGTTGAAGGCGGTGTCTGGTCCGATCGGGACGTGGTGCTCGATGCTGGCCAGGCCGGTGTGCCAGTCAACCGGTTCCTGCTTGGGGCGCCGGACGAGCAGGGTGAGGCCCGGGGAGTCGAAGCGGTCGGCGGTCACAGGGTGAGCGCCTGGCGGTGGACGGCGGCCAGCCGCTCGCGCAGGTCGTCGTCGCCGACGAGTTCGAGGGCACGCGGGTGGTCTGCGGTTGTAGCGGCGAGCTGCTCGCGCTGCTGGTCGAGGTAGGCGGTCAGGAAGCGCTGCACGGCGCCTTCGGTGTGCTCCAGGACGCGGGCGATGTAGAGCATGGTGAGGGGGAAGGCCCAGCAGGCGTGGAGGAAGCCGAAGGCGGAGCGCATGCTCTGCTTCCACGGGGAGTGGAACTCGGCCTGGTCGTCGATCTTGCAGCCGGTGGCCGTGAAGGCGTCGTTCAGCCAGTTGTGACCGGCCTCGTGGATGAGGTCGCGGGCCAGGACGGCGCGGTCGCCAATGTGGTCGAGGAAGACGGTGCCGGGCAGGCGGGTGATGGTCCAGCTGTCGAGCCTCTGGCCGAGTTGCTTGTTGCGCAGCAGGATCACCACGACGGCGTGGGCGGTCAGCAGGGGGCCGAAGCCGGTGTCGGCGGCGGCGGTGAACGCGCCTGCGGCGAGCGTCCGCAGGTGGATCGGTGCGGATCGGGTGTCGGGGCCGAGCACGTAGTACGGGGTCTCCGAGATCGGGGAGCGGGGCAGGTCGGTGAGGTCGGGGGTGACGACGACGCGCGGGCCGAGGGTGGTGGGGGTGGAGCTGGTGGCGGCGTCGACGAACGGGCTGGCGGCGTACCAGTCGAAGGCGGCCCGCTCACCGGAGCGGGCGGCGCTCTCGGCGCCTTCGAGGGCGTGGTGGGCCAGGCAGTAGTCGGCGGCCGGGCCAAGGCCCGAGGGCTGGGGTTCGGCGTTGGGATTGAGGATCATGTGGATCTTGGCGGTGCGCTCGTGGTGCAGGCGGGTGGTCGGCGGGAAGTCGAAGAGGCCGGGGTTGTCCATGCGCGGGCTCCTGTCCAGGTGGAAAGGTGGCCTGGGGCCGGTCCCGCCGCGGTCGGGCCCGGCCCCAGGGTGGTTACCGCCGACGCTCAGCACGCCATGCGGTCAGGGTGTTCAGGCGAGGTCGCCCTCGGCGGCTGGCCAGCCCTCGGCGGAGACGCTGGAGGTGTGGGCGGTGGTGCGGACGGTCTCGTCCTCGCCGCGCAGGTCCTCGACGTCGGCGAGGAACTCGGAGATGCGGTCGTTGTCCATGGGTCCTTCTCCTTCTGAGCGATCCGGATGGTGCTGTTGCGTGCCCGCTGCGGTGGTGCGTGCTCGGGCACCGGGCGGTGATCTCGCCCTGGGCACGAGGGCCTCCACGTCAGTGCTGGGCGGTGCGGGCGACGGTGCGGAGCGCGGTGGCCAGGTCGCTCATCGCGGGCCGGTCGCCGGGCTGGTCGGAGAGCGCGGCGACGACCGGGGTCCGCAGGGTGGCGGGGATGAGGGCGAGGTTGGCGTGGCCACCGAGGCGCGGGATGTCCGCGCACAGGTAGCGGTACACGAGGACGGCGAGGCTGAACACGTCGGCGGCGGGGCCTGCCTGGTGGTAGCCGGTGATGTACTCGGGCGGCCAGTGGACCTCGGGGCCTCGGTGCTCGGGGCCGCGCTCGGTGACCAGGCGGCGGGCGGCGCCGAGATCGGTGATCAGCCCGCGGCCGCGGTGGATGAGGATGTTCTCCTGATAGACGTCGCGGTGGACGATGCCGCGCTGGTGCAGAGCGATCAGGCCCTCGGCGACGTCGGCGAGGATGTTCAGGCCCTCGTCGGTGTTCTTGTAGGAGGCCATGAAGGTGCGGAAGTTGCCGCCGTCGCACAGCGGCATGGTGTACCAGTCGAACCGTTCGCCGCCGCCCTGGTCGAGCAGGGGGACGACGTGGTCGGCTCCGCCGGCAGCCTGTGTGAGGTCGGTTTCGTGGCGGAAGTCCTCACGGGCCAGGGCACGTTCGGCGTCGGTCATCTGCGCGTACCAGTAGAAGCCGTACGCGGCGGGCCGCTGGTCAGCCGCGAGTTCGGCCAAGACGTGGTTGCTGCCGAACCCGGCCTTCAGTACGACGGGCTGCTGGCCGGTGCGGTGGGCAGTAATCAGCGTGCTGGCGCGGGTGAACGCGAGGAGGTCGCTCACGTGCCAGCCGTTCGCGCGGAGTTGGTCGACGACCCAGGCGGCGGGGTGGAGGGGGTGGAGGCTCATCAGCTCGCTTCTGCGGTCGTGGACGGGCGCGCAGGGCCGTCCAGGTGGTTGAGGCAGTCGGCAGCCAGCTGGTCGAGGTCGGCCTTGATCGTGCAGGGCCGCTGCCAGACCTCCAGGCCGGTGCAGCGGCTCCAGGCGGTGGCGGCCTGCGGGTAGAGGTCGGCCAGACGGGTGGCTGCCTCGGGGCGGTCGGTGAACCGCGGTGCGGTCTCCCTGTCGGCGAGGCGGGCCTGGCACAGGCCGGGGTCGGTGGTCAGCAGGACGGTCAGCTGCGGGCGGGCCCGCTGTTGCTCGGCGAGGCGCTCGACGTACTCGGCGACCGGGCGCTGGTGGACCAGGGCGAGCAGGCAGGCTGTGGAGAGACTGAGTCGGTCGGCGATCACCGAGCCGCCGGCGAGGGCGGGGGTGAGGTTGAAGCGGGTGTGGAGGGTGAGGTCCCAGCAGGCCGCTTCGACGGCTTCATCGGGGTCGGCGGCGCTGTGTCCGGCCCGCAGCCGTACCAGGGTGCGGGTGGCGGCCAGGGAGAGCCAGGAGAACTGGCCGGTGTGGTCGAGCGGGATGCCTCGGGGGCGGGCCTCGGCGAGGAGGCAGTCGCGCAGGGTGCTCTTTCCGGCGCCGGGTAGTCCTTCCAGGGCCACGAGCACGATGTCAGCTCCTCGGGTGCTCGGCGGCGAGCCAGCTGATGAACTTCGCGCACCGTCCGGCAGTGACCGGGTGGGTGCCGTGGGCGAGCTGGGAGCCGTACAGCAGTGCGGTGCCCGGAGCGGGGGCCACCGACCAGCGGGTGCGGGGCATCTGCTGGAACCATGCGGCGGAGTTGTCCGCGCCGTCGTGGGCCAGCCACATGCCCTCCGCGTAGCCGTTAGCCGCCGCGTCGGGGGCCTGGCAGTACCAGAGCCGGTCGCTGGAGGCGGTCTCGACGTAGAAGTCGCCTCCAGCGTCGGCCTGCGTGATGACGACGCTGATGCCGGCGATCTGGCGGGGCCAGGCGAACGGGTCGGGGGCGATGCCGTCGAGATGGCTGGTGATGTGCTGGCCTTCTCCGTACTCGACGTACGTCCAGGGGCGGCACACGGTGACGGAGGGCATGACCCGGGCCAGGGCCGGATGGGCGCGCTCGAAGGCATCCTGGAGGATCTTCTCCGCTTCATCGGGGATGCCGGGGATCTCGACCCGTCCGGCGGGCTCGTAGACGGCCATCGCCTGCGCGTGGCTGTGGCCGGGGATCTCGTGGATGGAGGTGCGGCGCTCGTCGCCGAAGCGGAGAGCGTCCACAGCGGTGAGGACGTCGTGCATCAGGGCGGCGAGGCGGAGCCGCTCGGTGGAGCCGAGGAAGTTCTCAATGCTGCCGACGCCGACGGTCTCGGCTGTGTGGATCACGGGGTAGGCCTCCTTGTTTCGAGGACGCGGCGGATGTCGTCGAGGTCGGTGCAGTGGTTGAGCCAGCTGATGACCGGGCTGCCGTCACGGGCCAGCGGGTCGCGCCACAGGGCGAGGAGTTCACCGGTCAGCGGCAGTTCCTCCGCGCCGGGCAGCAGCCAGGTACCGGCCGTCTCACTGCTCCGGGCCTCGGGGCAGGGGGCACGGTGCTGGCGGACGAAGATGCGGGCCAGACGGGTGGTGGCGGCCTCCCGGCACGCCTTCCGTGCCCAGCTGTGCGCCTTGGGCCTTTGGTAGGCGCGGAGTTCGGTGGCCAGCCACGCGTCGGCGACGGCGGCGGCCGAGGAGGCGACGCGGCACGTCGCGCAGCAGTCCGGCCCGCGCGCCGGGCACTGCCCGGCGTAGGTGCCGAGGGTGGCGGCGGTCTCGTCGAGGACGGCCCACGCGGTACCGGTCAGCAGCCCGTCCACGTTCAGCCGTGCGGCTCCGGGCGGAGTGCGGTGGTTGCAGCACGGCTCGCCGCGGGTGGCGGTCGAGGTCGTGGCGAGGTCGGGTTCGATGAACAAGGCATGGAAGTAGGCGATGCGTCCGAGGAGTTGGTGGACGGTTACCTCGTCACCGGGCCTCACCGAGCCGCCGTCGCCTGGGCGGGCAGTGGGCAGGCGCATGTGCTGCCCTCCGGGCGCTCGGCTGCCAGCGCGGCGGAGAGGATGCCCGCGGCGGTGTCGAGGTTGGCGAAGTAGGCGTCCCAGTCCTGGTGGCGGTCCGGGTTAAGGCTGAGATCGAGCACCGGGGTGGTGGTGCCAGAGGTCTCGCAGGTCAGCTCGGAACGGGCGATACGAACCTCGATGCCGCCCGGCAGCGCGGACGCGGCAGCGGTGGCCGCGCGGCACAGGGCCGCAGCGGTGCGGGCGTACTCGGCGCGGTCGCGCGGCAGCAGGCCGACTCGCAGTTCGGCCGGGTCCAGGTCCAGGCCGTACTGATGGCCCTGGCAGCTGTCGTAGGTGATCAGGCCCCAGCCGGTGGTGAGGGTGTCGACCATGGGCCAGATCCGAGGCTCGATCGCCTCGCGCCACTTCGGGTGGTCGGGGTCGAGGTCGTCGGCCTCGTGGACGCCGGGCCGGCCGACGGTGTTGATGTTGCCGTGCTTACTGGCGTGCAGCCTCACCTCGGCATGGGTGGCAGCCGGGTTGTCCCAGCGGGCGGTAAAGACGTTCACGTCGCGCATGCTGTTCGGGGTGCGAGGATGCCAGCGCAGAGTCTGGCACCAGGTGCCCTCGGGATAGGCGGGCTGGGCGAGGAGGGCGGCGATGCCGTCGACCAGCCGCATCCGGTAGTCGCAGTAGGCGTCGTCGTCCACGGCCGGGTCCTGGCGCCAGCGGGTGGCGATGCAGCCACCGCCGCAGGTGCTGCGGTAGTCGCAGCCCGCGCACTTGGCCATCAGCGACCTGCCCTGGGTCAGCAGGACGGAGCCCTGCTGGAGGCGGGCCAGCTCGTCCTGGCTGGTGACTTCGTCGAGCTGGGTCAGGCGGGCCTGGGGCCAGGGCAGTTCGTCGCAGCTGCCGAACCGGTTGTCGGGGTAGAGAGTGAAGACGTGGTCGCACTTTAGGTCTGAGAAGTGGCAGAAGACGCTGCCCAGGCCGCGTAGGCGCCGGATCGTGGAGACGGCCGGCTCCAGTTTGAGTCGGGTGAAGTGCCCGACGCTGATCCAGTGGGCGGTGGCGGCCAACACGAACTCGGCGTACTCGTCCGGGTGGATCGCCCACGCCGGGCCGCCGTTGCCGGTGAGGGCGGCCTGCTGGAGCAGGCGGCTAACCGGGAGGCTCCGGGCCCGGACGGCGGTGGACCGGCGGATACTGCTGTCGAAGCAGGGCACGAAGCTGACCGCGTTGACCGCCTCGAAGGTCGCTAGGTGGTCCAGAACCTGCTCGGCGCGACCCAGTACGGCCGGGGTCACGGTGGTGATGACGCCGACCTTGCGCCCCCGCTCAGCCAGCAGTTCGAGGGCTTGGACGACACGCTGGTAGACGGGCTCGCCGTCGTAGCCGATGCGCCAGGCGTTGCCCTGGACGTCGCCGTCGAGGGAGACACCGATCTGCAGGCCGGGGCAGAGTTCGTCGAAGAGGTCGAGCCACTGCTCGTCGAGCTGGACGCCGTTGGTCTGCATCGACACCCTCACGACCTGCGGCTGCGCGGCAAGTTCACGCAGGATCTCGGCGACGGCTTCGCGGCCGGCGGTCAGTGGTTCCCCGCCGTGGAGTTCGACGGCGAGGGGGCGGCCCCGGAAGAGCCGGGCCAGCTGTCCGATCTGGTCGGGGCTGATCCGGGCTCCGCCGGGAACCTCCTTGCGCTTCTCGTAGCAGTGGGGGCAGTCGATGTCGCAGGTCTCCCCGCGCAGCTTGACGATCACCGACACGGCGGTGCTGGTGTCCTCTGGCTCCAGGCTCCGGTAGAGCCGGTCGATCGGATGGTGCTGTTCGGTGGTGCGGTGCATCGGCTGCCTCCCTTGCTGCCGTGACCGTTCGATTAGTCGGACAGGCGTCCCAGGAAGGCGCCCTGGCCGGACTGGAGGATGTGCGCGGCCTCCAGCGGAATCCAGAAGCACTCGAAGTGGGTGGGCTCCTGCTCGCCGTCGTGGCCCTCCTGGCTCATCCACCGCTCCGGGGTGGGCTCGGTGAGCTCCAGGTGGAAGACGTGCCGGTGCTGGATCTCGAACCGGTACGGGCTGATGTCGTACTCGGTCTCGCCGAGCTTGCGCACGATCTTGAAGTCGCTCAGGCCGGTCTCCTCCCGGGCCTCCCGCAGCGCGGCGGCTTCCGGTGTCTCCCCGGGGCGGATGCTGCCGGCCGGGACCTGGATGCCGACCTCCTCGTAGCTGTAGTCGGTGTGCCGGAACACCAGCAGCCGCCCGTCGCGCACGACGTAGACGAGCACCTTCTCCTTGGTGACCTTCTCGGGCATCGGAACAACCTCCGTGTGGCTGGGAATGATCATCTGGAGCTCGCGAGATCGCGGCTCCGGCCCCTGGCACAAGCTGTTGAGGCAGGGGCGGGAAGCCCACGAGTCTAGAAGTTCTGAGCACCCGTCAATTCGCTCCCAGGGTCCGCCTGGGAGACTCGGACCGTTGTGCGACGGGGCGATCGAGCCCAACCGCTCTCGGAATGCCGGCCAACGCCAGCCCGGGCACGAACCTTGAACCGTCCGGCCCACATGCAACGTTGTGTGACCAGGTTGGCGCTCCAGGTGACCAATCCGGTACGTCCTGGCACTGCCCCGGCCCTGAACTTTCACCGAACTTCGGTGCCCCACCGACAGGAACCGCGCCCCGCCATCCAGGGCCGATGCCATGCTTGGCGCCATGGCGGAACTGAACGGTAGCCCGATCAGCCTGGACCAGCTCCAGGCCCTTGCCCTGACGAACTACGGGCACTTCACCTCGATCCGTGTGGAGGACGGCCACGTGCGCGGCCTCGCCCTCCACCTGGCGCGCCTGGCCCGCGACTGCCGCGCAGTCTTCGACACGGATATCGACCTCGGCCTCGTCCGCGACTTCGCCCGTCGCGCCGTGCCGTCGTCCGGGGACCGCGTGGTCAGAGTGACGGTCTTCGACCCCGCGCTCGACCTAGGACACGTCGGGAACGACGCCCACCCCCACGTCCTGGTGACCACCCGGCCCGCCGGGCAACTGCCTCTTCCCGCCATGCGCGTTCAGCCCGTCGTCTACACCCGCGACATGCCGGCCGTGAAGAGCGTCGGTCTCTTCGGCTCACTCCGCCACCGGCGCGACTCCCAGCGGGCGGGCTTCGACGACGCTCTCTTCACCGACGCCGACTCCGTGATCTCCGAGGGCGGCACCTGGAACGTCGGCTTCGTCAAGGGTGACCAGGTCGTCTGGCCGGACGCCGAGTGCCTTGTCGGCACCACGATGGAGCTGCTGCGCCAGGCTCACCCCTCGTCGACCGCGACCGTGCGCCTGGGCGACCTCACCGACTTCGACGCCGCCTTCGCCACCAACGTCGGCATCGGTGTCCGGGCGATCAACGCGGTCGACAGCGCGACCTTCCCGGACACACACCCCGTGATCGAACAACTCCGCAAGGAGTACGCGGAAGTGCCGGTCGATCTACTCTAGTTGCCCCCAGCGAGGGGAAGCTGGGCGCAACGGCTGTGGGGTGGAGGGCCGCGTTGGCGACCGTAGAAGTTTGGACCGGTATCGAGGTCAAGGCGCTTCGGCAGGCGAAGCGGATGAGTATCGAGGCGTTCGCAGCTCATCTCGGCATCAGTGATCGCATGGTGTCGAAGTGGGAGAAGAGGGGCGCCGACATCACGCCTCGACCGGTCAACCAGGCTGCTCTGGACACGTCGTTGGCCGCGTCCGGTCCCGAAGTCCACGAACGCTTCGTCCGGTCGACCGGCTCCTCGGACGCCGTCCTTTCCGACCAGCGCACGGAGACGGAACACGCGCTGCCCCGGCAACACCAGATCACGCACCCCGGTGACGGCAAGCGGATGGCCCTCGTCGAAGCCGGGGTGTTCCTCGCCGGCCCCGAGAAGAACCCGATCTGGCTACCGGACTTCTACATCGACGTCTTCCCGGTCACGAACTCGGACTTCTCCCGCTTCGTCGCAGCCACCGGGCACCCCGCGCCCCGCCACTGGCCCAAGGCGAAGTGTCCGGACAGCCTGTTCGACCATCCCGTCGTGTTCGTCACCTGGCACGACGCCGCCGCCTACGCACGCTGGGCGGGAAAGCTCCTGCCGGTCAGTCAACAGTGGGAGAAGGCCGCACGTGGGCCTCGCGGCGACGCGTACCCCTGGGGTGACCAGCCGACCCCGGCGAAGTGCAACAGCCGCGAGAGCGGCATCGGCCGCACGACCCCGGTCAGCCGGTTCCACAGCGGCGTCAGCGCGTACGGCGTCTACGACCTCTGCGGCAACACGTGGGAGTGGTGCTCGGACGAGTCCGAACCCGGGCGGCGTGAGCTCAAGGCCGGCGCCTTCACCAGCCCCTTCGCACGGGCGACCCCGTCCGCCTTCAACGACGCCGACACGACCATGCTCGACGACGACACCGGCTTCCGATGTTGCTTCGTCGAATCCCAGCCGACCTGAGCGAGAACGGGACAGCGGGCTCTGATGAGGCTCGTTCAAAGGTCTCAAGGAGTCGCCCGTCAGCGCCGCCGCCAGTAGCCCGGCCAAAGTAGTCAGCAGAGCTGGCGGATCGCAGCCGACATGATCAGGCGGTGGTCGAAGGCCAGGTCGGCGCACGGGGCACCGCACCGAGCCCGGCACAGAGGTACAGGCCGTGGTCCCGGTCCGCTGAGCTGGCATGAACCACATGATCGCGGTCCAGCCAAACGGAACCGTCACTCCGGCCCGCACGGCATGTTCGACACGCCGGTCGAATTCGCCACCCCCAGCCGCCTGTTCACCCTGCCCGATATTTCAGTTGCCGAGGCGTTCGGGCCCCCAGGGGGTCGCCCTCGGTGATCGTCGAGAATCTGCTTCCCCCTGCTCGGGATTCAGGTTCACGCAGTGCAGGCGTTGAACGCCTGTGAGGCCGCTCGCGTCGGCGCCAAACTCTGGCACGGCGGGGTCAAACTGGTCTAGACAATGAAGAAGCCGCAGGTCACTGACCTGCGGCGCTTTACTACTGGAGCGGGCGACGAGAATCGAACTCGCGCTATAAGCTTGGGAAGCTCATGTTCTACCATTAAACTACGCCCGCCTGACGGGCTGTCAGAAACCGCCCGTCCACCATCACTGTACCCCATCCGCAACGGCGGGCGCACAGGTGATCCCCGAGCGCGGCGGAGCCGCGGGGGGCGGGGTCGGAGGCGTACTGTGTGGGCCGCGTGAGAGTGCTCCGGCGGTGGGTTTCGGGGCGGCGAGCCGCGGTGTGGAATGTCCGGAACATCCCCTAATGTGACGCTGTCCCGGGGGCCCCGCCTCTCGGGGCGCGATGAGCACGGGTGAGTACCGGGGTAAGGATGGGAAGGGGATCGATGGAGCAGCGCGCCGTCGTTCGTTGTGCCGAGGGGCACCTGTTCAGCACCACCACGTTCCCGATGCAGAACCTCGGGCCCGGTCGGCTGGGGCCCGGTCGGCTGATCCGCTGTCCGCAGTGCGGACGCCTGCGCAGCTCGGTGCTGGCCGACGTGCGGGAGCTGTCCGAGCCGCAACTGGCCCGGGCGATGCGGCTGGAGGCCGCGGAGTTCCTGGCCTGACCGGGACGGATGTGACGGATGCGGCCCCGGACGATTCGTCCGGGGCCGCGTCGTGCACGTAACCTCGAAGCGTGCTGCTCTCTGACAAGGACATCCGGACGGAAATCGACAAGGGTCGGGTCTCCATCGACCCGTTCGACCCGGCGATGATCCAGCCCTCCAGTATCGACGTGCGGCTGGACCGCTTCTTCCGCGTGTTCGAGAACCACCGCTACCCGCACATCGACCCCTCCGAGGAGCAGCCGGACCTGACCCGGCTGGTCGAGCCGGAGGGCGACGAGGCGTTCATCCTGCACCCGGGCGAGTTCGTACTGGCGTCGACCTACGAGGTCATCACGCTGCCGGACGACGTCGCCTCGCGGCTGGAGGGCAAGTCCAGCCTGGGCCGCCTCGGCCTGCTGACCCACTCCACGGCCGGCTTCATCGACCCCGGCTTCAGCGGGCACGTCACGCTGGAGCTGTCGAACGTCGCAACGCTGCCGATCAAGCTCTACCCGGGGATGAAGATCGGGCAGCTCTGCCTGTTCCGGCTCTCCTCGCCGTCCGAGCACCCGTACGGCTCCGCGCGCTACGGCTCGCGCTACCAGGGCCAGCGCGGCCCGACGCCGTCCCGCTCGTACCTGAACTTCCACCGCACCGAGGTCTGAGCACCGCGGGCCCGGAGCGGCACAGCGGCACAGCGACACAGCGACACAGCGACACAGCGACACAACGGCACAGAGCGCACGCACCGCGGGCGGCCGCCCCTCACCCCGAGGGGCGGCCGCCCGCAGGCGTTGTAGGGGGTGCCGGAGTCAGGCGCGCTTGGGCCGGGTGACGGCGACCAGCTCGCTGCCGTCCTCGGAGAGGCGCAGCTCGGTGCGGAGCTCGGCCAGCTCACCGAGGTGGTGCAGGTGGGTGCCGCCGCAGAAGATCTGGGCCGCGCCCTCGGGCAGCTCGCAGTGCCACTGGCGGCGGGCGGTCAGCTCCGGTCCGGGGACCTCGATGCGGACGGGTGCGTCGGCGGCGACCCAGGCGGCCAGCTGCCGGTTGACGGCCTCGGTGAGCGCGGGCAGCGCGTCGGCCAGGGCGGGGAGGTCCTCGGTGGCCTCGGTGGTGAAGCCCTTCTTCCGCAGCGACTTGCCGAGCCGGTAGGTGTCGGTGCTGGCCTCGGTGTCCATCACCGAGGTGTCCATCGCGAGGCTGTCGAAGTCGGGGTTCCCGAAGGCGTCGGAGCGGCCCGGGTCCTTGCGCCAGCGCGGCGCGAGGGCGGCGTTCAGGGCGAGGGCGAGCAGGTGGCAGCCGCTGTGCGAGGCGCACAGCGCGGCGCGGCGCCCGGCGTCGACGCTGAGGGTGGCCACCCGGCCGGCGAGGTCCCCCGGGTCGCCCTCGACCACGTGCAGGACCAGCCAGGACCACTCCTCGTCACCGCGCCGGACCGGGATGTCCTTGCCGGCCAGCGGCGCGCCGCCGTCCGGCCCGACCGCGCCGGTCAGGCAGTCCACGACGGCCAGCTCGGTGCCGTCCACGGTGAGCGTGCCGAGGTCGGCGGGCTGGTCGGGCCAGGTGTGGTCGAGCGGGTGGAACGGGGTCGCCTCGGTGACGACGGCGTACCGGCCGCCGTCCAGCGGGTGCACCGCGAGCACCGGCGACTCGCCGGTGACCGCCCCGGCGGGGAAGCTGACGTGGGTGGTGGGGAGGGTCATGCGCTGGCTCCGTGCGGATCGCTGGCGAGGGTGGACGGGGGTGGAAGCGGATCGGGCCCCGAACCCGGGGCCCGCCGCCCATTCTCCCCCGGCCGGACCGGGCTCAGCCCAGGGTCGGCAGCTTGATCAGCACCAGCAGCGCGAGCAGCTGCAGCGCGGCCGCGCCGGCCGCCTTGCCCCAGGGCAGGTCGTGCACCCTGCGCACCATCGTGGTCAGCAGGACGGCGCAGAGCAGCCAGGTCGCCCAGCCGACGACCTGGACGACCAGGTTGTCGGACGGCAGCACCAGCGCCAGCAGCAGCCGGGGCGCGTCGGTGAGCCAGCCGATCAGCACCGCCAGGCCGACCGTGGACTGCCAGGGGCCGTCCCCGCCGAACTGCCGGGCCAGGGCGAAGGTCACCGCGCCGAGGGTGGCGCCGGCCAGGGTGAAGCCGATCGCAGCGGCGGCCATCGCGGTCAGCGCGACGGTGAAGGTCGAGTCGACCACGTCGTTGCGGGTCAGGCCGATGCCCAGCACGGCGAGCGCGCCGTACAGCAGCGAGACGGTGACCGCGGGCAGCCAGACCTGGTGGTCGCGGGTGCGGTCGAAGGTCGCGGTCGGGGCGCGGAAGAGGCCGGTCAGCAGTTCGCGCCAGGGCGGACGGGGGCCGGCGGCGTGCGGGGCGGACTGGCCGCCGGCCCGGTAGACGGCGACGTTGTCCTGCTCGTGCGGGGCGGGCTCGTAGTAGCCCTGCTGCCCGTGCCCCTGCCCGTGCTGCTGCGGGTAGCCCTGGTACTGCTCCCCCTGGTACTGCTCCCCCGGGTAGGGGCCGCCGGGGTACTGCTCCCCCTGGTACGGGCCCCCTTGGTACGGCCCCCCGCCGTAGGGCTCACCCGCGTACGGGTCCGCGCCGGCCGGGAAGGCCCGGGTGTGACCGGGCTGGTCCGCGGCGTACGGGTCGTAGCCCCCCACAGGACCGTGACCCGCGCCGTGACCGCCCCCGCCGTGACCACCCCCACCGGGGCCGCCCGCAGGCGCGCCGCCGGTCCCCTGCTGCGGGCCGGTGAAGTACTCCGGCCCGTCCGTCTGCCCGTACCCCCCGGGCGCCGCCGCGGAGGGCGGCGGGGCCGACCACCCGCCACGGGGGTCGGCACCCTGCCCGCTGTCGTATCGATTACCAGCCACGCTCCGAAGGTACCCGTCCGGCTGACTCCGTGTAGGCCGCGTACGGACCCGGGGCCGGTTTGCAGCCGGCCTGTGACGCCCGGATCCGGACAGCGGCACTTCAAATCAAACGGCGGAGCCCCGGCCGAGGCGCCCCGAAAAGCACCGCTACCGCTGGGCGGTCACCGTCGGCGCGTGCACCGCCGCGGCCGCCGAGGCGCCCGCCGGGCAGCCGCCGGGGCCGGCCGAGATGCGGACGGCGCCGACCGGCAGCAGCGTGCCGCAGGCGATCCGGATGCCGGCGGGCAGCTCGTTGTCCGACTCGACGATCGCACCGTCGCCGATCACCGCACCGTCCAGCGCCGTACGGTCGCCGACGGTGGCGTAGGCGCCCACGATGGAGTCCTTGACCAGGGTGTCCGGGCCGATCGCCGCACCGGGCAGGATCACGCTGCCCTCGACGATCGCGCCGGCCTCGATCACGGCCCCCTCGGAGACCACCGTGCCGCCGCTCAGCACGGCGCCGGGGTGCACGGTCGAGCCGGGCAGCAGCAGGGCGTCACCGGTCGGCCCGGGGACCGCCGGGGAGTCGACCTTGCCCAGCACCAGGTCGGCGGAGCCGCGGACGAAGGCCGCCGGGGTGCCGAGGTCCAGCCAGTACGAGGTGTCCACCACGCCGCGCAGCAGCGCGCCGGTGGCCAGCAGCTCGGGGAAGGTCTCGCGCTCCACGGACACCTCGCGGCCGACCGGGATGCGGTCGATCACGGAGCGGGTGAAGACGTAGCAGCCGGCGTTGATCTGGTCGGTGACGATCTGCTCGGGCGTCTCCGGCTTCTCCAGGAACTCCAGCACCCGCCCGTTCGCGTCGGTCGGGACCAGCCCGAACGCGCGCGGGTCGGCCACCCGGGTGAGGTGCAGCGTGACGTCGGCCCCGGCGGCCACGTGGCCGCCGCGCAGGGCCGCGATGTCGACGCCGGACAGGATGTCCCCGTTGAAGACCAGGACCGGCTCGTCGGGGCCGCAGGTCAGCCCGGAGGCGGCGTTGCGGATGGCGCCGCCGGTACCGAGCGGCTCGCGCTCGGTCAGGTACACCAGCTCGATCCCGTACGGGGTGCCGTCCTGGAAGTGGTCCTCGAAGACCTCGGCCAGGTACGAGGTGGCCAGCACCACCCGGGTGACGCCGGCGGCGGCCGCCCGGGCCAGCTGGTGTGCGATGAACGGGACGCCTGCCACGGGGAGCATCGGCTTGGGGGTGTGGGTGGTCAGCGGACGCAGTCGCGTGCCCTTACCACCGACCAGCATGATCGCCTCGGTCATGGTCTGCGCTGTTCCCCTTGTGGTCTCTGCGGCCCGGCCCGGCGGGCCGATACCTCCGTCGGTGGTCTGATCACCCGTCCGGAGGGCCGTACGGGTTCGACCGGCACGAGGCCGGTCAGGCGCCTACTGTATTTCCTTCCCACCTCGGCCTGGTCCGGCGGTCTGCCGGTTGGCGTCCCGCCACCTGCGGGACGGCCGGCGAAGCGCGGTGGAAAGCCGGGTGGGAGCCGGGTGAAAAGCAGGCGAAAAGCCCGGCCCGGCAGGCGCTCGTGGGCACCTGCCGGGCCGGGCGGTTGTAGCAGAACTGTCGAACAACAGACCGGTGTTACCGCCCTGCTCAGGCGTCGACGGGCTGTGCCTCGGCCTCCGCGGGCGGCGCCGCCTTCACCGAGTCGAGCAGCAGCTGGGCGACGTCCACGACCTTCAGGTGCTCCTTGGCCGCGCCCTCGTTCTTCTTCCCGTTGACCGAGTCGGAGAGCATCACCAGGCAGAACGGGCAGGCGGTGGAGACGATGTCGGGGTTGAGCGACAGCGCCTCGTCCACGCGCTCGGTGTTGATCCGCTTGCCGATGCGCTCCTCCATCCACATCCGCGCGCCGCCGGCTCCGCAGCAGAAGCCGCGCTCCTTGTGGCGGTGCATCTCCTGCTGGCGCAGACCGGGGACCTTGTCCATGATCTCGCGCGGCGGGCTGTAGACCTTGTTGTGGCGGCCCAGGTAGCAGGGGTCGTGGTAGGTGATCAGGCCCTCGACCGGGTTGACCGGGACGAGCTTGCCCTCGTCGATCAGGTGCTGCAGCAGCTGGGTGTGGTGGATGACCTCGAAGTGGCCGCCCAGCTGCGGGTACTCGTTGGCGATGGTGTTGAAGCAGTGCGGGCAGGTGGCGACGATCCGCTTCTTGGGAGCGTCCTCCAGCGCCGCGTTCAGCGTCTCGACGTTCTGCGCGCCGAGCATCTGGAAGAGGAACTCGTTGCCCAGGCGGCGGGCGGAGTCACCGGTGCAGGACTCCTCCTTGCCGAGGATCGCGAACTGCACGCCGGCGGTGTGCAGCAGCTCCGCGAAGGCCTTGGTGGTCTTCTTGGCGCGGTCCTCCAGGGCGCCGGCGCAGCCGACCCAGTAGAGGTACTCGACCTCGGCGGGGTCGATGTCCTCACCGATCACCGGCACCGCGATGCCGGTCTCCTTCTTGAGCTCCTTGACCCAGTCCAGGCGCGCCTTGGTGGCCATGCCCCACGGGTTGCCCTTGTTCTCCAGGTTCTTGAGCATCGTCCCGGCCTCGGTCGGGAACGAGGACTCGATCATCACCTGGTAGCGGCGCATGTCGACGATGTGGTCGATGTGCTCGATGTCCACCGGGCACTGCTCGACGCAGGCGCCGCAGGTGGTGCAGGACCACAGGACGTCGGGGTCGATGACCCCGTTCTCCTCCGCGGTGCCGATCAGCGGGCGCTCGGCCTCGGCCAGCGCGGCGGCCGGCACGTCCTTGAGCTGCTCGGCCGTGGCCGTCTCGTTGCCCTCCATGTCCTTGCCGCCGCCCGCGAGCAGGTACGGCGCCTTGGCGAAGGCGTGCTCGCGCAGGCTCATGATCAGCAGCTTGGGGGAGAGCGGCTTGCCGGTGTTCCAGGCGGGGCACTGCGACTGGCAGCGGCCGCACTCGGTGCAGGTGGAGAAGTCGAGGATGCCCTTCCAGGAGAAGTGCTCGACCTGGGAGGCGCCGAACACGGCGTCGTCCGCCGGGTCCTCGAAGTCGATCGGCTTGCCGTCGCTGGTCATCGGACGCAGGGCGCCGAGGGCGACCGAGCCGTCCTCCTCGCGCTTGAAGTAGATGTTGAAGAAGGCGAGGAAGCGGTGCCAGGCCACACCCATCGAGGGGTTGATGCCGATGGTGATCGCCCAGGCGAAGGAGGTGCAGATCTTCAGCATCGCGAAGATGTAGATCAGGTTCTCCAGCGTGCCGAGCGACAGGCCCTTGAAGGCCAGCACCAGCGGGTAGGAGACCAGGTACTTCGCCTCGTAGGAGCCGACGTTCTCCAGCGCGCCCTCCAGGCCGCGCAGGATCATGATGCAGAGGCCGATGCCGAGGATCGTGTACTCGACGTAGAACGCCTGCCAGGCGATCGAGCCGGCGAACCGGGACTTGCGGCCGGCCCGGGAGGGCAGGCTGAGCAGCCGGATCACGATCAGCGTCGCGATGCCCAGCGTGGTGGCCGTGCCGACCAGCTCGGTGAAGAGCTCGTACGGCAGCCAGCCGCCGAGCACCGGGAGGACGAACTCCGCGTCGAACAGCTGGAAGAAGGCCGTCAGCAGGGTGAGGCCGAGGGTGAAGAAGCCGACCGCGACGAACCAGTGGGCGACGCCGACGACGCCCCAGCGGTTCATCCGGGTGTGGCCGACGAACTCGACCGCCACGGTCTTCACCCGCTGTGCGGGCTCCCCGAACCTGGTGGGGTCGGACTGGCCGGTCCGCACCACCTTGAAGATGTACAGCGCCGCACGGGCGGCGAGCGCGGTGCCGATCACAAACGTGACCAGCGAGATGACGATCGCTGCTAGTTGCATCGGCTCTCCGTCTCCTGCGGCTTCCTGGGTGAGCAGTTTCTCCGGGGCGATTGTACTCGTCGGTAACTTCCTGGGCCGACGGCCCGGACATTACCGTTTGTCAACTCTTCTCCTGAAGATGCCCAAGGTATGGCGGCAGTCACGTAAGTCCACCCTTGGCACTCCGGACCGGGCCCACCCCATGGGCCGGACTCAGCAAAGTTGAGCCCGCCCGGCTCACCCATGTTGACGCTGCCCGGTCGGTCATGCATCCTTGAGCCTGTAAAGCTCAACTCTTCCGTGGAGGTATTTACGATGGCACGCGCGGTCGGCATCGACCTCGGCACGACGAACTCGGTCGTCAGCGTTCTGGAGGGTGGCGAGCCCACCGTCATCACGAACGCCGAGGGCGCGCGGACCACGCCGTCCGTCGTCGCCTTCGCCAAGAACGGCGAGGTTCTGGTCGGCGAGGTGGCCAAGCGCCAGGCGGTCACCAACGTGGACCGCACCATCCGCTCGGTCAAGCGCCACATGGGCACCGGGTGGAAGATCAACCTGGATGGCAAGGACTTCAACCCCCAGCAGATCAGCGCCTTCGTGCTGCAGAAGCTGAAGCGGGACGCCGAGGCGTACCTGGGCGAGACGGTCACCGACGCCGTCATCACCGTCCCGGCGTACTTCTCCGACTCCGAGCGCCAGGCGACCAAGGAGGCCGGTGAGATCGCGGGCCTCAACGTCCTGCGCATCGTCAACGAGCCCACCGCGGCCGCGCTGGCCTACGGCCTGGACAAGGACGACCAGACCATCCTGGTCTTCGACCTCGGCGGCGGCACCTTCGACGTCTCCCTGCTGGAGATCGGCGACGGGGTCGTCGAGGTGAAGGCCACCAACGGTGACAACCACCTCGGTGGTGACGACTGGGACCAGAAGGTCGTCGACCACCTGGTGAAGGTCTTCCAGGCCGGCCACGGCGTCGACCTGTCCAAGGACAAGATGGCCCTGCAGCGTCTGCGCGAGGCCGCCGAGAAGGCCAAGATCGAGCTGTCCTCGTCCTCCGAGACCTCGATCAACCTGCCCTACATCACGGCCTCCGCCGAGGGCCCGCTGCACCTGGACGAGAAGCTCACCCGGGCCCAGTTCCAGCAGCTCACCGCCGACCTGCTGGAGCGCTGCAAGACGCCGTTCCACAACGTGATCAAGGACGCGGGCATCTCGCTCTCCGAGATCGACCACGTCGTCCTGGTCGGTGGCTCCACCCGGATGCCGGCCGTCGCCGAGCTCGTCAAGGAGATGACCGGCGGGCAGGACGCCAACAAGGGCGTCAACCCGGACGAGGTCGTCGCCATCGGCGCCGCGCTCCAGGCCGGTGTCCTCAAGGGCGAGGTCAAGGACGTCCTGCTGCTCGACGTCACCCCGCTGTCCCTCGGCATCGAGACCAAGGGCGGCATCATGACCAAGCTGATCGAGCGCAACACCACGATCCCGACCAAGCGCTCCGAGATCTTCACCACGGCCGAGGACAACCAGCCGTCCGTGCAGATCCAGGTCTACCAGGGCGAGCGCGAGATCGCCGCGTACAACAAGAAGCTCGGCATGTTCGAGCTGACCGGTCTCCCGCCGGCCCCCCGCGGCCTGCCCCAGATCGAGGTCACCTTCGACATCGACGCCAACGGCATCATGCACGTCGGCGCGAAGGACCTCGGCACCGGCAAGGAGCAGAAGATGACCGTCACCGGCGGCTCCGCGCTGCCGAAGGACGACATCGAGCGCATGATGCGCGAGGCCGAGCAGTACGCGGAGGAGGACCACAAGCGCCGCGAGTCGGTCGAGACCCGCAACCAGGCCGAGCAGCTCGTCTACTCGACCGAGAAGTTCATCGCGGACAACGCCGACAAGCTCCCGGCCGACGTCAAGGGCGAGGTCGAGGCCGCCATCGGCGAGCTCAAGGAGGCCCTGAAGGGCGAGGACATCGCGGCCATCCGCGAGGCGACCGAGAAGGTCTCCACCACCGCCCAGAAGCTCGGCCAGGCGCTCTACGCCAACGCCGACGCCGCCTCCTCCGCCCCGGCCGACGACGCCGCCGGTGCCAAGGACGACGACGTCGTCGACGCCGAGATCGTGGACGACGAGAAGCCCAAGGGCGGTGCGGCATGACGGAGAAGCCGCAGGGTGCTGAGCCCGGCGACGACTCCGCCGCCGAGGAGGCCGTGATCAAGGCGGCCGAGGAGGCCGCCGCGGCCGGGGACTCCGCCGGGGACGACGCCGCCACGGCCAAGCGCGAGCTGGCCGAGCGGACCGCCGACCTCCAGCGCCTCCAGGCCGAGTACCAGAACTACCGCAAGCGGGTCGAGCGCGACCGTCTGACGGTCCGCGAGATCGCGGTCTCCAACATCCTGGAGTCCCTGATCCCGGTGCTGGACGACATCGGCCGGGCCCGCGAGCACGGCGAGGTGACGGGCGGCTTCAAGTCCGTCGCCGAGTCGCTGGAGACGGTCGTGGCCAAGCTGGGCCTGCAGCAGTTCGGCAAGGAGGGCGAGCCCTTCGACCCGACCATGCACGAGGCGCTCATGCACAGCTACTCCTCGGACGTCACCGAGGACACCTGTGTCCAGATCCTCCAGCCCGGCTACCGGATCGGCGAGCGGATCATCCGCCCGGCGATGGTGGCGGTCGCGGAGCCCCAGCCGGGCACCCAGACCACCTCCGGGCCGGACGCCGAGTCGTCGAAGTCCGCGGAGTCGGACAAGGCCGACGGTGGCGCGGACAGCTGAACACCCCTGCGCTGCGGAGTCGTACACCGTCGTCCCGTACGGCGTACGACTCCGCGGCGCGCTCGCTATTGACACCGCAGGTGGCACTGCACTGACTATGGGTCTCGGGAGGTGGCGGCAGCCATGAGCGGCAAGGACTACGTGGAGAAGGACTACTACAAGGTCCTCGGCGTGCCCAAGGACGCCTCCGCCACCGAGATCAAGAAGACCTACCGCAAGCTGGCGCGCGAGTTCCACCCCGACGCCAACAAGGGCGACGTCAAGGCCGAGGACCGGTTCAAGGACATCTCCGAGGCGTATGACGTCCTGTCGGACGAGAAGCGCCGCAAGGAGTACGACGAGGCGCGCACCCTCTTCGCCAACGGCGGCTTCCGCTCCGGCGGCCCCGGCAACGGCAACCACAGCTTCGACTTCGGGGACCTCTTCAGCGGCAGCCAGGGCGGTGGCGGGGGCGGGATCGGCGACGTCTTCGGCGGCCTGTTCAACCGCGGCGGCACCCGGCAGGCCCAGCCCCGGCGCGGCGCCGACGTCGAGACCGAGGTGACGCTCTCCTTCGAGGAGGCGGTGGACGGCGCGACCGTCCCGCTGCGGATGACCAGTCAGGCCCCCTGCCGCACCTGCAACGGCACCGGTGCCAGGACCGGCTCCACCCCCCGGGTCTGTCCGACCTGCGTCGGCGCCGGCACCGTCAGCCGCGGCCAGGGCGCCTTCGCGCTCTCCGAGCCGTGCCGGGACTGCCGCGGCCGGGGCATGATCGTCGACGACCCGTGCCCCGACTGCCACGGCAGCGCCAAGGCCACCTCGGCCCGCACCATGCAGGTCCGGATCCCCGCCGGCGTCCAGGACGCCCAGCGGATCCGCCTCAAGGGCAAGGGCGCCCAGGGCGAGCGCGGCGGCGTCTCCGGCGACCTCTACGTCACCGTCCACGTCGACACCCACCCGGTCTTCGGGCGCAAGGGCGACAACCTGACCGTGACGGTACCGGTCACCTTCCCCGAAGCGGCTCTCGGCGGCACCATCGAGGTGCCGACGCTCAACGGCCCCTCGGTGAAGCTCAAGCTGCCCGCAGGCAGTGCCAACGGCCTCACCCTGCGGGCCCGCGGAAAGGGCGCCACCCGCAAGGACGGCACCCGCGGCGACCTCCTGGTCACCGTGGAGGTCGCGGTGCCGCAGGCCGTCACCGGTGACGCGCTGACGGCACTGGAGCAGTACCGCGAGGCCACCGCCTCCGACGACCCGCGAGCCGCCCTGTTCCGGGCGGCGAAGGGAGCGTGACGACCAGATGATCCACGACAGCGGCCCCATCGGCCCCGGTATCGGCGAGGGTCTCCCCGGCAGCGCCCCGCGCGCCCGCCGTGCCGCCCCGCCGCCGCAGTACGTCCTCACCGAGGACACCCCGGTCTACGTGATCTCGGTCGCCGCCGAGCTCTCCGGCCTGCACCCGCAGACCCTGCGCCAGTACGACCGCCTCGGCCTGGTCTGCCCCGACCGGACGGCCGGCCGCGGGCGGCGCTACTCCGCCCGGGACATCCAGCAGCTGCGCGAGGTCCAGCGGCTCTCCCAGGACGAGGGCATCAACCTGGCCGGCATCAAGCGGATCATCGAGCTGGAGAACCAGGTCACCGCCCTCCAGTCCCGGATCGCCGAGCTCGCCGACTCGCTCGAGGGCGCGGCCACCGCGCTCCAGCAGCGGGAGGCCGCCGTGCACGCCTCCTACCGCCGCGACCTCGTCCCGTACCAGCCGCCGACCCAGTCCAGCGCCCTCGTGGTGTGGCGGCCGAAGCGCTGACGCGGCCCCGATGCCCGTACCGCCGGTTCCCCTCTGTCCGGGGGGTGCCGGCGGCTTGCGTCTGGTGAGAGAGTGCTGCTTCCGGGCCGCCGTCGGGCGGCCCGCGCTCTCACCGGGCCGGGCGCCGGATCGAGGTCTCCGTCTAGGATCCCCCGAGACAACGGACCTCAGTCGCGTTGACGAATTGTCCGGTCGACGACAAGGAGCCCGCAGTGAGTGATCGAGAGCAGCTGGTGAACAACCACGGTCGGTCACACATCCTGTCCTCCGATGCCCGCAGGCTCTACCTGAAGGCGTTGAACGAGGACGGCCGGCTCAGCCGCGGCGGCTGTGCACCGGACGAGGGCGCCGCGCTCGACGAGCTGCTGGAACTCGGACTCCTGATATCCGACCTGGACGAACCCGGCTCACTGATCGCCGCCGACCCGGCCAAGCTCGCCGCCAGCCTGAGCCACACCTGGCAGCGGCAGGCGCTCGACCTGCTGTCCCGCGCGGTGGCAATTCCCGGGGACCTGAACGAGCTGGCGGAGGCCTTCCACAACCCCGACCAGAGCGGCGGCCCGATCGAATACGTCCAGGGCCGGGCGCTGATTAACCAGCGGGTCCAGCAGGCCATGGCCAGTGAGATAACCGAGGGCCTCGCCATGCAGCCGGGCGGACCGCGGCCGTCCGAACTGCTGACCTCGTTCATGAAACGCGACCTGGACATCATCCGCCAGGGGGCGTCCATGCGGACGATCTACAACGCCAGCACCAGGCACCACCAACCCACCAGGGATTACGTCTCGACCCTGGCCAAAGAGGGCTGGCAATTCAGGACCCTGGACGAGCCCTATGCCCGACTGCTCATCGTCAATCGGCGACTGGCGGTGATACCGGTCATGGGCGACCACCTGGCCGCCTTCGTCCACGACTCCGCGGTCATCGATTTCCTGGCCCAAGAGGTCTTCGAGCGGAACTGGAGCAGGGCTCTGGATTTCGACGGCGATCGGACCATTCCGCACCAGGTCGTCTCGCAGCTCCGCCAGACGATTATCGACCTGTTGTTGTCGGGTACCAATCACCGGGTAATCGCACGGCGCCTCGGAATAAGCGAGCGAACGCTTGCCCGGCATATTGCGGAACTGCGCGAGGAATACAACGTGGACTCGCTCTTCCAGCTCGGCCACGCACTCGGCCAGGCGGCCAGGACGGGCCACGAACCGCGCCAGTAGGCGGCCCACGTGATCCCGGCACCCGGGAAAGAGGCAAGGGAAAGCCGGCCGGCGACGCACACCGGCCATCGCTGTGCGCCCTAAGCCCGCACAGGCTCAGGGCAGGCCCGGGGCGACCACCGCCCGCACAGGCGGCACCCGCTCAGGAATCCGTCGACCGGTTCGCGTCGGCCCGCACGCCCTCGGCATGCGCTCCGCCACCCGGTCGGGACGCCTCACGCACCCGGGCCGATCAGCACATCACCAGTGAAAGTCGTCCATCATGAGCTGCACCTGGGGCTTGGCGACAGCCTCATTCACGGTCTCAGCCTGCGCACTGCCGGCCGCAAGCGAGCCGACAACCAGAAGAGAGACGCCGACAACGGCAGACAGCACGGCCTTACGGGCAAGTCGGTACATACGAGACACGGACTTACGCCTCCTTCTCCAGCTCCACGAGCGTGGACCAATAGCACTAACGTCCACATGATGCCGCACACCTTGCCGCAGTGTCATCTCCCCCATGGCATCAGGAGCGTCATCTCTCTGCCAGGCATCCAGATGACAGGGCGGACCGCTGGACGAGGCAGCCGGCACTGATAGACGATCAGTTCGCTCCCGATGGTCCAGGACCGGCAGCAAATCTTGCCGCTGTACCGTCAAATATCAGCCCTGGTTCAGTGACAGATTCTTTGAAGCAGCAACTAACCGCAGCGCCTGCCGGCACCGCATCCTCCACCCGGTCGGCCTTCCCCCCGGAGTCGACAATGACCGAGCCCTACCTGCGTCACCACGACAGCCAGGCCCCCGAGGGCCGGCGTGCACGAGTGTTCCTGGCCGCGCCGCTCATGCGGCTGACCGGGCCGGCGGACAGCGTGGTGACCCTGGCCAGCCGGACGCGGCTGACGACGCTTCGCACCACGCTGCTGCGCAGCGGTGCCGCCGTGTACAGCGCGCACCACAGCGACGCCTGGACGGTGGCCGGCCGGGCCCCCGAGCCGCGGGTGCCCTCCGACTTCCGCGCGATGCAGTCCGCCGACCTGGTCTTCGCGTACGTCGGCGCCCCGCTCTCCGCCGGGGTGAGCCTGGAGCTGGGCTGGGCCTCGGCGCTGCGCAAGCCGGTCGTGCTGCTGGTCGACGAGGCGATCACGCACAACCCGCTGATCGCCACCATCGAGCAGGTCGCCCCCGTACTGCCGCTGGTCTTCGACGACACCTGGTCCCAGGAGGCCCTCCACCACACCGTGGAGACCGCCCTCGACTGGGCCGGCATGGCGCTCTCCCTGCGCGAGGGCTTCTGGACCGCCCCCGGCGAGCAGTTCAGCGTCCCCCGCCAGCAGCCCCCGGCCGTCGGTCCGACCGGCTACTGGCCGACGGGTGCCGCCACCGGCTGACCGCGGCTCACACACCGGGCTCCCCCGCCCGGGCCGCTCGCGCGGCTCATCCACGGTGCTCGCCCCGCATCCGCCAGCCGAGCTGGAACAGCGTCTGCACGCCGTGCCGGGAGCGCAGCCGGGAGATGTGGGCGGCGATCGTCCGCTCGCTGAGGCCCAGCCGGGTCGCGACGGCGCGCTGGGTGAGGCCGGCCGCCAGCAGGCGGCCGATCCGGACGGTCACCGGGTCCGCCGGGGCGGCGGACCAGTCGACGACGGTGGCGCGGGCCCAGTCGCGTTCGAAGACGCCGACCAGGAAGGCCACCGCGGCCGGGTCGTGGACGAAGACCGCCTTGGTGTCGTCGTCCGCGGCGGCGACCACGGCCACCGTCCGGTCGAAGACCAGCATCCGCCGGTAGGGCTCGTCCAGGATCCGGACCCGGGCGCCGTGCCCGGTCATCACGGCGGCGTACTGCACGACCGCCCGGTCGGCGGCGGCGACCGGCTGGTAGAGGGTGCGCATGGCGCTGCCGCGCCTGAGCAGCGCGATGTCCTGCGGCATCGCCATCCGCAGGCCGGCCGCCGGGCGGTGGCCCGGCTGGGCGGCCAGCAGCTCCTCCTTGCAGTCGGAGAGCAGCTCGGCGACGCGCTGGCGGATGGTGACGCCGCCCTCGACGTGGGTGGCCTCGCCGGCGGGTGAGGTCGGGCGGGTCACGGCGTCGTAGGCCTGCGCGAGCGGTTCCAGGACCTCCGGCAGCCGCTCGGCGCCGACCAGCAACCGGGTTGCCTCGCTGCGCAGTTCGGCGCCGAGGCGGTCGCCGGCCGAGCGCGGGCTGACCGCGCTGTAGCCGGTCGCGGTCGGGGCGAGCAGACCGAGGTCCAGCAGGCCGTCGAGTGCGGCGCCGGCCTCGGGGGTGAGGTCGGTCAGGTCGGCCGCGTGCAGGTGTCCGCCGGCCGCCACGGCGGCCAGGTAGAGGGCCCGTTCGGCAGCGCCGGGCTCGTCACTCACCTCGGCCTCCCCGCATCAGCCAGCCGAGTTGGAACAGCGTCTGGGCGCCGTGCCGGTCGCGCAGCCGGGAGATGTGGCCGGCCACGGTCCGCTCGCTCAGGCCGAGGCGGTTGGCGACGGCCCGCTGGGTGAGGCCCTTGGCCAGCAGCCGGCCGACCCGGTCGGGGGCGTTGTGCGCGGGGCCGTGGGCGAGCGCGGCGGCCCAGTCGGTGGTGTCGGCGCGGGCCCAGTCGCGTTCGAAGGCGCCGACCAGGAAGGCGATCGCGGCGGGGTCGGAGATGAAGGCGGCGGTGCTGTGGTCCTCGTTGGCGGAGATCACCGCGACCGTGCGGTCGAAGACCATGATCCGCTGGAACGGCTCGTCCAGGACCCGGATGAGCGAGCCGTGCCGGGTGACCTCGTCCGCGTAGGCGAGGGCGGCCGGCTCGGAGACCGCGATCGGCTGGTAGATGGTGCGCAGCGAGCAGCCGCGCTGCAGCAGCTGGACGTCCTGGAGGACGGCGATCTGCAGGGCGTCGGGCGGGCGGTGGCCGGGCTGGGCGGTGAGCACCTCGTCGCGGCAGTCGGAGACCAGTTGGGAGATCCGCTGGCGGATGTGGACGTGGCCCTCGATGTGGACGGCGCCGCCGGAGCTCTCGGACGGGCGGCGCATCCCGTCGTAGGCCCGGGTGAGGGAGTCCAGGGCGCCCGGGAGGTTCTCGGCCCGGACCAGCAACCGGGTGGCCTCGCTGCGCAGTTCGGCGCCGAGGCGGTCGCTGACCGAGCGCGGGCTGACGGCGGTGTAGCAGGAGTCCATCGGGTTGGGCATCAGCAGGCCGATGCCGACCAGTTGGCGCAGCGCGCCCTGCTCGGCCTCGACGGCGTCGGCGAAGGGGAGGCGGCCGCCGTCGGCGAGGATGGCCAGGTAGAGCTGCCGGGCCGCCTCGTCGGGCTCACCGCCGGCCGGGCCTGCGCCCGGAGCGGCCGTCGGATCCGCCGTCACTCGAACACTCCCTGCCGGATGGTTCTCGGATCTGCCTGGGCCCCGCACGCCGTCCGCTCGTGATCGCGGCGCGGGTACGGGGCGTGATCACGGTATCGGGAGTCGGCGGACCCCCGGGGCCCGGGTGCCGTCGCACGCCGGGCTGCCGGGGGCCGCCGGTTACACGCCGAGGTCAGGGCGATTCCGGCGAGGCGGAGCAGCAACGCCTCGCCGACTCCGGTCCCGGGGGCCATCACCACACATGGCGTCCCGGCCGGCGCTCTTCCCCCCGATATGCAGGTACGGACGTACCATTCGCATCCAGTTTTGAAGAGCAAGTCGCCACCATCGGGCTGCGGTTGCCCGGTCGACCCTGGCGTGACTCCACCCTCACAGCGTGACGGCCGGTGAACAAGTGCCGCCCTGCTGCATGTTCTCGCAATTGCAGGAACCTGCAGCGGCCGCCCGCCCCGGGCTCTCGCGCGAAGCGGCGCCGACGGGTAAAAGCACTGGTCAGATGGGTGGGTCGCGGAATCCTATGCTCCGGGCCGTACTGGCGGGTAGCCTTCCGCGGTCCGGCCGGCCGGAGGAGGCCGACGGAACTAGCGCGAGAGCAGTCGCCCGCCCGCGAGGCCGGCGGCGGTGCCCCAGGCGGCGACGGCCCAGGCGGCGGCCAGCAGCACGAACAGGCCGGCCGCGAGGCCGGTGAACCCGGCGAAGCCGGTGTGCCGGGCGAGGGCGGCGGAGCCGGTCACGCAGGTGCCCACCGGGAAGGTGAACGCCCACCAGGTCATCGCGAAGGGCATCCCGGCGCGGCGGGCCCGCAGGTTGACGGCGGTCGCGATCACCAGCCAGAGCATCGCGACCCCGAGCACCGCGACCCCGTACAGCTCGGCGATGGCGAGTGCGGCGGGGGCCAGCCGCGGGGTGACCGGGCGGGCGGCGTCGGCGAGCTGGTGGACGGCGGTGGTGGACTGGCCGAGCGGGCCGAGCACCAGGAAGAGCGACGGGGTGAGCACCAGGCTGGGCAGCTTGCTGTGGACGAGCCCGGTGAGCACCAGCGGCAGCAGCGCGAGGGTGGCCAGCAGGCCGATCCCGAACAGCGCGTAACAGCCGTACAGCAGGGCCTCCTGGGCGGCGCCGGCCGGCAGGTGCGGGACGAGCGCGGGGCCGGTGGAGGAGGCCACCAGCGGTGCGACCACGGGCAGCAGCCAGGTGGGGTTGGCCTCCAGCGGGGAGACCGGGTGCCGGGTGATCATCAGGTACGGGATGCCGGCCGCGACGGCCAGTGCGTACAGGGCGCCGACGCCCCACAGCACCGCGTCGAGGACGACGGCCGGGCCGGTGCCGATCACCCGGGAGCCGAGCAGCAGCGTCCCGAGCCCGACCGAGAGCAGGGCCATCGGCGGGCAGCCGTAGAAGACCGCGGTGGCCGGGTTGTCCAGCAGCTGGGCCCGGGCGGCCTCGCGGTGCCGGGTGAGGTGAACCAGCCGGGCGGTTCCGAGCACCAGCAGGGCGGCCAGCCCGAGCGCCCACATCAGCTCGCCGAAGCCGATCAGTCCGGGCAGCTCGACCGGGAGGACGGCGGCGGCGTTGCCGAGGATCGCCGTGCCCATGACGGCGGCGTACCAGTTGGGGCCGAGCTGGGCGAGGTCGAGCCGGAAGGGCCGGGCGAACGGAAAGGCGCTGGTGAGGGTGGTGGACATGGCATCCACCCTTCCGCGGAAGCTCCGGCTCCGGTAGCGCCGCACGCTCTATGAGGGCATAGCCTGAGGCTATGCCCCTCTCTCCGCACGTCCCTGAACTGGGAGCCCTGGAACTCCTGCTCGCCGTGGCCAGGCTGGGCAGCGTCGGGCGGGCGGCGGCCGAGCTCGGGGTGAGCCAGCCGACCGCCAGCGCCCGGATCAAGGGCATGGAGCGGCAGATCGGCGTCCCCCTGCTGGACCGCTCCCCGCGCGGCTCGCGGCCCACCGAGGCGGGCCGGCTGGTGGTCGAGTGGGCGCGGCACGTGGTGGAGGCGGCGCAGGCGCTGGACGCCGGGATCGACGCGCTGCGCGAGCGGCGGGACGCCCGGCTGGTCGTGGTGGCGAGCCTGACGGTCGCCGAGTACCTGATGCCGGGCTGGCTGCTGGCGCTGCACTCGACCAGCCCGGGCACCGCGGTGACGCTGCGGACGGCGAACTCGGCGGACGTGGCCGGGCGGGTGCTGGCCGGCGAGGCGGACCTCGGCTTCGTCGAGGGCCCGACCACCCCGACCGGGCTCTCCGGTGTGGTGGTGGCCGCCGACCGGCTGGTGGTCGTGGTGGCCCCCGGGCACCCGTGGGCCCGCCGCCGTCCGGACCGCTCGCCGCTGACCGGGCCGGAGCTGGCCGCGACCGCGCTGGTGCTGCGCGAGCCCGGTTCGGGCACCCGGGAGGTGCTGGAGATGGCGCTGGCGCAGTACGGGGGCGCGGCGAAGCCCCGGCTGGAGCTGGCCTCGTCCACCGCGCTGAAGGCGGCGGCGATGACCGGGGCCGGGCCGGTCTGCCTGAGCGAGCTGGCGGTGGTGGAGGAGCTGGCCACCCGGCGGCTGGTGGAGGTGCCGCTGGCGCCGGGGCTGGACCTGCGGCGCCCGCTGCGCGCGGTCTGGCCGGCCGGACAGCGGCCGAACGGCCCGGCCCGGGAGCTGCTGGGGCTGACCCGGCGGACCGGCCCGCACACCGGCCCTGGACGTTCATCCGAAAGTTGAGCGGAATAGACTCAACTTAGTGCATGCTGTACTCGGCAGGATTTTCAACCGACGAGGGAGGACACCCCAGCAGTGGACGCCAGCAAGTTCACCACCAAGACGCAGGACGCCCTGTCCGCCGCGATCCGGCAGGCGGGCGCCGCGGGGAACCCGGACGTCAAGCCGGTGCACATCCTGATCGCCCTGCTGGAACAGCCCGAGGGCATCGCCAGGCCGCTCCTGGAGGCGGTCGGCGCGGACACCGCCCGGATCGACGCCGAGGCCCGTCGGCAGTCGGCCGCACTGCCCAGCGCCATGGGCTCCACCGTGGCCGCGCCGCAGCTGGCCCGGGACACCCTGGCGGTGCTCACCGAGGCCGGGAAGCGCGCCGACGACCTGGACGACCAGTACGTCTCCACCGAGCACCTGATGGTCGGCCTGGCCGCCGAGGGCGGCGCGGTCGCCGAGCTGCTGACCCGGCAGGGCGCCACGCCCAAGGCCCTGCTCGCCGCCTTCAAGGACGTCCGCGGCAGCGGCCGGGTCACCTCGCCCGACCCCGAGGGCACCTACAAGGCGCTGGAGAAGTACGGCACGGACCTCACCCAGGCCGCCCGGGACGGCAAGCTCGACCCGGTGATCGGACGGGACCAGGAGATCCGCCGGGTCGTCCAGGTGCTCTCCCGGCGCACCAAGAACAACCCGGTGCTGATCGGCGAGCCCGGCGTCGGCAAGACGGCCGTGGTCGAGGGCCTGGCGCAGCGGATCGTCGCCGGGGACGTCCCGGAGTCGCTGCGCGGCAAGCGCCTGGTCTCGCTGGACCTCAGCGCGATGGTCGCCGGGGCGAAGTACCGCGGCGAGTTCGAGGAGCGGCTGAAGGCCGTCCTGAACGACATCAAGCAGAGCGACGGCCAGGTCGTCACCTTCATCGACGAGCTGCACACCATGGTCGGCGCGGGCGCGGGCGGCGACTCCGCGATGGACGCCGGCAACATGCTCAAGCCGATGCTGGCCCGCGGCGAGCTGCGGATGGTCGGCGCCACCACCCTGGACGAGTACCGCGAGCGGATCGAGAAGGACCCGGCGCTGGAGCGCCGCTTCCAGCAGGTGCTGGTCGGCGAGCCCAGCGTGGAGGACTCCATCGCCATCCTGCGCGGCCTCAAGGGCCGGTACGAGGCGCACCACAAGGTGCAGATCTCGGATGCCGCCCTGGTCGCCGCGGCCACCCTCTCCAACCGCTACATCACCTCCCGCTTCCTGCCCGACAAGGCGATCGACCTGGTCGACGAGGCGGCCTCCCGGCTCCGGATGGAGATCGACTCCTCCCCGGTGGAGATCGACGAACTCCAGCGCTCCGTCGACCGGTTGCGGATGGAGGAGCTGGCCCTGGAGAAGGAGTCCGACCCGGCCTCGGTCGACCGGCTGGCCCGGCTGCGCCGCGATCTCGCCGACCGGAACGAGCAGTTGAGCGTGCTCACGGCCCGCTGGGAGCAGGAGAAGAAGAGCCTGAACCGGGTCGGCGAGCTCAAGGAGCGGCTGGACGACCTGCACGGCGCCCTCGACCGCGCCCAGCGGGACGGCGACTTCGAGCGCGCCTCCAAGCTGATGTACGCCGAGATCCCGACCGCCGAGCACGAGTTGGCCGAGGCCCAGGAGCGCGCCGCCGACCAGGACGCCAGCACCTCGATGGTCAAGGAGGAGGTCGGCCCGGACGACGTCGCCGATGTGGTCGCCTCCTGGACGGGCATCCCGGCCGGCCGGCTACTGGAGGGCGAGAGCGCCAAACTCCTGCGCATGGAGGACGAGTTGGGCCGCCGCCTGATCGGCCAGCGGGAGGCCGTCCAGGCCGTCTCGGACGCGGTGCGCCGCACCCGCTCCGGCATCGCCGACCCCGACCGGCCGACCGGATCCTTCCTCTTCCTCGGCCCGACCGGCGTCGGCAAGACCGAACTCGCCAAGGCCCTGGCCGACTTCCTCTTCGACGACGAGCGGGCGATGGTCCGCATCGACATGAGCGAGTACGGCGAGAAGCACTCCGTCTCGCGCCTGGTCGGCGCCCCGCCCGGCTACGTCGGGTACGAGGAGGGCGGCCAGCTCACCGAGGCGGTCCGCCGCCGCCCGTACAGCGTCGTGCTGCTGGACGAGGTCGAGAAGGCCCACCCCGAGGTCTTCGACGTGCTGCTCCAGGTCCTGGACGACGGCCGGCTCACCGACGGCCAGGGCCGCACGGTGGACTTCCGCAACGCGATCCTGATCCTCACCTCCAACCTGGGCTCGCAGTTCCTCGTCGACCCGGCCACCCCGGAGGAGATGAAGAAGCAGCTGGTGCTGGAGTCGGTGCGGGCCGCGTTCAAGCCGGAGTTCCTCAACCGGCTGGACGACATCGTGGTCTTCGAGCCGCTGGGCACCGCCGAGCTCAGCCGGATCGTCGACCTCCAGGTGGACCGGCTCGGCGACCGGCTACGCGAGCGCCGGCTCACCCTGCAGGTCACCGAGGACGCCCGGGACTGGCTGGCCCGCACCGGCTACGACCCGGCGTACGGCGCCCGGCCGCTGCGCCGCCTGGTGCAGTCCGCGATCGGGGACCGGCTGGCCCGCGCCATCCTCTCCGGCGAGGTCCACGACGGCGACACCGTGGTGGTCGAGCGGGACGGTGACGCCGACCACCTCGGCGTCCGGACGCGGGGGCCGCTGGAGAAGTAGACCGGCTGGTCCGGCGGGCCGGCCCCGCCCCCGGGCGGCGGCCCGCCGGACCAGCCCGGACCCCGTCGGCCGCGTCCGGGCGCCCCTGTGAGCGGGGCCCCGAATGAGGCAGGATGGGACATGGAAGGGCGGCCTCTCATTGCCGGCCACCACGTGCACTGAGGAAGAGGACCCCCATGAGCATCGACCCGTCGTCCATCCCGTCGTTCGGCCTCCCGCAGGGCGGTCAGCCCGGCGGCGGTCAGGGTCGCCCGGCCGGCCCGCCGCCGATCATCGTTCCGGACCAGGCCCTGGTGACCCAGCTGCTCGACCAGATGCAGCTCAAGCACGTCGTGGACGAGGAGGGCGACCTCACCGCCCCCTGGGAGGGCTTCCGCGTCTACTACATGTTCCGCGGTGACCAGAAGGAGCTCTTCGCCGTCCGCGCGTTCTACGACCGCGCCTACCCGCTCGAGGAGAAGGGCGAGATCCTCGACCTGATCGACGAGTGGAACCGCGAGACCCTCTGGCCCAAGGTCTACACGCACACCCACGAGGACGGCGTGGTCCGCCTGATCGGCGAGGCCCAGATGATCGTCGGCACCGGCGTCAACCTCGACTACTTCGTCACCACCACCGCCAACTGGACCCAGGCCGCCGTCGGCTTCGAGCAGTGGATCGTCGAGCGCCTCGGCCTCCAGAAGGAGATCGAGGGCGAGGAGGGCGAGGGCGAGTCCCCCGAGGACACCAACGAGGCCTGACCTCCCCCGCGACTTCGGCATCGGCCCGCCACCGGACCCCCGGTCGGCGGGCCGTGCTTGTCCCCGGCCGCCGACTGCCCCGAGGATGGGGCCGACGACGAGCCGTGAGGAGCTGCAATGGGTGCGAGGCCGCTGTTGAACCGCCGGCTGGCGGGCATGGGCACGACGATCTTCGCGGAGATGTCCGCCCTGGCCACCGCGACCGGATCGATCAACCTCGGCCAGGGGTTCCCCGACACCGACGGCCCGCGCGAGATCGCCGAGGCCGCGGCCCGCGCGGTGCTGGACGGGCACGGCAACCAGTACCCGCCCGGCCCCGGGATCCCCGAGCTGCGGACCGCGATCGCCGAGCACCAGCAGCGCTTCCACGGCCTGTCCTACGACCCCGACACCGAGGTCCTGGTCACCGCGGGCGCCACCGAGGCCATCGCCGCCGCCCTGCTCGCCCTGCTGGAGCCCGGCGACGAGGTGATCGCCCTCGAACCCTTCTACGACTCCTACGCCGCCTGCATCGCCATGGCGGGGGCCGTCCGCGTCCCGCTCACCCTGCGTGCACCGGACTTCCGGCCCGACCTGGACCAGCTGCGCGCCCTGGTCACCCCGCGTACCCGGCTGCTGCTGCTGAACACCCCGCACAACCCGACCGGCACCGTGCTCACCGCCGACGAACTGGCCGCGATCGCCGCCCTGGCCGTCGAGCACGACCTGCTGGTGATCGTCGACGAGGTCTACGAGCACCTGGTGTTCAGCGGCGCCCACCACCCGATCGCCGCCCTGCCCGGCATGCGCGAGCGCACCGTCTCGATCTCCTCGGCCGGCAAGACCTTCTCCTTCACCGGCTGGAAGGTCGGCTGGGTGACGGCGAGCGCGCCGCTGGTCTCGGCGGTCCGCACCGCCAAGCAGTACCTGACCTACGTCAGCGCCGGGCCGTTCCAGTACGCCGTCGCCGAGGCGCTGCGGCTGCCCGACGCGTACTTCGACTCCCTGCGCGCCGACCTGCTGCGCAAGCGGGACCTGCTCGCGGACGGGCTGGACGCGGCCGGGTTCCGGGTGTTCCGGCCCGCGGGCACCTACTTCATCACCACCGACATCACCCCGCTGGGCGAGAAGGACGGCATCGAGTTCTGCCGCACCCTGCCCGGCCGGTGCGGCGTGGTCGCGATCCCCAACGCGGTCTTCTACGACGACTCCGAGGCCGGCCGCCCGCTCGTCCGCTTCGCCTTCTGCAAGCGGGTCGAGGTACTGGAGGAGGCCGTCGCCCGGCTCGGCCGGCTGTAGCCGCCGAGCGGCCGCGACCACGGCCGGGCGCCGCACCAGCCAGGCCTGACGCCCAGTCAATTCGACCACCCCGCTTGACCCGTCACTGCCCGTGGGGCAATTCCGCCTGCCCCGGCGGCACGGGCCGACGCCGCCTGCGCCCGGCGCATCAGGGGTGGGGGCGTGCGGGCCGCCCTCGCGGCGCGCGACCAGAGCGAACGGCGCACACCCCGGTACCAGGGGCGCGCGCGGTGCAGAGTCGCACACCGGGTCGATCAGACCAGGGAAGCGGGTGTGCTCGAAACGGTGAATGCTTGACAAAGTTGGGTAAATCACCGACGGACCCGGCGTATTCATGCTTCTCTGCTGCTGAATCTCCAGCCGGAATCCTTCCTTCCACGGTCGGCCGCGCCCTGGACCGCACAGCCACGAACAGCCTCGCCAACGCCTGGGCCTACTCGGATGCTGCACGGCGGGCGCGCACGGAGCTGAAACGCGGAGCCGAGCATGCTCACCACACTGCAGACCTCCTACACGGACACCCGCGCCGGTGACCTGGCCTGGTGCCTGGGCGGCGACCCGCTGCCCGCTCTCGCGGTTCGCGATCTGAGACTCGACACCGCCGGCCGCCCGGGCCCGCCCGGCACCCTCCAGCTGCGACTGCTGGGCGCCTCGCACCAGGTGGTGATCGCCGCCGGCCCGGGCGAGTGCCTGGAGACGGTCGCCTGTCTGCCGGGCCGCCGCACCCCTTTGCCCGCCCGGGTGGCCAAACAGGTGGCCGGCTGGGAGTACGAGTTCGCGGCCCGGATCGAGGCGCTGCCCCCGCACGAGTTCGCCGCCCGCGCCCAGGAGCTGCTGGCCCTGGTCGAGGGCCACCCCCGCGGCCTGGCCGGCGTCTTCCCCGGGGATCCCAGCGCCTTCACCGCGCTCGTCACCCAGGGCGGCCCGGACCGGCTGCTCTGGCGCACCTGGCACGCCTACCCGCAGGAGGGCCAGCTGGTCTGCACCCGCTCCTCGCTCGTGGTGCCGCAGTGCTCGCTCGTGGTGCCGCAGTGAGGGCCACCGCCCGCCACCAATCGCCGAGCAGCCGGGAATCGCACGCAGGAACGATCCGTCAACCTCCGACACCCCGCTGTCCGTCGAATGGACGCAGCTATCCGTACCGAACGTCGCCTAGCGTTTGTTCGTGATCAACCATCCGGCCGGTCCGCCCGCTCAGTCGGGACTCGACCTCGACGACGGCAGCCCACCCCGGCTCGGGCGGAGCCTGACCCCCCTGCCCGCCCGCCGTCGCGCCCGGCTGCGCTCCCGCCCCCGGCTCGCCCGGCTGGCCGTCCTGCTGGCCGCGTTCGTCTGCGCGGCCTGCGGACTCGTCTACGAGCTCGAACTCGTGGCGCTCGGCAGCTATCTGCTCGGGGACTCGGTCACCCAAACCTCGGTCGTGCTCTCCGTCATGGTGTTCGCGATGGGCCTCGGCTCACTGCTCGCCAAGCGCTTCACCCGCCGCCCCGCCACCGCCTTCGCCCTGGTCGAGTGCGCGCTCGCGCTGACCGGCGGGCTGTCCGTTCTCGCGCTCTACTCCTGCTGGGCCTGGATCGGCCGCTACCAGGCCGCGATGGTCGGGCTGACCTGTCTGATCGGCATCCTGATCGGCGCCGAGATCCCGCTGCTGATGACGCTCATCCAGCGGATCAGACGGGAGGACGCCGGGCGGGCCGCGGCCGACCTCTTCGCGGCCGACTACGTGGGCGCGCTGATCGGCGGCCTCGCCTTCCCGTTCCTGATCCTGCCCGCCTTCGGCCAGGGCACCGGTGCGCTGGTCACCGGCGCGGTCAACGCCGTCGCGGGAGCCGCGGTGGTGCTCTGGCTGTTCCGCGAGGAGCCGGCGCCGAAGGTCCGGATGCTGCTCTGGGGCGGCTGCGCGCTCGTCCTCGCCGCGCTCGCCGCGGCCGCCGCCTGGTCCGGCGCGGTCGAACGGGCCGCCCGGCACGCCCTGTACGGCGCGCAGGTCCGCTTCGCCGCCCACAGCCGGTACCAGGAGATCGTCCTCACCGGCCCGGCCGAGGGGCCGCTGCGGCTCTACCGGGACGGCCGGCTCGCGGTCTGCGGCCCGGACGAGTACCGGGGCAGCGAGGCCCTGGTGCACCCCGCGATGGCCGCCGGACCGGACGCCCGGGTGCTGGTGCTCGGCGGCGGCGACGGACTCGCCGCGCGCGAGGTGCTGCGGCACGGCGGGGTCCGCTCGGTGCTGCTGGTCGACCTCGACCCGGCGCTCACCCGGCTCGCCCGGACCGACCCGGGCCTGGCCGCGCTCTCCGGGCGCTCGCTGGACGACCCGCGGGTGCGGACGGTCGACGCGGACCCGCTGGAGTGGCTGCGCGGCGTCCGGCCCGGGGACCGGGCCTTCGACGTGGTGCTCGCCGATCTGCCCGCCCCCGCGGACGGCGGCACGGTGAAGTTCCACTCCCAGGAGTTCTACGGCCTCGCCACCCGGCTGCTCTCGCCCGGCGGGCGGCTCGCGGTCCGGGCGGGGAGCGACGAGCACGGGCTCTGGCAGATCGAGTCCGGGCTGCGGGCGGCGGGCCTGCGCACCGTCCCGTACACCGTCCAGGGCAGCCCGAAGGCGAGCTGCGTGCCCGGACCGGACGACGGCCAGGGCTTCCTGCTCGCGGCCGCCGCCCAGCCCCCGCTCGGCCTCGCGCCGGACGCCCCGCCCCCGCGCGCGTTCGACTCGGACGCCCTGCGCGCCTCCTCCGCCCGGCTGACCGCCCGGCGCCCCACCCGGCCGCCGGCCGCCCTGACCCTGCTGGGGCCGCACTGAACCGGGAGCGGCTCCGTCCGGGCGCCGCGGACCGACCCCGGACGGAGCCGCCGAAGCCCCCGGTGGGCCCCATCGCGGAGACCACCGGGGGTTGGGTCGGTAGGCTCCCTGGCATGGAGCATGAGGTTGTCGTCCCGATGCCCGCCGAAGCGGTCCGGCAGGCGCTGCAGGATCCCGCCCTGCTGGCACGTTGCGTGCCGGGGCTGAGCACCGAACCGGCCGCGGCCGGCCGCGGCCCCGCCGACGAGATCAGCGGACGGCTGCGCCTGCGGGTCGGCACCTCCACCATCACCTACAAGGGCGTGCTCTCACTGATCGAGGGCCGCGAAGGCGTCCTCACCGTGTTCGCCGAGGGCCAGGAGGCGCGCGGCGGCGGCGAGGCCAGTGCCACCGTCCGGGTGAGCGTCGCGGACGGCGCCGAGGACGGCACCGGCCTGGTCCGCTTCACCGGCGACCTGAGCGCCACCGGGCGGCTCGCCGAGTTCGACGACGAGACCCTCGCCGCCGTCGGCCGCCGGCTGCTGGACCGCTTCGTCGCCGCCCTGGCCGCGCCGGAGGGCGCCGCCGAGGCGGAGCCGGAGGACGACGAGGAGACCGCCGAGGGCTCCGAGGACTCCGAGGGCTCCGACGACGTCGCGGGCGCCGAAGCCGCCGACGACGTGCAGAGCGCCGACGACGTCGACGACGTCGAGCCGGTCGACGACGTCGAGCCGATCGAGGTCGTGGAGGTCGTCGAGCCCGTCGAGGAGGAGACCGGCGCCACCGTGCACTTCCTGGAGGACCGCCAGGACGAGCCCGGCGACGACCTGGAGGACGACCTCTCCGACCTGATCGCCTTCTCCGACGCCGACGCCGAGCGCTTCGGCCTCCCCACCGGCGACCGCACCGAGCACCCCGAGCAGGACGACCGCGAGGGCTCCGGCGACACCTCGGGCCCCGCCGAGGACGGCGACCCGTCCACCGACCTCCCCGCCGAGCTGCCCTTCGAGTACGAGCAGGAGCCGGTGCTCAGCGGCCCGGTCCGCCGCAGCATCGTCGGGCGCTCCGCCGAGGAGGTCGACCACGCCCCGCCGCGCGGCCGCTACGCCCCGGCCCTGCCGGCCCGCAGCGCGCGGGCCCGTGCCGCGTCCCGCTGGGGCGGCGAGGCCGGCGGCATCGTGGTGCCGGGCCCCGGCAGCCGCAACGCGGTGCCGTGGGTGATCGGCGGCGGAGTGGCCCTGCTGGGCGGCGCCGTGGTGCTGGTCAGAGCGCTGCGCCGCCGCTAGGGTCCGTCCTCGGCAGGCTCTAGACTGAACGCTCATGAGCACCGACCTGAGCAACGACCGCGACGCCCTGCTGGCACAGATCAAGGACAAGGCCGTCGTGCACGGCAAGGTCACCCTTTCCTCCGGCAAGGAGGCCGACTACTACGTCGACCTGCGCCGGATCACCCTGGACGCGCAGGCCGCTCCGCTGGTCGGCCGGGTGATGCTGGACGCCACCGCCGACCTGGAGTACGACGCCGTCGGCGGGCTGACCCTGGGTGCCGACCCGGTGGCCGCCGCGATGCTGCACGCCGCCGCCGCCCGCGGCCGTGAGCTGGACGCCTTCGTGGTCCGCAAGGCGGGCAAGGCGCACGGCCTGCAGCGCCGGATCGAGGGCCCGGACGTCAAGGGCCGCCGGGTGCTGGCGGTCGAGGACACCTCCACCACCGGTGGTTCGGTGCTGACCGCCGTCGAGGCCCTGCGCGAGGCGGGCGCCGAGGTGGTCGGCGTCGCGGTGATCGTGGAGCGCGGCGGCGCCGCGGCGGTCGAGGCGACCGGCCTGCCGTACGTGACCGCGTACACCTGGCCCGCCCGGGGCCTGTGCCCCCGGGGCCCCGGGGGCATCGCCACACCGGCCGGGGCCGGTCCGGTTTCACTTTAACCGGGCCCGGCCCCGGCCGTTCGTCGTCCAGGGACAGGCCCCGGAGGGGGATCAGCCCCGGCGGTGGCGGCCGCCGGCCTGGACGGCCTCGCCGTCCTCGGCCACGGCCTCGGCGCCGCCCGCCTTCTTCTTCTTCCGCTCGCGCAGCACCTCGATCAGGATCGGCGAGACGGACAGCAGCACGATCAGCAGCACGGCCGGGATCAGGTACTTGTCGATCACCGGGGCGAGCGCGTCACCGAAGAAGTAACCGATCAGCAGCATGGACTCGGTCCACAGCACACCGCCGATCACGTTCCACAGGAAGAACGTCCGGGCCGGCATCTCCAGGGTGCCGGCGACCGGGTTCAGGAAGGTCCGGACGATCGGCATGAAGCGGGCCAGCACCACCGCCTTGCCGGGCCCGAACTTGTTGAAGTACTCCTCGGCCTTCAGCACGTACTCACGGCGGAAGATCTTCGACTCGGGCTTGTCGAACATCTTCGGCCCGGCCTTCACCCCGATCAGGTGTCCGAGCTGGGCGCCGGCGATGGCGGCCACCGGGGCCCCGATCAGCAGCACCCCGATCGGCAGCTTCGTACCGTCGCCGAGCACCGACGAGGCGGCGTTCGAGGCGGCGACCCCGGCGATGATCAGCAGGGAGTCACCCGGGAAGAAGAATCCGACCAGGAGGCCGGTCTCCGCGAAGATGATCGCGATCAGCCCGATGGCACCGAGGGACGAGATCAGTGATTTGGCGTCGAGCAGATTGACGGCCAGCTGGTTGTAGTCCACGGGCGCAGGATAGCTGGCTTGTATTGACGCGGGCTTCGGCCCGGGGGTCGAGAGGGCCGTCATCCCTTCGTCGCACGCGGGCCCCCGTCCCGACAGGCGGGCCACATGGTGGTCCCCGGGCCTGGGATGGGAAGATGACTCCGGCGTCCCGGACCGCGGTCGCAAACACCCTCATTGTCGTACCGCAGCGGCCGCCTCGAACCTTGGTACAGGAGAGCCGCACCGCAGAGCCGCGCGTAGGCCCCGGTACCCCGGAGTCGCCACGAAGGCGTACACAGCGTCGGACAGCACCGTCCGTACGCCGCAACCCGACAGGAGCGGATTCGCATGCCCATCGCAACTCCCGAGGTCTACAACGAGATGCTCGACCGGGCCAAGGCGGGCAAGTTCGCCTACCCGGCCATCAACGTCACCTCGTCGCAGACCCTGCACGCCGCGCTGCGCGGCTTCGCCGAGGCCGAGAGCGACGGCATCATCCAGATCTCCACCGGTGGTGCGGAGTTCCTGGGCGGCCAGCACAACAAGGACATGGTGACCGGCGCCGTGGCGCTGGCCGAGTTCGCGCACATCGTCGCCGCCAAGTACGACGTCACCATCGCGCTGCACACCGACCACTGCCCGAAGGACAAGCTGGACGGCTACGTCCGCCCGCTGCTGGCGGTCTCCGCCGAGCGCGTGGCCAAGGGTCTGAACCCGCTGTTCCAGTCGCACATGTGGGACGGCTCCGCCGAGACCCTGAACGACAACCTGGCCATCGCCGAGGAGCTGCTGGCCCAGGCCGTCGCCGCCAAGATCATCCTCGAGGTCGAGATCACCCCGACCGGTGGCGAGGAGGACGGCGTCACCCACGAGATCAACGACGAGCTGTACACCACCGTCAACGACGCCGTCCGCACCGCCGAGGCCCTGGGCCTGGGCGAGAAGGGCCGCTACCTGCTGGCCGCCTCCTTCGGCAACGTGCACGGCGTCTACAAGCCGGGCAACGTCGTGCTGAAGCCGGGCCTGCTGCGCGAGCTGCAGGACGCGATCGGCAAGCAGTACGGCAAGACCGACCCGTTCGACTTCGTCTTCCACGGCGGCTCGGGCTCCACCACCGAGGAGATCGCCACCGCGCTGGAGAACGGCGTCGTGAAGATGAACCTCGACACCGACACCCAGTACGCCTTCACCCGCCCGGTCGTGGACCACATGTTCCGCAACTACGACGGCGTGCTGAAGGTCGACGGCGAGGTCGGCAAGAAGAACACCTACGACCCGCGCACCTGGGGCAAGCTCGCCGAGGCCGGCATGGCCGCCCGCGTGCTGGAGGCCGCGCAGCAGCTGCGCTCGGCCGGCAACCGCCTGAAGTAGGGCTCCGCCGGACGGCAGGGTCTGCGGTCGTGCCCCCCAGTGGTTCACTGGGGGGCATGACCATCCACCAGAACCTCCTCGGGGGTCCGCCCCCGACGCACCTGCCCGCCGAGCCCGCTCCGCTGGAGCTGCTGGCCGGCGGCGCCTCCCCGGCCGAGGTCGCGGCGAAGTTCCCGACCTCCTCGCTGGCCTGGGCCCAGCTCGCCGACGACGCCTTCGCCGCCGGCCGCACCGTCGAGTCCTACGCGTACGCCCGGACCGGGTACCACCGCGGGCTGGACTCGCTGCGGCGGGCCGGCTGGAAGGGCCACGGCCCGGTGCCGTGGGAGCACGAGCCGAACCGCGGCTTCCTGCGGGCGCTGCACGCGCTCGGCCGGGCCGCCGCCGCGATCGAGGAGAAGGAGGAGGCGGAGCGCTGCGCGCAGTTCCTCCGGGACAGCTCGCCGACCGCCGCCGCCACCCTGGGCTGACCAGGCCGGTTCGATCGACCGCCCCCGCCGCCCACCCGGGCGGCGGGGGCGCCGTGCGTCGTAAACGCCCTGCGTACCGGGTGCGTGGACATTCACAGGGTCTCCATGCCAGGGTGGGCGGGCGAGGGGGCGCACCTGTCTGTTCGAATGCTCCGCGGCCCCGCCAGCCCGACAGGAAGCCTTCGACGTGCCCCCAGCAAGATCCGCCCGGCGCGGCACCCGCGCACGCAGCGCCGGCCCGCGCGGCGGCCGGGCTCGCGGCAACCGGGCGGGCACCGGACAGCCGGGCGGCGGCCGGCGCCGCCGCCGACAGCGCCGCAGGCTCGGACCGGGGATGATCGCCGCGATGGTCGCGGCGCTGGCGATACTCGGCGGCACCCTCTTCATCCTCAACCGGCCCTCCGTGCTGCCCGGCACCGGACCGACCGCCCAGGGCCGGGTCGCCCCGGCCGGCGAGGGCTCCGCCCCGGCCGCCGCGCCCGCCACCCCCACGGCGACCCCCACGGCCACCCCCACCCCGGAGCCGCCCGCGCCGCCGCCCGTCGTGGAGCCCAGCGCCCCGGACCCGGGCCCGGCCAAGGGCGCCGGCACCTTCACCATCGCCCCCGGCGCCGCCGCCCCGGTCGGCAAGGGCACCATCCGCCGCTACCGGGTGGAGGTCGAGGACGGCATCGGAATCGACCCGCCGGCCGCCGCCGCCCAGGTCCAGGGCATCCTGGCCGACAAGCGCGGCTGGACCAACGACCGCAAGAACGGCTTCCAGCTGGTGGCGGGCGGCGCGTACGACTTCACCGTGAAGATCGCCTCCCCGGCCACCGTGGACAAGATCTGCGGCGCCGCCGGCCTGGACACCCACGGCGAGGTGAACTGCAACGTCGGCAACCAGGTGCTGGTCAACGTCAAGCGCTGGAACACCGGATCGCCGCAGTTCAGCGGGCCGATCGACGAGTACCGGGCACTGATCGTCAACCACGAGGTGGGCCACCGGATCGGCCACGGGCACGAGACCTGCCCGGGCAAGGGCAAGCCCGCGCCCGCCATGATGCAGCAGATCTACGGCCTCAAGGGCTGCGAGCCCAACGCCTGGCCGTACAGCGCGGAGGGCACCTACCTGGGCGGCCCGGCGGTGCCCTGAACCGGCCCTGCCGGGCCCTGCCGGGCTCTACCGGGACCGATCTGAGACCTGTTCAACGGCGCCCCGCGACAACCCCGACGTAGGCTGACCGAATGACAGCTGACCGCACGACAGCCAAGATGCGCCGCGTCCCCGCCCTGCTGGGCGCCGTCGGGATCGTCCTCGGCGCGGCCGCCTGCTCCTCCTCCGGCGACTCGGGCAGCGGCTCGGGCGGCGGGGGCAAGCTCTCCTACGACCAGGTGCGGTCGACGGCCCAGGGACTGTCGAAGTCCGGGCCGTGCCCCTTCGGCCTCGACCTCGCGGCGGCGCTGAAGGGCGCCGGGATCGACCGCCCGGTGACCGCCGGGGCCAAGGACGAGAAGCCGGTGGACACCGACCTCGGCGACGGCGTCCCGGCCCAGGACTGGCCCGCCGGCGCCAGCCACCCGGCGGGAATGCCCTCGATGCCGGCCACTCCCCCCTCGGCCTGGGTGACCTGCACCTACACGGTGGGTTCGACGCCCGTCCGGATCGATCTGCTGGCGATCCCCCAGAACGACGTCGGGGTCAACATGATGCTGCCGCACATCCAGCGCTTCGGGAACGTCGGAGTGGACCAGCTGACGCAGTTCGCCAACGACAGGCCCAAGGCCGGGGAGACCAGGCTCACCCCGGGCGACGCCTCGGTGGGGGTCGCCCGGGTGGCGGCCAAGGGCAAGGGCGACCTGGTGCTGACGCTCACCCAGGACTCCGACGCGGCGGTGGAGCCCTCCCTGGTCGGCGAGCCGCTGCGGAAGGCCACCGAGCAGCTCGCCGCCCAGCTGCGCCCGTGACCCCTCAGCCCAGCACGGGCAGGTAGGCCCGGAGGTCACTGCGCTCGCCGCCGGCCGACACCGCGCCGGCGTCCACCGCGGACGCCCAGCCGGTACGGCCGGTGGCGAGCCTGATCCAGGTGAGCGGGTCGGTCTCGACCACGTTCGGCGGGGTGCCGCGGGTGTGCCGCGGTCCCTCGACCGCCTGCACCACGGCGTACGGCGGGATCCGCAGCTCGACCGCACCGCCGGGCACCTGGTCGGCGAGGGCGTCGGCCAGCAGCCGGGTGACGGCGGCCAGCGCCTGCCGCTCGTGCGGGAAGGCCACCCCCACCGCCGCGGCCAGGTCGTCGGCGTGCACGACCGTCTCGACCAGCCGGGTCACCAGCATGTCGGTGAGCGACATCGAGCCGAGCCTGATCTCGAACCGCCGGCCCGGGGCGGCCGTCTCCGGCTCGGCCAGGACGGTGATCAGCGCGCCCGCGGCGCGCTCGAAGGCGTCCGCCACCGAGGCCGGATCCCCGCCGAAGGCACCCGCCGCCTGCTCCCTGGCCTGCGCGTCGAGCAGCGGTGCGACCGTGCCGACCCGGGCGACCCACTGCAGCAGGTCCAGCGGCGCCCGCCCCTCCAGCGCTTCCCCGAGGTGGGCCGGCACCCAGTCGATCTGGACGGCGAGGTGCGCGATCAGCTCGCGTACCGTCCACTCCCCCAGCCGGGTCGGCCGGGCGAGCAGGTCCGCGGCGTCCGGGCGGGCGCAGAGCTCCCGGACGGTGTCGCGCAGTGCGGCGGTCTGCGCCGCCAGCGCGGCACTGACCTTCGGGTGCTGGTACGTACGGGACTTGGCAGGCATGCGCCCCAACATACGCCGAGGGGCGGGCGGTTCCGCAGAACCGCCCGCCCCTCTGTCATTCGCTCGCTCGCCTCCGGGCCGCTCGGGGCGGGCCCGCGACCATGGGGGTGTCAGGCGAGCAGGGCCTCGATGACGCCGGTGTGGGCGTCCTTCAGCTCGGCCAGCGAGACGGTGAACTGGCCCTGGACGTCCAGGACATCGCCGTCGACCACACCGATGCGGGTGGCCGGCAGGCCGCGCGCGGTGCACATGTCGTTGAACCGGAGCTCCTCGCTGCGCGGCACCGCGACAACCGCGCGGCCCGCCGACTCGGAGAACAGGAACACGAACGGGTCCTGGCCCTCGGGCAGGATGATCCGTGCGCCGTGGCCGCCCTTGAGGCAGCTCTCCACCAGGGCCTGGCCGAGGCCGCCGTCGGAGAGGTCGTGCGCGGCGTCGATCATGCCGTCGCGCGAGGCGGCGATCAGGATGTCGCCGAGCAGCCGCTCGCGCTCCAGGTCGACCTTGGGCGGCAGACCGCCCAGGTGGTCGTGGACCACCTGCGACCAGGCCGAACCGCCGAGCTCGTCCGCGGTGTCACCGAGCAGGTAGAGCAGCTGCCCCTCCTCGGCGAACGCGATCGGGGTGCGGCGGGTGACATCGTCGATGACGCCGAGCACCGCGACCACGGGGGTCGGGTGGATGGCGGTCTCGCCGGTCTGGTTGTAGAGCGAGACGTTGCCGCCGGTGACCGGGGTGCCCAGCTCCAGGCAGGCGTCGGCCAGGCCGCGGGTGGCCTCGGCGAACTGCCACATCACGTCCGGGTCCTCGGGGGAGCCGAAGTTGAGGCAGTCGGAGATCGCGAGCGGCTTGGCACCGCCGGCCGCGACGTTGCGGTACGCCTCGGCGAGGGCCAGCTGGGCACCGGTGTACGGATCCAGCTTGGTGTAGCGGCCGTTGCCGTCGGTGGCGACCGAGACGCCGAGGTTGGTCTCCTCGTCGATCCGGATCATGCCGGAGTCCTCGGGCACCGAGAGCACGGTGTTGCCGAGCACGTAGCGGTCGTACTGGTCGGTGATCCAGGACTTGGAGGCCTGGTTGGGCGAGCCGGCGACCTTGAGCAGGTCGGCCTTCAGGCCCTCACCGGTGGTCGGGCGGGCGAGGCGCTCGGCGGTCGGGGCGTCGGCCTGCAGCGCGTCCTGCCAGCTCGGGCGGGCGTACGGGCGCTGGTAGGTCGGGCCCTCGTGGGCGACGGTGCGCGGCGGCACGTCGACCACCAGCTCGCCGTGCCAGAAGATCTCCAGACGCTCGCCGTCGGTCACCTCACCGATGACGGTGGCGATGACGTCCCACTTCTCGCAGATCTCCAGGAAGCGGTCGACCTTGTCGGGCTCGACGATGGCGCACATGCGCTCCTGCGACTCGCTCATGAGGATCTCCTCGGGCGAGAGCGTGTTGTCGCGCAGCGGCACGGTGTCCAGCTCGATCCGCATACCGCCGGAGCCGGCCGAGGCCAGCTCGGAGGTGGCGCAGGAGAGGCCGGCGCCGCCGAGGTCCTGGATGCCCTTGACGAGCTTCTCGGCGAAGATCTCCAGGGTGCACTCGATGAGGAGCTTCTCCTGGAACGGGTCGCCGACCTGGACCGCCGGGCGCTTGGCCGGGCCGGTGGCGTCGAAGGTCTCGGAGGCGAGCACCGAGACACCGCCGATGCCGTCGCCGCCGGTGCGGGCACCGTAGAGGATGACCTTGTTGCCGGCGCCGGAGGCCTGCGCGAGGTGGATGTCCTCGTGCTTCATCACGCCCACGCACAGGGCGTTGACCAGCGGGTTGCCCTGGTAGCAGGAGTCGAAGACGACCTCGCCGCCGATGTTCGGCAGGCCCAGGCAGTTGCCGTAGCCGCCGATGCCCGCGACGATCCCGGGCAGCACGCGCCGGGTGTCGGGGTGGTCGGCCGCACCGAAGCGCAGCGGGTCCATCACGGCGACCGGGCGGGCGCCCATCGCCAGGATGTCGCGCACGATGCCGCCGATGCCGGTGGCCGCGCCCTGGTAGGGCTCGATGTACGAGGGGTGGTTGTGCGACTCCACCTTGAAGGTGACCGCGTAGCCCTGGCCGACGTCGACCACACCGGCGTTCTCGCCGATGCCGACGAGCATGGCGTCGCTCTGCGGCTTCTTCTCGCTGAACTGCTTCAGGTGGACCTTGGAGCTCTTGTACGAACAGTGCTCCGACCACATGACCGAGTACATCGCGAGTTCGGCGCCGGTGGGGCGGCGGTCGAGAATCTCGCGGATCCGGGCGTACTCGTCCTGCTTGAGACCGAGCTCGGCCCAAGGCTGGGAGGCGTCCGGGGTCTGCTCGGCGTTCTTGACGGTGTCGAGGCTCATCAGGCGTTCACCAGCTGCTTCAGGACGGAAGTGAAGAAGCCCAGGCCCTCGACGGTCGGACCGGTGAGCGGCTCCACGGCGTGCTCCGGGTGCGGCATCAGGCCGACGACATTGCCGGCGGCGTTGGTGATGCCGGCGATGTCACGGTACGAACCGTTCGGGTTACCGTACCCGTCGGCGGCGTTGCCACCGGTCAGGTAACGGGCGACCACCCGGCCCTCCGCCTCCAGCTCGTCCAGGACGTGCGCCTCGGCGACGAAGCGGCCCTCGCCGTTCTTCAGCGGGACGACGATTTCCTGGCCGGCCGAGTAATCCCGGGTCCAGGCGGTGCCGGCGTTCTCGATCCGCAGCTTCTGGTCGCGGCAGATGAAGTGCAGCGAGTCGTTGCGGGTGAGCGCGCCGGGCAGCAGGTGCGATTCGCACAGCACCTGGAACCCGTTGCAGATACCGAGAACCGGCATTCCCAGCTTCGCCTGCTCGATGATGGTGTCCATCACCGGGGAGAAGCGGGAGATGGCGCCGCAGCGCAGATAGTCGCCGTAACTGAATCCGCCCGGCAGGACGACGGCGTCGACCTGGTGGAGATCCTTGTCACGGTGCCAGAGGGCGACCGGCTCGGCGCCGGCCAGGCGGACCGCGCGCTGGGCGTCGCGGTCGTCGAGGGAACCGGGGAAAGTGACGACGCCGACTCGGGTGGTCACTTGCCCTCCTCCTCGACGCGGACTGTGAAGTCCTCGATCACGGTGTTGGCGAGGAAGGTCTCGGCGGCTTCGCGGATCCGGGCGAGCGCGGCGTCGTCGACCGGGCCCTCCAGTTCCAGCTCGAAGCGCTTGCCCTGGCGGACGTCGGCGATCCCGGCGAATCCGAGACGGGGCAGTGCACGCTGCACCGCCTGTCCCTGGGGGTCGAGGATCTCCGGCTTGAGCATGACGTCGACTACGACGCGTGCCACTGGCACTCCCGGTGGTGTCTTCGTGAAGGCGGGGGAACTCCAGACTACCGGGGGTTTCGGCCGACTTTGCTGGCCGGGGAGAGCGACGCGCGTAGACCCGCGCCCCTTACGCCCCAAGGGTTCCGGCCCTCCGGGCCACCCCATTTCAGGGGTTTCGGCGCCGCGGCGGGAAGGGACGAAGAACGCCCGAATACGGCACTCCGGGACAGATCGGCCAGTCGAGTGCGCCGGTATCCGGCACTCCGACGAAGACACGTGAATATCCGGAAAAGAAAGCCGGACTCTTCGATTTCGACCCGCTTCGGGTGCAGAATAGGGCCACCTGCTGCGGCAAGTGCTGCGTATCCGGCACGCCATCGGGCTGCCCGTATGTGCTTGCGCACGTGGTGCACATCAGGCCCCGGGAGCGCACCCCGCGCCCTTCGGCCGAATTGCCCGAGAGGATTGACACCCATGGCTCAGCGTGTAGTCGTCACGCTCTCCGACGACCTGGACGGCGGCGCGGCCGCGGAAACCGTCCACTTCGGCGTCGACGGGAAGTCGTACGAGATCGACCTGTCCCTGGACAACGCGGAAAAGCTGCGGGAGGCCCTCGCGCCCTTCGTCGCGGCCGGCCGCCGTCAGAGCCGTACCGGTAAGTCCTTCCGCCGCACCGCACTGACCCCGGACCCGGCCGCCGTGCGCGCCTGGGCCCAGTCGCGCGGCATGGAGCTGCCCGCCCGGGGCCGTATCCCGAAGCACGTGTACGAGGCCTTCGCCGACGCGAACTGACCTCGGCGGAGCCCGGTCGCCCCGCCTGCCCGAAAGGGTGGGGCGACCACCCCGATCGATGGGGTAGAGTAATCCTCGTCGCCGCAACGGAGAGATCCCGAGAGGCGGCCGGTGCCCCACCAGGTACCGTGCGGACGTGGCTCAGTTGGTAGAGCATCACCTTGCCAAGGTGAGGGTCGCGAGTTCGAATCTCGTCGTCCGCTCGTAGTGCGCGAGCAACAGTGCGCGAGCACGCTACAACTCAATATCTCCATCCTGCGGACGTGGCTCAGTTGGTAGAGCATCACCTTGCCAAGGTGAGGGTCGCGAGTTCGAATCTCGTCGTCCGCTCCAGTACGAAGGGCCCCCTCATCGAGGGGGCCCTTCGGCATTTCCCCGGCCATTCCCGGGGCATGCACCCATGACATTTGTCATCGCCCACCCGTGGATCCGCACCCCGCACCGGTGACGGCTCGCACTGCCCCCGGCGCCCGGGCGGCGGAAGGCTTGAGCCATGGAAACGAGCCAGCACCGCACCCCGGGCGACAGCGTGATCGAGGTCACCGGCCTGCACCGCCACTACGGGTCCGGCGCCTCCGCATACCGCGCCGTCCGCGGCATCGACCTGGACGTGCGGCGCGGTGAGCTGTTCGCGCTGCTCGGCACCAACGGCGCCGGCAAGACCTCCGCCATGGAACTGATCGAGGGCCTCGCCGCCCCGACCGCCGGACGGGTCCGGGTGCTCGGCCACGACCCGTACCGCGAGCGCGCCGTCGTCCGCCCCCGGATCGGCATCATGCTCCAGGAGGGCGGCTTCCCCGGGGACCTCACCGTCGCCGAGACCGGCCGCAGCTGGTCCGGCCTGACCAGCGGGGCCCGCCCGGTGGACGAGGCGCTGGAGCTGGTCGGCCTGGTCGACCGCCGCGACGTCCGGGTCAAGCAGCTCTCCGGCGGCGAGCGCCGCCGGCTCGACCTCGCGATGGCCCTGCTCGGCCGGCCCGAGGTGCTCTTCCTGGACGAGCCCAGCACCGGCCTCGACCCCGAGGCCCGCGCCGCCGTCTGGAACCTGGTGCGCGAGCTGCGCGCCGAGGGCACCACCGTGCTGCTCACCACGCACTACCTGGAGGAGGCCGAGGAACTGGCCGACCGGCTGGCCATCATGCACCGCGGCCAGGTCGTCACCGCCGGCACCGTGGCCGAGGTGATCGCCGGCCGCCCCTCCCGGATCACCTTCGAGCTGCCCGAGTTCAGCGGGGCCTCGCTGCCGCCGCTGACCTCCGCCGAGGTCCTCGCGGTCGGCCGGCGGATCACCGTGCAGACCCCGCGCCTTCAGGCCACCCTCACCGAGCTGCTGGTCTGGGCCGACCGCCACGGGATCACGCTCGGCGCGCTCGACGCCCGCAGCGCCTCGCTGGAGGAGGCCTTCCTCGCGATCGCCGCCGAGGCCGCCCACGAGCCCCCGGCCGAGACCCCCGCCGCCCCCGCCGCCCGCCGCCGCCTGATCGGATCCGCCCGATGACCACCGCCGTCCCCGCCGCCCGCAACGCCACGACCGGCCGCACCACCGCGACCGGCCGGCTGCTCGCCCTCGGCCGCGCCGAGGCCACCCTGCTGGTGCGCAACCGCACCGCGCTGTTCACCGCCCTGCTGCTGCCGCTGGTGCTGATCGCCGGGCTGAAGAACGTGCTCTCCCAGCAGGCCAAGGACAACCCCGGCCTGGACGTCGACTCGCTGCTGGTCAGCGGCTCGATCGGGATGGTCCTCGCCTTCGTCGTCTACTACAACCTGACCGCCGCCTACGTGGCCCGGCGCGGCGAGCTGGTGCTCAAGCGGCTGCGCACCGGCGAGGCCCGGGACATCGAGATCCTGGCCGGCACCGCGGTGCCCTCGGTCGGTCTCGCCCTGCTGATGTGCACCGTGATCGGCGTCGGCGGCGCCTTCGCGCTCAAGCTCACCGTCCCGGTCAACCCGCTGCTGCTGGCCGTCGGGCTGGTCCTGGTCATCGGCACCCTGATGGCGCTCGCCGCGCTCTCCAGCGCGTTCACCAAGACGGTCGAGAGCGCCGGCATCACCACCATGCCGGTCCTGCTGATCTCCCAGTTCGGCTCCGGCCTGTTCTACCCGCTCGAGGTCATGCCGGACCGGATGGCCGACATCTGCCGACTGCTGCCCACCACCCCGGCCTTCCAGCTGATCCGCCTCGGCTGGTTCGGCACCGACGGCTCCGACGCCCCCACCGGCTTCCTCGGCACCTGGGCGCCCGCCGCCCCGTACCTGGTCACCGGCGGCGTCTGGCTCGCCCTCGCCGCCTGGGGCGCCGTGCGCTACTTCCGCTGGGAGCCCCGCCGCTGACGCGGGGCCGGACAGGGTACGCCGCAGCTGATAGGAAGAACGCAGCACGGTCATGATCGAACAGGGAGCGGATCAGATGGACGTCCTGGCACCGGTGCGCACCTGGAAGGGCTACGGCAAGCCCCAGCGCACCGAGCTCTACCTCCGCTGGTCGCTCTACCTGGTGCCGCTGATCGTGCTGCCGCTCATCGCGCTGGCCATCGTGAGCTCCGCCGGGCAGCAGGACGTCCGCGGCGCCGCCCAGGTCTGCCTGGTCGTCGCCCTGGCCAGCACGCTGGTGACCCTCCGGGCCTTCCGCACCTCTCTCGACCACTACCTGAAGCGGCCCGCCGACCACCTGCGCTGGCTCGCGATCAGCGGCACGGTGGTGGTGGTCGGCTCCTGGGCGGTGCTGCTGCTCGGCCCGGCCCACGGCGGACCGCAGGACCCGACCGGCCCGCCGTTCACCATCGTGGCCGTCTCCTCGCTGCTGGCCTCCGCCTTCGGCCCGGCGGGGGTGGGCCTGTCGGTACGCCAGGCCTGCGCCGCCGGGTTCGGCGCCATGGCGCTGGTCGCCCCCGCGGTGCTGCTGGCCGGCATCGACTCCGGGACGGCCACCGGCCTGCTGGTCGGCCAGGTGGTGGCGATGACGCTGGTCGCCGGCAGCTGCCGCAGCTTCGCCTGGCTGCAGTCGGTGGTCTGGGAGCTGGACGCCGCCCGCGAGGCGCAGTCCCGGCTGGCCGTGGCCGAGGAGCGACTGCGGTTCTCCCGCGACCTGCACGATGTGATGGGCCGCAACCTCACCACCATCGCGCTGAAGAGCGAGCTGGCCGTCCAACTGGCCCGCCGGGGCCGCCCCGAGGCCGCCGACCAGATGACCGAGGTGCAGCGGATCGCGCAGGAGTCCCAGCGCGAGGTCCGGGACGTGGTCCGCGGCTACCGCACCGCGGACCTACAGGCGGAGGCGATCGGCGCCCGCGCGGTGCTCCGCGCCGCCGACGTGGCCTGCGAGATCGACCTCGGCGGGGACGCCGACGAGCTGCCCCAACCGGTCCAGTCGGTGTTCGGCTGGGTGATCCGCGAGGCGACCACCAACGTGCTGCGGCACAGCGAGGCCGGGCGCTGCGCGATCCGGCTGCACCGGGAGGACGGCCGGGCGGTGCTGGAGCTGGAGAATGACGGGGTACCGGACGTCCCGATCCCCTCCCAGGGAAGCGGCACCGGGCTGCACGGACTGCGCGAGCGGCTCGCCGCCCACGACGGCGAGCTGCTCGTCCCGGCCGCCGGGCCGGGCCGCTTCCGGCTGCTCGCCAGCGTGCCGCTCCGCCCCGAACCGCTCTGACCTGCCCTGACCCGTTCTGCTCCGTCCTGACCCGCCCCGCTCCGGCCCCGCTCGGCTACGGAAGAAGGCCCGCCGATGACCGCCCCCGCCCCCGCCCCCGTACGGGTCCTGCTCGCGGACGACGAGCACCTGATCCGGGGCGCGCTCGCCGCGCTGCTCTCCCTGGAGGAGGACATCGTCGTGGTCGCCGAGGCCGCCTCCGGCCCGGAGGCGCTGGCCATGGCGAAGGCACACCGCCCGGACATCGCGGTACTGGACCTGCAGATGCCCGGACTGGACGGCATCGAGGTGGCCACCGAGCTGCGCCGACTGCTGCCGGACTGCCGCGCGATGATCGTCACCGGCCACGGGCGCCCCGGCTATCTGAAGCGGGCGCTGGAGGTCGGGGTGCGCGGCTTCCTGCCGAAGACCGTCTCGGCGGCCGACCTCGCCGGGATCATCCGGACCGTGCGGGCCGGCGCCCGGTACGTCGACCCCGAGCTCGCGGCGGACGCGATCAGCGCGGGCGGCACCCCGCTGACCCCGCGCGAGACGGACGTGCTGGAGCTGGCCGCCGACGGCACCTCGATCGCCGGGATCGCCGAGCGCGCGGCGCTCTCCCAGGGCACCGTCCGCAACTACCTCTCCTCGGCGGCCGCCAAGCTGGGCGCCGAGAACCGCCATGCGGCGGTGCGGATCGCCCGCGAGCACGGCTGGATCTGACCAGCCGCGCCCGCGGGCGCCCCGGTCACTGCCAGGTGGTGCCGGTCAGCCGCTCGTACGCCTCGATGTACTTGCTGCGGGTGAGCTCGACGATCTCGGCCGGCAGGGCCGGCGGCGGCAGCTCGCTGTGACGGTCCCAGCCGGAGGCCGGGGAGGTCAGCCAGTCGCGGATGAGCTGCTTGTCGAAGGACGGCTGCGCGTGGCCGGGCTCCCACTGGTCGGCCGGCCAGTAGCGCGAGGAGTCGGGCGTGAGCACCTCGTCGCCGATCACCAGCTCGCCGTCCACCAGGCCGAACTCGAACTTGGTGTCGGCCAGGATCAGACCGCGGTCGCGGGCGATGTCCCGGGCCCGGGAGTAGACCGCGAGGGTGGTCTGGCGCAGCTGGGCGGCCAGGTCGGCGCCGATCCGGCGGGCGGTCTCCTCGTAGGGGACGTTCTCGTCGTGGTCGCCGACCGCGGCCTTGAGGGCCGGGGTGTAGATCGGGGCGGGCAGCTCGGAGCCGTCGTCCAGGCCGTCCGGCAGGGCGATGCCGCAGACCGTGCGGTCGGCGCGGTACTCGCTCAGGCCGGAGCCTGCCAGGTAGCCGCGGGCGACGCACTCGACCGGGATCATCTCCAGGCTGCGGCAGACCAGCGTGCGGCCCTTCCAGTCGGCGGGGGCGCCGGCCGGGACCTCGGTGGAGACGACGTGGTTGGGCACCAGGTCGGCGATCCGCTCGAACCACCACAGCGAGAGCTGGGTGAGGATGCGGCCCTTGTCGGGGATCTCGTTGGGCAGCACCCAGTCGTGGGCCGAGGTGCGGTCGCTGGCAACCATCACCAGCTCGCCGGACTCGGTGCGGTAGAGGTCGCGCACCTTGCCGGTGTGCAGGTGGACCAGGCCGGGCACCTGGACCGGCTCGGGCTTGGTGACAAATCCGCTCAAGGTCGTCTCAGTCCTCAGGGGTCGTTCGCGTGCATGTGGGACGCGCGAATGGGGAGGTCACTGCACCCGAGTCTGTCATGGAGGCCCTCGCGGGCCGGTCCTGGGTTCTCCGCCGTTCTCTTCTCAGCCGTTCTTGCAGAGGTGGTCGAGCAGGTTGGCGGTGGCACGCTGGATCCGCTCGTCGGTGTGGCCCGGCCGGTCCAGCGCGGGCGACCAGGCGAAGGTCCCGGCGGCGAACACGTAGGCGCCGCTCGGCGCCCGGTACAGCGAGGTCTCCTGGTAGCGGGTGCGGCCGGCCAGGTCCCGGTACGGGGAGTGCGCGAGCAGCACCCGCTCGGTGTGCTCGGGCAGCGCCACCTTGGGGTAGTAGCGGTCCGCCTCGCCCGCGACCAGCCCGGACAGCTCCTCGCCCTCCTGGACGCCGGTGCCGTCCCAGAGCCAGTGCGCGGTGTGCCGGGCGACCAGCGGGACGGGTGCGGCGACCCGGCCGGAGTACTGGAGGCCCAGCAGGTGCTGCTCCGGCTCGCCGGCGTCCCGCCAGAGCGCGCTGGCGGCGCCCGCCCCGGCGGCCGGGCTGCCGGGCGGGACCTTCTGCCGCTTGCGGCAGTTCAGCAGCCGGTTGGGCTCGCCGGAGGCGGCGGCGGACAGCTCGACCCGCCAGTACATGGTGTTGGCGGAGAGGAAGACCAGCGAGGTGCCGCCGTCCCGGGCCCGCTCGGCGGCCCGGCGCATCGGCTCGGACCAGTACTCGTCGTGGCCGGGGAAGACCAGCGCGCGGTGCCGGGACGGGTCGACCAGCCCGGCGTGCAGGTCGGTGGCGGTGGCGTAGGAGAGGTCGTAGCCGTAGCGCTCGGCCCAGCGGATGAAGTCGTAGGCGTGGCCGACGTGCAGCGGCAGGCCCGCGGTGGCGTGCGGGCGGTCGAAGGAGACGGTGACGGCCGCCTCCGACTCCCCGACCAGTCGGCCCTCGTCGTCCCAGGCGTGGTAGAGGCTGGCGCCGCTGCGGCCGTCCTCGGGGAAGAGGTTGTAGGCCTGCCAGGTCACGTCCGGGAGGACCAGCAGCAGCTCGGCGGCGTGCGACTGCTCCTCGAAGTCCCGGACGGTGAACGGGATGTGGCTGCGGTGCAGCATGTCGGCGGTGGTCAGGACGGCGACGTAGGCGCCGGGCTGCCAGTGGGCGGGGATCTGCAGCCGCCAGGACTGCCACCAGTGGTGGCAGGAGACGGTGCGGCCGACGACCAGCGGGGCGGGCTGGGCCAGCCCGGCGATCAGCGGGCTGGACGTCATGTGGCGGGCGCCGTCGCCGCCGTAGTGGCCGATCCGGTAGACCCCCACGGTGAACTCGCGCGGCGGGTTGACGGTGACCCGGAAGTCCACCGAGCCGCCCGGGCGGACGACACCGGCCGAGGCGAAGCCCTTGATCTGCTGCACCACGTCGTTGGCGCCCTGCGGGGTGCCGACCGGCGGCTTGGGTCTGGCACCGCCCGCGAGCGGCTGCTGGCCGGGGGCGTCCACCGAGACGTACCAGGGGAGGGCGCCCTCGGCACCCTCCAGGTACTGGTCGGGGCTGCGCAGCCAGGGCAGCGGGCCCTGGCCGAAGGGGTCGGACACGCTGTACGCGTGCGTTCCGGACTCCCAGCGGCGGTTGAGTTCCGTCCCCACGCGCCCCTCCCACAGGTGCACCCTCCACCGGCTGGCATGTGCCCCCCGGATGTGCGTGCGGTCTAATACACCACACAGTGCTGGCGCTGCGTCACCCCACGGTAGCAACTAGTGGCGGTCAATCTTCCGGCCCGACGGCCAGAGGGCCCCCGGCCTGCGAATACCCGGCGGGGTCGGCCGCCGCGGGGGCGCGAGCCCACCGGCCGAGCGCCCCGCCGGGGCGGTCGGCTCAGAGCCGGACCGGCTTCTCCAGCCGGACGTCGGCCGCGTCCAGCCAGGCGCGCAGCGGCCCGTCCTGGCCCTGCTCGACGGCCTGGGCGACCGGCCCGGCGAGATCGGTGCGCCGCACCCCGCCGAGCACCAGGACCGGGCCGTCCAGCCAGTCCAGGCCGGGGGTGGCGCCGGCGGTGTCGACGGCGGCGCAGCAGACCATCGCGGTGACGTGGTCGACCAGCAGGTCCCGGCCGGTGCGGACGGGTTCGAGCAGCGGGGCGGGGGCGGTGGTGCGGGCCAGCTGGGCGGTGAGCGCGGCGGCCAGCGGCTCGCCGTCCCCGTCGGCGAGCCGGACCAGCAGCCGGGTGAGCGTCGGGGCTCCCGGGCGGGCCTGCGGGGCGAGCCGGTCCAGGGCGGCCTGCAGTGCGGCGGCCCGGGCCCGCCAGCCCGCGTCGACCACCTCGGCCGGGTAGTCGGACCACTCCAGCTCCCGCCAGGAGCCGGAGGCCGGGCGCCCGAAGAACAGGTCGGCGGCGAGCAGCGAGACCGCCTGGTCCACCGCGCCGGGCTCCTCCAGCAGGTCGCAGGCCGGGCGGTCGCCGAGCCGGGTGCCGTAGCCGTCGGCCAGCCGGTCGCGCCGGGACAGCTCGGTGAGTGCGGCGACCACGCCGGCGTTCAGGTGCGTGGGGTGGCGGCCGAGCCGCCAGGCGGGCAGCGCGACCCGGGTGAGCAGCCGGTCCCAGCCCGCGTAGGCCAGGCCGACCTGCTCCTGGGCGGCGATCCGCAGCCCGTAGTCGACCGTGCGGGCCTGCTCGGAGGCCCAGCCGGCGACCGCCCGCTCCAGCTCGGCGGAGTGCGCGCGGCAGGCGCCGAGCAGCCGGCGGGTGATCCGGTCGACCAGCGCGGCCGGTCCCCGCCGGGGCGGCCGGTGCGCCGCGGGGGCGGGGGCGCCGCCCAGGCCCGGGACGGGGGCGGGCCCGGAGTCCAGGCTGGCGTCCAGACTGCGCAGGAACCGGCGGGCGGCGGCGATGTCCGGATCGACCGAGGCCGCCGTACCGGCCACCACCGGGGCGAGCAGGGCGCGCAGCTCCCCGGCCCGCATCCACCAGAGGAAGGGCGAGCCGATCACCAGCATCGGTGCGGCGGGCGCGCTCTCGGCCCGGTGGGCGAAGGGCCGGCCGGCCGCGCGGACCGGAGGGACGTCCTCCAGCCAGCTGTCGCAGTCGGGGGTGAGCGCGATGCGGGAGGGCGCGGGGACTTCGAGGCGGTCGGCCAGCTCGTCTATCAGCCGGTACAGCTCGGGGGCCTGGGCCCGGTCGAGCGGCACGGCCGGGGTCTGTGGCGGGACGGCCCGGCGGTAGGCCCGGGCGACCAGTGCGGCCACCAGCAGGGTGGCGGCGGCGACCGCGCAGACCACCCAGCGGACGGCGTCCCAGCCGGCGGCGTCCGGGGAGCCCGGTGCGCCGAGCCGACCGGTGAACCGGCCCGCCAGCAGGACCACCGCGGTGGCGGCGGGCAGTACGGCGGCGGCGAGGGCCAGACCTCGGACCCGCAGGACGGCGTGGGCATGAGCGCGCGCGGCGTCGACAACGGCCATACGGTGCGGCACCCCCTTCGGAGCCCTCGGGAGCCCGGCGACGGACCCCTGAGCCGACTCGAAACGATCAGTTCCGACCGGGAGACGGCGGCATCCGATCCCCGGCTAGTACATGCTGCGTGGCGCTACTGACAGTTCTGACGCCCGCGTACGGGTGGGTGTTCCGGATCTCCCCGGTTTCCACTCGTCCCGGTGACGGCGCCCGAATTCCGGACGACCCGCACCCGGCCCGTGCGAAGCGATCCCGGGCGTGTCGGCCCGGCGTGCCGGACGCCGTCCAGCATCCCCCCGCGTGACCGCCGCTACCCGGCGGGGACCACAGCGACACGGCCCGCGGCACTGCGATCCAGCGCACCATAAGGCCGAGTACCCGGCTACGTCAGCCGGATGCGGGCGCTATCACTCGATGGGGTTGATTCCGGCCGCCGAACGGTGTGGCGGCCCCATCGGCGGCTCCGGCCCCTCCCACCCCGGAAACGCCGGAGGGCGCTGCGTCCATGGGGGTTGTTTCCCGTGGAACACAGCGCCCTCGTCATCATCAGGCGCTCGGCTCGCCTCCGGGGCGCTCCGGCCCGGTGCCGACGCTCTTCGCTCCGGCGCTCCTTCGTCGCTGGTCGCTCGCCTCTTCAGGCGCTCGACTCGCCTCCGGGGCGCTAGCCCGCTCGCGAGGTGCTACTGCGCGGCCTTGAGCGCGATGTCGGTGCGGTGCTGGCCGCCCTTGAGGCCGATCCGACCGAGCGCGTCGTACGCGCGGCCGCGGGCCTCGGCCAGGTCGGTGCCGGTGGCGGTGACGGACAGGACCCGGCCGCCGGCGCTGAGCACCCGGCCGTCCTCGTCCGCGCGGGTGCCGGCGTGCAGCACGTAGGCGGTGCCGTCGGCGGCCTCGGCCTCGGCCAGGCCCTCGATCGGGTCGCCGGTGCGCGGCGCGGCCGGGTAGCCCTCGGAGGCGATCACCACGGTGACGGCGGCGCCGTCGTCCCAGCGCAGCGGCTCCAGCTGGTCCAGCGTGCCGGTGGCGGCGGCGTGCAGCACGCCGGCCAGCGGGGTGCGCAGCCGGGCCAGCACGACCTGGGTCTCCGGGTCGCCGAAGCGGGCGTTGAACTCGATCACCCTGGTCCCGCGCGAGGTCAGCGCCAGGCCGGCGTAGAGCAGGCCGGAGAACTCGGTGCCGCGGCGGCGCAGCTCGTCCACGGTCGGCTGCAGGACGGTCTCCAGGACCTCCTCGACCAGGCCCTCGGGGGCCCAGGGCAGCGGCGAGTACGCGCCCATGCCGCCGGTGTTGGGGCCCTCGTCGCCGTCCAGTGCGCGCTTGAAGTCCTGCGCGGGCTGGAGCGGGAGGACGGTGGTGCCGTCGGTGATCGCGAACAGCGATACCTCGGGGCCGTCCAGGTACTCCTCGATGACCACGCGCTCGCAGGACGCGGCGTGGGCGAGGGCCTCGGCGCGGTCGGAGGTGACCACCACGCCCTTGCCGGCGGCCAGGCCGTCGTCCTTGACCACGTAGGGCGCGCCGAAGGCGTCCAGCGCCTCGGCGGCCTCCTCGGGGGTGGTGCAGACGTAGGAGCGGGCGGTGGGCACACCGGCGCCGGCCATCACGTCCTTGGCGAAGGCCTTGGAGCCCTCCAGCTGGGCGGCCGCGCCGGACGGGCCGAAGACCGGGATGCCGGCCGCGCGCACGGCGTCAGAGACGCCCGCGACCAGCGGGGCCTCCGGGCCGACCACGACCAGGTCGGCGTCGAGCCGCCGGGCGAGCGCGGTGACCTGCGCGCCGTCCAGCTGGTCGACGGGGTGGACCGTCGCCACCTGCGCGATCCCGGCGTTACCCGGGGCGCAGTGCAGCTCGGTGACGGCGGAATCTTGGGACAGAGAGCGGCACAGGGCGTGTTCGCGGGCGCCGCCGCCGATGACGAGGACCTTCACGCTTGGCAAGGGTAGTCGGTGGCCTGATCGCGCCGCCCCCCGGTCCCGTCCGAACCTCCAGCCGACCGGCCCTCCACGGCCCGTGGACTGGAGGAACCTCCAAGCGGTGCCCCGGGTGATGCGCTCCGGGTATCCGGGTCAGGACGGCGGGTGACCGGGGCCTCCCTCGGACGGGTGAAATCTCGCCGACCCCCGCAACCCGCTCACCTCGGCATCCGGTGGCCGAATCCGATAACGATCATTGGCGAAGCGCCCCCATGGTCAGCCATTTGGCGGTAAGAAGTGCTGTTGGACAACCGCCGGCAGCCGCCGGTCCGCGCGGTCCCCGGGTGCCCACACTCACCCGGAGGCGTCGCGGGTCCGATGCGTCATCCGGTGTTTCACGGCCAGTCAGGCGGATGAAACGTCAGGGCGACGCCCTGTCAGACCCAGCAGTCCGCCCGCCACAGGGAGCCCCACAGGTGAGCCAGCCGGAAATGCAGCCCGAGGAGAGTGCCTGGGGCAAAGAGGTCGGCGAGGAGGACCAGCCCGCCGCCGCCATCGCGCGCCGGGCGTCCACCCGCCGCCGGACCGATCTGAGCGCCCGCCAGTTCCCGCTCGGGGACTGGGGCGAGCCGGCCGAGCGGCTGGAGGAGCTCTACCGCTGGTCCGAGGAGCGGGCGGTCGAGGCGATCGACTGGTACCGCAAGGACCGCGTCTGGAAGCGCCGCTGGGCGCGGCTGCTGAGATTCGGCTCGGCCGGGTTCGCGGTCGGCGGGGTCACCGCCCCGCTGGTGGACCTCACCGGCACGGTGGCGAACGCCTCCGGCTGGGGCTACGTCGCACTCATGATGTCCGCCGCCTGCTACGGCACGGACCGGGTGTTCGGCCTGACCTCCGGGTGGATGCGGGACGTCTCCACCGCCCAGGCACTGCAGCGCCGGCTGGAGGCCTTCCAGTTCGACTGGGCCTCGGAGTGCGTGCGCGAGGTGCTCGGCCCCACCGAGGGCACCGCGGGCGAGGCGGCCGAGCGCTGCCTGGGCGTGCTGCGGCGGTTCTGCGAGGACGTTTCGGACATGGTCCGCACCGAGACCTCGGAGTGGATGCTGGAGTTCCGGGCGGGCATGACCCAGCTGCCCACCCAGTCCTCCGGGAACTGGGGCGGGCGCAGCGAGGCGGGCGTGGGCGCCCAGGTGCGGATCCTGCCGCCGCCGGGCACCCGGCCCACCATGCCGCGTCAGCGCCCGCCGGAGGGGCCGCTGCGCTGAGCCGGCGGCCCGAGGGAGCGGTGGTCGTCGGGCTCAGGCGAAGACGATCATCGAACCCTGGGTGAGGCTGCGGGTCGCCGCCGCGTAGAGGCCGGACCAGGCGTGCCGCTCCCGGGCGAAGGGGTGCAGGTCGTCGATCGGCGGGCCGAACGGCTGCTCCAGGCCGGTCGGGCCGAGCGGCCTGGTCGGGTCCGGCGGGTTGAGCGGGTCGAGGCCCAGGGCCGGGGCGACCGCCTGCAGTTCGCGCAGCAGGCCGTGGGTGGAGCCCAGCGGGCCGCCGGAGGCGAGCAGCGCGTCGTCCACCAGCGGTACCGCGAACTCGATCGGCACATAGGCGCCGGCGTGGTCGAAGTGCCAGACCAGGTGGGACTGTTCCGCGCTGCTCTCGAACATCTCCAGCAGCTGCTCGTAGTCGCCGCCGAGCGCGTCCACCGGCGTGATGTCCAGGCCGGTGAGGCCCAGCAGATAGGCCCGGCGCAGGAAGTGCAGCGAGTCGTAGTCGAACGCGGCTATCGGCTCGACCGCCCCGCTTATCCCCGGGACGTACTGGTAGACCGGCACCTCGGGCAGGCCGTTCGCGGCCAACACGGCGTTGTAGAGCACGAGATCGTCCCGGAAGGGGTTCTCGGGGCTGTGGCTCAGCACGTCCACGAGCGGGACGAGCCAGAGGTCGCAGGCCATGAGCCGGCTCTTCCTCTCCGGGCGACGGGGGTCCGCCTGCAGGGGGCGGACGACGGGTGGACGGGTCGGTACCCGGACGGTCCGTACGAGGACCCTCCGGGACGACGACCGCCCACCCTACCGGCCCGGCGCGCGGTGCGGGTCTGGCGGGGAGCCGGGCTGGGAGGCGGGCCGGGAGACGCCCTGCGGGTCCGGCAGGCGGCGGCCGAACCTGCCGTACGGGACGGAGCGCGGCTGCGGCACCAGGCCGAGGCCCAGACCCAGCTCGCGGCCCAGCTCCCGGCCGAGTTCGCGGCCCTGGTCCCGGGTGCGGTCGGCCTGGTCGGACCGGTCGGATCCACCCGGACGGGCGCCGTCCGCCGGCCGGGGCGGTTCGGCCGGGCCGTGCGCCCTGCCGCTCTGCGCCGCCCCGCCGTACTCCGGGCCGCCCGGTGCCGTGCCGCCGGTCCCGCCCGTCTGGTCCTGCGGCGCCGGCCGGGCCACCGGGCCCGTCTCCAGCGGCCCGGTCAGCAGCAGCAGGACGCCCACCGAGTCCTCGGGCTGTCCGGCCAGCTCGGCCAGCAGCCGGACGGTGAAGAGGTTGTAGTCGCAGATGATCCGGTGCGCACCCGTCAGGTCCCGCGCCTCGATCGCCTCGACCAGCTCGACGTGCCGGTCCCAGCAGACCCCGGCCAGGACCGGCATCGTCCGCAGGTAGGGGGCGGCGAACATCCAGGACTGCACCCGCAGCCAGTCCAGGTAGTCGCCGATCCGGCGGTTGCCCAGCAGCCCGGCCACCTCCTGCCAGAACCGGCGGTCGCAGCCGACCATCACGTCCAGGTTCCCCGACCGGGCCGCCCGGACCGCCGCGTCCGCGCGGCGGCGCAGCGAGGGCAGCCGGTTGGCGTCCGTGGGCGCGCCCCGCACGGCCAGCTGGCGGAACGCGCTGTCGGTGAGCAGCACCCGCGACTCGAAGATCTCCAGGAAGTCGACCCAGTCGAACTCCGGCACCGTGAAACCGCGGTGGTGCTCGGCCCGGAGCAGGCCCTGGGCACCCAGGTCCACCAGCGCCTCGCGGGCCGGGGTCGCCGAGACCCCGTACAGCTCGGCGATCTCCTTGACGGTGAAGTTGCGGCCCGCCGCGATCCGGCCGGCCATCATCTCCTCGCGCAGCGCACCGGCGATCTGCTCGCGCAGGCTGTTGCGGTGGATCACGGGACGGGTGTCGCCGGCGCCGGTACCGGACATGCGCGCGACCTCCTCGGGCGGCCCGCCGACCGGCCCTGAACGGACCGGCGGAAGAAACGGTGTGAAACACGACGAACGCTCATCTTCTCAAATGTGTCGCGGTCGTGTTCAAGCACCCGGAAATCGCCGTGTCCCGACGCCGGACGGGAGCGTCCCCAGGGGCGACGGGCCCTCGGACGTCACCCCCGTACCGAGGTCACCCCCGTACCGAGGTCACTCACGTGCCGAGGTCACCGCTGCACGGGCGCCGGGATGCCCAGCAGCCGGTCGCGCAGCACCGGGAACTCCGCGCGGATCTTCGCCACCTCCGCCGGGTCGAACTCCACGGTGAGCACCTCCTCGCCGGCCCCGGCCTCGGCCAGCACCCGGCCCCAGGGGTCCACCACCAGACTGTGCCCGGCCTGCTCGACGCCGCTGTGGGTGCCCGCCGTGTTGCAGGCCAGCACGAACGCCTGCTCCTCCACCGCACGGGCCCGGTTCAGCAGCGTCCAGTGGTCGCGCCGCCGGGCCGGCCAGGCCGCCGGAACCACCAGCAGCTGCGCGCCCGCGTCCAGCAGGGCCCGGAACAGCTCCGGGAAGCGCAGGTCGTAGCAGGTGGCCAGGCCCAGCGTGCCGAAGTCGGTGGCGGCCGTGACGATCTCCTGTCCGGCGCCCATCACCACCGCCTCACCCTCGTCGAAGCCGAAGCGGTGGATCTTGCGGTAGGTGTGCACCAGCTCGCCGTCCGGGGCGAACAGCAGCGAGGTGTTGTAGATCGGACCGTCCGGGTCCCGTTCGACGATCGAACCGGCGTGCAGCCAGACCCCGGCCGCCTTCGCGGCGGCCGCCATCGCGTCGGAGGTCGGCCCGTCCAGGGTCTCGGCCTCGTCCGACCACCTGTCCTGAGCGAACCCGCCCACCGGCCACAGCTCGGGGAGGACCACCAGGTCGGCGCCCTGCTGCGCGCGGACCAGGGCGGCCGCCCGGGCCCGTCGCTCGGCGGCCGGCTCGGCATCGGAGACCGCGAGTTGGATCAATGAAGCGCGCACAGTACCACCGTCCACGGCAAGAGGCCTACGATCGTCACCCGAAAGCGCTGCCCTGGGCTCATCAGGCAGCGTAACGTGCGGTTAGCGTGTGCGCCCGGAAGGCCGGACTTTCCCCCGACCTCCCCGAACCGGGGCGTGCACGGCAAGGCAGCTGACGGAGGGCCGGAGATTCCCGTGACGGACAACCAGACCGTGCAGGCTTACACCGAGGCGTGGACGCAGTCCATCGAGTCCATATCCGGGCTGGTCGCCCCCCTGCCCACGGACGCCTGGAACCGGGCCACCGAGTGCCCCGGCTGGTCCGTCCGCGACGTCGTCTCGCACGTCATCGCCTTCGAGTCCGAGCTGCTCGGCGACCCCCGCCCGATCCACTCGCTGCCGCGCGACCTGCGGCACGTCACCAACGAGTTCGCCCGGTACGTCGAGCTGCCGGTCGACAAGCGCCGCTGCCACACCGCTCCGGAGATGACCGGCGAGCTGGAGTACACGATCATCCGCCGCTCCCGGGCACTGCGGAACGCCAAGCACGCCCCCACCGAGCCGGTCCGCTGGCCGGCCGGGCCGCACAGCCGCGAGGTGCCGTACCACGAGCTGCTGCGCAACCGGGTCTTCGACGTCTGGGTGCACGAGCAGGACCTCCGCCGGGCCCTCGGCGAGCCCGGCAACCTGGACTCCCCGGCCGCGCTGATCACCCGGGACGTCCTGCTGTCGGCGCTGCCCAAGGCCGTCGCGCACCAGGCCGGCGCCCCGGCCGGGACGGCCCTGGTGGTGGACGTCACCGGCCCGGTCGAGTTCCTGCGCACCGTCCGGGTCGACGCCTCGGGGCGCGGCACCGTCGACGAGTCCATCAGCCTCGCCCCCGACGTCCAGCTCACCATGGACTGGGAGACGTACGTCCGGCTCGCCTGCGGCCGCGGCCGCCCCGGCCCGGTCACCGTCGAGGGCGACCAGGAGCTGGCCGCCCGCGTCCTCGCCAACTTCTCCGTCACCCCGTAGCCCACCGGCTCACCCGCCCGGCGTACACGCACCACCGCACGCCGGGTGGCGCACCTCGTGCTTCCGTACGTCAGCTTGGCACCAGTACCCCACCCGTTCGGCCTCGTTGTTCCGGGCAGTCGTCACCCGGAAGAAGGAGGGGCGTCCAGATGGACGACGAACAGACGCAGATGGTCCTGGTGCGGTCGAGCTTCCCGGTCACGGGGCAGCCGATCAGGGTCGTGATGATCGACGGGGAGCCGTGGTTCGTCACGGCGGACGTGTGCCGAGTCCTGGGCCGCGGAAATCCGACCGATGCGGTGAAGGTCCTGGAGGCACACCACCATCGCACGGTGGATCTGCGGACCGTAACCCTTGTTCGGAACAAGGGTTACGGCGTTTTCCCAGATCAGAAAGCCTACCGGCGGGGAAATCCGCTGCTCGGGGTGGTGAGCGAGGCCGGGCTGTACGGACTGCTCATGAGGTCGGACAAGGCCGCCGCAAGGCCCTTCCAGGAGTGGGTCACCACCGACCTCCTCCCCTCCGTCCGTCGCGGGGACGCCGACATCCCCACCCAGCAGCGGCGGATGGCGCAGACGCTGGCCGAGGCGATCGGCCAGCAGGTCCAGATCATCGCGGAGCTCGACCACGGCGGCGGCCCGGGAGTGCACGTGCACTCCGACGGGACGGTGCACTGCCGGCACGGGGAGATGGTCTTCGCCGTGCCGAGCCGGGAGGACGACAGCGGTCCTCCGTTCGGCGGCTACTTCTCCTGCCCGATCGTCGAGCGGGTCGGCATCCGGGGCGGCAAGGCGATCCCGGGCTGCCCGAAGCTCAAGCTCGTGGACCTGGTCCGCCTGATGGCCGAAGCCCCGGTACCGACCCGGCTCGGCGACGGGCCGCTGCTCGTGGAGCTGCACGGCGCCCGGATCCACGGGACGGCGCGGCAGATCTCCGATCTGATGCGGGAGTACGGGCGCTGATCGAAGGGTGCCGGCCCTCAGGACTGCTGCGGGTCGGCGCCCTTCCCCGGGTCGGACCCTACGAACTCCCCCGGGTCGGAAACCCTACGAAGCCGCCGTCGACACCTTCCGGCGGAGCCGGAGGATCATCACCGTCCCCAGCGCCATCGGCACGTACAGCCAGCAGAACGCCCAGCGGTACGCCTCCGCCGAGTAGCCGCTGCCGCCGCCGGGGGTCAGGGCGTCGAGCAGGACGCCGATGCCGAAGAGGGTGATCATCGTGCCGATGAAGCCGCCCATGTTGGCGATCCCGGAGGCGGTGCCGAGCCGTTCGACCGGGTTGTGGGAGCGGGCGTAGTCGAGGCCGACCAGCGAGGCCGGGCCGTTGCTGCCCATCACCAGGATGATCCCGACCAGCAGCCAGAGCGGGGGGCGGCCGCCCGGCCAGGCCAGGGTGAGGGCCCAGCCCGCGGAGGTGACGGCGATGACGGTGAGCACGATCGGCATCCGCGCCCGGGCGGTCCGGCTGAGCAGCCGGCCGAAGAGCAGGCCGAAGGCCATGTTGCTGAAGACCAGCACGGTGAGCAGCCCGCCGGCCGCGGCCCGGGACACGCCCTGGGCCTCGACCAGGTACGGCAGGCCCCAGAGCAGGCCGAAGGCGTTGCCGGGGAACTGGGTGGTGAAGTGCACCCAGAGCCCGAGCCGGGTGCCGGGCTCGCGCCAGGAGTGCCGGATCTGCTGCCCGACGGCCGGTCGGGCCGCCGGGGCGGTCTCGGACGCCGGCGGGCCGGCCGGGGACTCCCGGAGGAACAGCGCGACCAGGGCGAAGACGGCGACGCCGAGCAGCGCGATGGCGGTGAAGGTGGGCGTCCAGCCCTCGTGGTGCAGGGCCTGGGCGAGGACGACCGTGGTGACCAGGTTGCCGCCCATCCCGGCCAGCCCGGTCAGCTGGGCGACCAGCGGGTTCTTCGCGGCCGGGAACCAGCGGGCGGCGATCCGCAGCACGCTGATGAAGGTCATCGCGTCGCCGCAGCCCAGTACCGCCCGGGAGGCGAGCGCCGGGGCGAAGGAGGCGCAGAAGGCGAAGGCCAGCTGTCCCAGGCTCAGCAGCACCACGCCCAGCAGCAGCACCCGGCGCGGGCCGAACCGGTCGACCAGCAGGCCGACGGGTATCTGCATGGCCGCGTAGACCAGCACCTGGAGGATGGAGAAGGTGGACAGCGCGGAGGCGCCGATGGTGAAGCGCTCGGCGGCGTCCAGCCCCGCCACGCCCAGGCTGGTGCGGTGGATGACCGCGAGGACGTAGACGCTGACGCCGACCGACCAGGCCAGCCAGGCGGCCCGGCCGCCGGGCGGGGAGTGCGGGGCGGGCGCCGGGGCCGCCGCCGGGTCCAGTACCGCGATCGCCGCCGGGGTCCCCGCCGGGGACGGACCGGCGCCGAGCCGGGGACCGGGGGCGGTGATCGGGCGGGCGGCGGCGGGGTCCACGGTCATAGTGGACCCAGATTAGTCATCCCATCATTCGACGCCGGAACGGGGGCGGCCGCTTCCCGCCCCGGGGATCGGACACGAACGGCCTCACCCCCGTAGCGTCCAGGAGACCGATCTGGTCATGTAGCGGTCCCGGAAGGCCTCGTCCCGCACCCAGTCGGTGGTGTCCCGGACGGTGGCGGTGACCGTGGCGCTCTCGCCGGGCGGCAGGTTCAGCTGGGCGGTGTCCAGCCAGCTGCGGTCCGGCGCCTGCGGTTCGACCGGGAGGCCGTCGACCCTCCACTCCACCCGCAGTTGCCGGGCCCCGGCCAGCGGCAGCGGGCGGACCTCCAACCGGGGGCGCCCGACGACCTCGCCGGGGGCCGGCACCGGGGCGTCGGTCGGCCGGATCCGGCGGTAGATCTCCTCGATGATCGCCTCCCGCGAGGGCAGGTTGTACGCCCCGCCGAGGGTGCGCATCACCGAGTCCGGGGTGGGCCGGTAGATGCCGTTGGCACTGCGGTACGCCCCGACCGTCCCGGCGCCGTCCGGGGACTCCGCTCCCAGCCAGCGCCACCACTTGGTCTGCTTGCGGCGCATGTCCTCGGCGCTCTCGGTGGAGAGGTTGGGGTAGTCGGCGTCGTCCGGCGCGCTGTCGTACTCGTCGCCGAGGTCGCCCACGGTGTGCCCTATCTCGTGCTGGATGATCCGGCCGGCATCGGGGCTGCCGCCGGCCAGGGTGGTCACCCCGGTGCCGCCGGCGCCCCCGTACTCGCCGGAGTTGGCCAGTGCGATCAGGTACTGCGGCCCCTCGCCGTCGCCGGCGTAGCGCGCGGTGGCGGACTCGTCGGCGCAGAGCAGCCGGGCGGTGCCCTCGCACCAGAAGTGCATGCCGAGCGGGGTGCCGGGGTTGCGGCCCCGGCTCTCGGTCTCGGCGATGCCGGAGACCGCGGAGACCACCTCGACCCTCCTTATGTTGAAGAACCCCTGGTAGCTGCGGAAGGGCTCGATCTCCATCAGGGAGCGCCAGGCCCGGTCGGCCTGCTGGCGGAACAGCTCCTGCTCCTCGGAGGTGTAGCCGTCGCCGAGCAGCACCAGCGTGATCCGGTTGGCCGGATCCCCGGTGCGCCTTATGTCGACGGTCGGGGCGGTGCCGGCGGCCCGGAGGTCGGCCCGCTGCGCGGTGTGCGGCGGCACCGCCCGGTCGGCCGGGGCCCCGGGGCCGATCACCCCGAACGGGGAGGGACCGGCCAGCTCCAGGGCGGCCGGCAGTACGGCGGTGGACACCAGCACGAGCGCGGCCAGACTCCGGACGAGACGGCCAGGGTTGCCAGGCGGCATACGGGTGCGTCCTCGGGGATCCGGTCACCCGGCGTCGCCCGGGTGGTGGACGCGAAGACGTACCCGCGGCGGTGGCCCTCCCCCACGCACCGGCGAAAAAGTCACCGACCTGGCCGAACGACCCGAATCACCCCGGTCATACCTATGAGTCCGATCAGGTGGCTGCCGTCGACCGGCCGTGACCTCAGGCGGCCGCGCCCGACCGCGCGTGCAGCGCCAGATGGGTGCCGAGGCCGAGCAGCAGGCCCCAGAAGGCCGAGCCGATCCCGCACAGGCTCATCCCGGAGGCGGTGGCCAGGAAGGTCACCACCGCCGCGTCCCGGCCGCGCTCCTCGGCCACCGCGGCGGCCAGGCTGCCCTGCAGCGAGGCCAGCAGGGCGACCCCGGCGATCACCGCGATCAGCTCCTTCGGCAGGCCGGTGAACAGGCTGACCAGCAGCCCGCTGAAGCTGCCCACCACCAGGTAGAACGCGCCTGCCGACATCCCGGCCACATAGCGTCGGCGCGGATCGGGGTGGCTCTCCGGCCCGGCGCAGATCGCGGCGGTGATCGCGGCCAGGTTGACGCCCGGCGAACCGAACGGCGCCAGCAGGACGGACAGCCCGCCGGTGGCCCCGATCACCAGCCGGTCGTCCGGCCGGTAGCCGAAGGCCCGCATGACGCCGAGGCCGGGGGCGTTCTGCGAGGCCAGCGCCACGATGGTGAGCGGCAGCGCCAGGCCGACCATGGCGGGCCAGGAGAAGGCGGGCACGGTGAGCACCGGCCGGGTGGGGCCGCCGGAGCCGAGGTGCAGCGGGAGTCCGGTGGTGGCGGCCGCCAGGACCGCGCCGACCAGCAGCGCGGCCGGGACGGCGTAGCGCGGCGCGAACCGCTTGGCCAGCAGGAAGGCCGCGAAGCTGCCGAGCACCAGCCCGGGTGCGCCGTGCACGGCACCGAAGATCCCGGCGCCGAAGGAGAAGAGGATCCCGGCCAGCATCGCGTTGACGATCCCGGCCGGGATCGCCGCGATCAGCCGGCCGAACAGGCCGGTGACGCCGAACAGCGCCACCAGCACCCCGCACACCAGGAAGGCGCCGACCGCCTCCCGGTACGGGTACGCGCCGAGGCTGGTCACCAGCAGCGCGGCCCCCGGGGTGGACCAGGCGGCGATCACCGGGGTGCGGGTCCACCAGCTGAGCAGCAGACAGGTCAACCCGCTGCCGATGGACACCGCCCAGATCCAGGACGCGGTGTGCGCCTGGTCCAGCCGCCCGGCGGAGGCCGCCGCGAGCACCACCACCAGCGGCCCGGAGAACCCGACCACGATGCACACCAGCCCGGCCAGCAGTGCCGGGAGAGAGGCGTCCCGCCGCAGCGAACGGCGCTCGTCCGGTCCGGTCCGACCGTCCACCGGACGGGTTATCAGCTCCTCTGTCATGCCCGGAAGTATCCCGGAGGCGCCTGCTCCACGGGCCGTTCGAAAGATTCCGAAAAAACTTTTGAACCCACCTGCAACCCCCGGCGGGGATGCACGTCTTTACGGATGAAGGCACGGAGAGCGAGACCGGCAAGGCCGGGGGGCGCTACCGCTCAGCAGGAGCAACGCCGGCCGTCTTCAAATCCACGTCAGAACATGCTCTGGGGAGTCACGTCATGCGCACGTCCGTTATCACCGCTTTTGCGAAGAACGCCCGCTCGCTCTCCGGCCGCCGCCGCCTCGCCGTCGTCGCCGCCACCGCCGTCCTCGCCGGCGGTGTGCAGCTGATGGCCGCCGACTCCTCCTGGGCCTGCGGCGACATGCGACTGGGCGGCCCGCACGCGGCGATGGACGACAAGAGCGTCACCGAGATCGCCCCGGACGCCGCCTTCACCTCCAACAAGTCCACCGTCACCGCCGACGGCAGCTGGAACGAGGTCAGCGTCAAGGTCACCAACAAGACCGGCATCGACGCCCACGGCATGCTCCCCACCTTCGCCATCCACACCCCCGGCGACGGCGCCTCGCTGCGCTCCCAGGACGTCCGCATCCAGGTCCAGGAGAACGGCGCCTGGAAGGCCGTGCCCTCGGTGGCCGGCTGCTACCACACCGTCGACGCCGGCTACGAGCAGCGCCAGCGCCTCGACAACGGCAGCTCGATGACCATCAAGTTCCGCTACTCGATCGCCGCCACCAGCCCCAAGGGCGTCAACACCGTGGAGCTCGTCACCGACACCTGGCGGGCCGGCGCCATGGGCAACGGCGCCACCGACCTCAAGACCGTCAAGGTCCTCCGCACCCAGGACACCGCCGGCACCAACGCCAAGCCCACCACCACGGCCAAGCCCAGCACCCCGGCCAAGCCCGCCGCCCCCAAGGCCGCCGAGACCGCGAAGCCCGCCGCCCCGAAGCCCGTCACCCCCGTCGAGGCCAAGACCACCGCCGCGCCCGCCCCCAAGGCCGAGACCCCGAAGGCCACCCCGAGCGCCGCCCCGGCCACCACCGCCCCGGCCGGCACCCCCGAGCTCGCCCAGACCGGCGCGCACACCCCCAACGGCCTCCTCGCCGCCACCGCCGCCGCCCTGCTCGCGCTCGGCGCCGGCGCCCTGATCGCCGTCCGCCGGATGCGTGGCCAGCGCTGACCGGGGCACCCGAAGCAGCGGGGCCGTACCTCCACACGCCGGTGTGTGAGGTACGGCCCCGCTTTTGCGTCCTGCTGTGCGCGTCCTGCGCTGTGTTTCCTGCGCTGTGTTTCCTGCGGTGGGCTTCCCGCCGCGCGTTCCCGGGCCGGCCTACCCGCCGCCCCGGGAACGCCCGTGCCGGGTCAGCCCCAGGTGATCAGCCGCTTGGGCCGCTCCAGCAGCGCGGCCACGTCGGCCAGCACCTTGGAGCCCAGCTCCCCGTCCACCAGGCGGTGGTCGAAGGAGAGCGCCAGCGTGGTGACCTGACGCGGGACCACCTTGCCCTTGTGCACCCACGGCAGCTCCCGGACCGCGCCGAAGGCCAGGATGGCGGCCTCGCCCGGGTTGAGGATCGGGGTGCCGGTGTCGACGCCGAAGACGCCGACGTTGGTGATGGTGACGGTGCCGCCCTGCATGTCGCCCGGCGCCGTCTTGCCCTGCCGCGCGGTGTCGATCAGCTCGCCGAGCGCCAGTGCCAGACCGGTCAGGGTCTTGGCCCCGGCGTCCTTGATGTTGGGGACGATCAGACCGCGCGGGGTGGCCGCGGCGATGCCGAGGTTCACCTGGCCCTTGATCACGATCTCCTGGGCCGCGTCGTCCCACTGGGCGTTGATCTCGGGGTGCCGCTTGATCGCCGTCAGCAGCGCCTTGGCGACCAGCAGCAGCGGGCTGACCCGGACGTCCCGGCCCAGCTCGCCGCTCTCCTTGAGCCGGCGGACGAACTTCATCGTGCGGGTGACGTCGACCTGGACGAACTCGGTGACGTGCGGGGCGGTGAAGGCCGAGGCCACCATCGCCTGCGCGGTCGCCTTGCGGACGCCCTTGATCGGCACCCGGACGTCCCCGGTGCCCACTGCGGGCACGGCGGAGACGGCGGCCACCGGCTCCGGCTGCGCGACCGGCGCCGGGGCGACCGGCTCGACCACGGCGGCGGCCGTGGCCGCCGCGGCGTGCGCGTGCACGTCCTCGCGGGTGACCACCCCGTCCGGGCCGGTCGGGGTGACGGCGCGCAGGTCGATGCCGAGGTCCTTGGCGAGCTTGCGCACCGGCGGCTTGGCCAGCGGCCGGTCACCGGTGGACTGCTCCGGCACCACCGGCGCGGGGGCCGGGGCGACCGGGGCGGGGGCCGGGGCGACCGGGGCGGGAGCCGACGCGACCACCGTGGTGGTCGTGGTCCGGCGGGCCCGGCGCTGGCTGACCCCGGTGCGCGGGCCGTAGCCGACCAGCACCTCGCGCCGCTCCGGCTCGGCCGGCTCGGCCGCGGCGGGAGCGGCAGCAGGAGCAGCCGCCGGGGCGGCGGCGGCCGGAGCCGCGGCGGGGGCCGCCCCCGCCACCGCGACCGAGATGATCACGGTGCCGACGTCGACCGTCGCGCCCTCCGGGAAGAACAGCTGCTCGACGACCCCGTTGAACGGGATCGGCAGCTCCACGGCGGCCTTGGCGGTCTCGACCTCGCAGACGACCTGGCCGTCCGTCACGGTGTCGCCGGGCTTGACGTACCAGCTGAGGATCTCGGCCTCGGTGAGGCCCTCGCCGACGTCGGGCATCTTGAACTCGCGGAGCGAGCGAACTTCGGTGGTCATCTTCGCTCCCCGGTTCAGAACGCGAGCGCGCGGTCGACGGCGTCGAGCACGCGGTCCAGGTCGGGCAGGAAGGCCTCCTCGACGCGGGACGGCGGGTACGGCGCGTAGTAGCCGCCGACCCGCAGGACCGGTGCCTCGAGGTGGTAGAAGCAGCGCTCGGTCAGGCGGGCGGCCAGCTCGGCGCCCATGCCCAGGAACACCGGTGCCTCGTGCACCACGATGCCGCGACCGGTCCGCTTGACCGACTCCTCCAGGGTGGTGAAGTCCACCGGGGAGAGCGAGCGCAGGTCGACGACCTCCAGGCGGCGGCCGTCCTCCTCGGCGGCCGCGGCCGCCTCCAGGCAGACCTTGACCATCGGCCCGTACGCGATGAGCGTGGCGTCGGCGCCGGGGCGCACGATCCGGGCGTCGTGCAGCCCGAGGTCCGCGGCGGCGCCGACCTCGCCCTTGTCCCAGTAGCGGCGCTTGGGCTCCAGGAAGATCACCGGGTCGTCCGACTCGATGGACTGGCGCAGCATCCAGTGCGCGTCGTGCGCGTTGGAGGGGGTGACCACCCGCAGGCCCGCGGTGTGCGCGAAGTACGCCTCGTGCGACTCGCTGTGGTGCTCGACCGCGCCGATGCCGCCGGCGTACGGGATGCGGATGGTGACCGGCATCTTGACGTGCCCGAGCGCGCGGGCGTGCATCTTGGCCAGCTGGGAGACGATCTGGTCGAAGGCCGGGTAGACGAAGCCGTCGAACTGGATCTCCACCACCGGGCGGTAGCCGCGCAGCGCCAGGCCGATCGCGGTGCCGACGATGCCGGACTCGGCGAGCGGGGTGTCGATGACCCGGCTGTCCCCGAAGTCCTTCTGCAGCCCGTCGGTGATCCGGAAGACGCCACCGAGCTTGCCGATGTCCTCGCCCATCAGGACGGTCTTCGGGTCGTTCTCCAGCGACTTGCGCAGCGCCTCGTTGAGCGCCTTGGCGATGCTGAGCTGACCGGCCATCAGAGGTTCTCCCCCGCCTCGAAGGAGGCCGCGTACTGCACGTACTCGGCCCGTTCCTCATCGACCAGCGTGTGCGGCTCCGCGTAGACGTGGTCGAAGATCAGCGTCGGCTCCGGGTCCGGCATGCTGCGCACGCCCTCGCGCACCCGCAGTCCGAGCTGCTCGCTCTCGGCGTCGATCGAGGCGAAGAACTCCTCGTCGGCCAGGCCCTCCTTGTCCAGGTAGGCCTTGAGCCGGCTGATCGGGTCCTTGGCCTTCCAGGCCTCGGTCTCCTCGGCGAGCCGGTAGCGGGTCGGGTCGTCGGAGGTGGTGTGGGCGCCCATCCGGTAGGTGAACGCCTCGATCAGCACCGGACCGTTGCCGCTGCGGGCGTGGTCGAGCGCCCAGCGGGTGACGGCCAGGCAGGCCAGCACGTCGTTGCCGTCGACCCGGACCCCGGGGAAGCCGAAGCCGGAGGCGCGGCGGTACAGCGGGATCTTGGTCTGGGTGGTGGTGGGCTCGGAGATCGCCCACTGGTTGTTCTGGCAGAAGAACACCACCGGCGAGTTGTAGACCGAGGCGAAGGTGAAGGCCTCGTTGACGTCGCCCTGGCTGGAGGCGCCGTCGCCGAAGTACGCGATCACCGCGTCGTCGGCGCCGTCCTTGGTGATGCCCATCGCGTAACCGGTGGCGTGCAGGGTCTGCGAGCCGATCACGATGGTGTAGAGGTGGAAGTTCTTCTCGTTCGGGTCCCAGCCGCCGTGGTTCACGCCGCGGAACATGCCGAGCAGGTTCAGCGGGTCGACGTCCCGGCACCACGCGACGCCGTGCTCGCGGTAGGTGGGGAAGGCGTAGTCGCCGGCGCGCATGGCCCGGCCGGAGCCGACCTGGGCGGCCTCCTGGCCGAGCAGCGAGGCCCACAGGCCCAGCTCGCCCTGGCGCTGGAGCGCGGTGGCCTCCGCGTCGAACCGGCGCACCAGCACCAGGTCGCGGTAGAGGGCGCGCAGCTCCTCCGGGGTCGTGGTGAGCGGGTAGTCCGGGTGCTCGACCCGCTCGCCCTCCGGGGTGAGCAGCTGGACGAGCTCCGGCTGGGCGTCCGTACCCGTGGCGCGGAGGGTGTCAGGGACGCCGGGGGCCGCCTTCTTGCGGGCCCTCGCCGTGCTTTTGACGGTCACGTTCACTCCTCGGTCTGTCCGGCCGCCCGGGGTCGCCGGTGACCGGTCCGGTCACCGCCTCGCGGGGCGCGCGTGGGTGTGCGCACCGGCTGTGAGGCAGGTGGTGATCCTTTTCCGACGGCGTCCCTCAGAGAACGTTACCCAGCGGCGGCTCTGGGCGCGCTGGAGCTAGGACGTCCTACTTGTTGAGCTCTGACAACTGCGGGTGTGGCACAGCTCTCAAATCGGTCGCCGTCAGGACACCAGCGCACGTTATCCGGGCAGAGCTCTCCGCGTAAGGGGGTTACCGGTACGGGTTTGCCCGCTCTGGCCGGATAACGCTGCTCCGCCGCTTCGAGCAAGAGGTCATTTGTAGGGTGATATGGGAGGCTTTGGGCGTGACTGATAAAGGACAAATCCGGGTATTCCTGCTCGACGATCACGAGGTGGTCCGACGGGGCGTCCACGAGCTCCTCTCGGTCGAGGAGGACATCGAGGTGGTCGGCGAGGCCGGCACCGTCGCCGAGGCCCTGACCAGGATCCCGGCCGTGGAACCCGACGTCGCGGTGCTCGACGTACGGCTGCCGGACGGCAACGGGGTCGAGGTCTGCCGGGAGATCCGCTCCCGGCTGCCGGAGATCAAGTGCCTGATGCTGACCTCGTTCTCGGACGACGAGGCGCTGTTCGACTCGATCATGGCGGGCGCCTCCGGCTACGTGCTGAAGGCGATCCGCGGCACCGACCTGATCACCGCCGTCCGGGACGTCGCGGCCGGCAAGTCCCTGCTCGACCCGGTCGCCACCAGCCGGGTGCTGGAGCGGCTGCGCGACGGCGGCGAGAAGGAGGACGAACGGCTCGCCCAGCTCACCAGGCAGGAGCGCCGCATCCTCGATCTGATCGGCGAGGGGATGACCAATCGTCAGATCGGCAACGAGCTGCACCTGGCCGAGAAGACGGTGAAGAACTACGTCTCCAGTCTGCTCGCCAAGATGGGGATGGAGCGACGCACCCAGGCCGCCGCCTTCGTCGCCCGCCACCAGGCCGACCAGCAGAGCGACCACCAGCACTGAAACAGGCCCCTCATACACAGAGTTGACCACTTGTCAAGGACCCCCGTCAGGGGGCCCTAACCTCTGGCTGTGACTTTCAGCCAGACCCTCGCCTGTCCCCCGGCCCGCCCCGACCTCTCCGCTCCCCCGATAGGGACCCTCAGCCCACCCGTCCCGCACTCCGCGCTCGCCGAGGTCCTGCGCGGCTACCGGGTCGGCCGGCTGCTCACCGCCGAACCGGTCGCCGAGGGCCTGCTGAACCGGGGCTACCGCGTCACCGCCGAGGCCGGGACGTACTTCCTGAAGTGCTACGTCGACGCCGCCACCGCCAACCGCACCGCGATCGCCGCCCACCACCGCGCGATGGCCGCCCTGCAGACCCTCGGACTGCCCGTCGCGCCCCCGCTGGCCCGTGCCGAGCGGGCCGGCACGGTCACCGCCTTCGGGGGCCGGCTGTTCGCGCTCTTCCCCTGGGTCGATGGCCGACACCGGCACGGTACCGACCTCGCCCTGCCGCAGTGCGACGCGCTCGGCACGCTGCTCGGTCGGCTGCACGGCGCACTCGACGACGTCTGCGCCCCCCTCGTCCAGCCCGGCGGCTACGGCAGCGCGGACCCGCTGGACAGTGCCGAGCTCGCCCGGGACCTGCGCCGCCGGGCCCGGGCCCACCGCCCCTACGGAGAGCTGGACACCCTGGTCGAACGGCGGCTCGCCGAGCGCCTGGAGCTGCTCGCCGAGTACGGCCACCGCCGGCCCGCCCCGCAGGGCGCCCCGCCCACCGGCTGGACCCACGGCGACTTCCACGGGCTCAACCTGCTGCACGGGGAGGACCGGATCGCGGCCGTCCTGGACTGGGACAAGCTCGGACCCCAGCCGCGCGCCGAGGAGGCCGTCCGGGCCGCCACCCTGGTCTTCAACGACCGGGCGTCCGGGGTGCTCGACCTCGTCCGGGTCCGGCGCTACTCCCAGGCCTACCGGGCCACCGGGGCCGCCACCGCGGACAACCTGGCGGCGGCGGTGCACCGGGTCTGGTGGGAGCGGCTGAACGACTTCTGGATGCTGCAGTGGCGCTACCAGCGCGCCGACCACCGGGCCGACCCGCTCTACCCCGCCGCGGCGGGCCAGTTGGCGTGGTGGTGCCAGGAGTACGAGCAGGTCCTGGACGCCTTCGCCAACTGACCCGGACGGTCAGGGGCCCGGCCGGTCAGGGAGCCGGCGTGGTCGCTCCGCCGGTCACCGGCGGCTTCGGGGCGGTGCTCTGGTTCGGCGGCGGCTGCGACTGGGTCTGGCTCTGGGTCGGCGCCGCGGACGGCGAGGTCCCGGTCGTCGGCGTGGTCGTCGTACTCGGCGTGCTGCTCGGGCTCTGGGTGGCCGTCGGGGACGGCTTGGTGCCGGTGGCCGGCGCCGTCGGGGACTGCGTGTGCTTGCCGGAGCTCTGCGGCTGCGCCGGGGAGTTGTTGGTGTTGTCGGACGGCTGCTGGGTGCGCCGGGTGCTGTTCTGGGGGGAGGGCGCGGTCGTCGCGTTGGTCCCGGTCGACGGGGCCGTGGTGGCCTCGGGCGAGGTCGTCACCGACACCGACGGGGCGGGCGTCGGGTTGTGGGTCGTGCCGCCGCCGTTGCCGCTGAGCGCGAACGCGATGCCGACACCGGACGCGACGAGCACCGCGGCCGCGCCGGCCACCCAGCCCCACGGTCCGCGCCGACGGCCGGAGCCGTTGCCGTTCCCGCCGTCGCCGCCGTCATCGTGGCCGCCGTTCCCGCCGCCGTACGGGCCGGACACCGCCGGGTAGGGCGCCGACGGGGTCTGCGGGCCGCCGGGCACCTGGTAGGGCAGCAGCGCCGTCGGGTCGCCGGCGGCTCCCCCGCCGAACGGCCCGGTGGCGGAGTTGTCCCCGTACTCGCCGATCAGCTGGGTGGCGCCGGTCTGGCCCTGCCCGGCGGCGGCCAGCCCGGCCGCGGCCGCACCCGCCGCCCAGGCGCCGGTCGCGCCGTGGATCTCCCGCAGCGCGTGCTGGACGTGGGCGCGGAACTCGTCCGCGTCCTGGAACCGGTCGTCCGGGTTCTTCGCGAGCGAGCGCAGCACCAGCGGGTCGAGCCCGCCCGGCACCCGGTGGTTCGCCTGCGACGGCGGCACCGGCGGGTCCTGGACGTGCTGGTAGACCACCGAGAGCGGGGTGTCGCCGGTGAACGGCGGGCGCAGCGTCAGCAGCTCGTAGAGCATGCAGCCGGCCGCGTACAGGTCGGAGCGGTGGTCGACCGGCTTGCCGAGCGCCTGCTCGGGCGAGAGGTACTGCGGGGTGCCCATCACCATGCCGGTCTGGGTCATGGTGCTGGCCGCGCCGGTCAGCGCGCGGGCGATGCCGAAGTCCATCACCTTGACCGCGCCCGCGGTCGTGATGATCACGTTGGCGGGCTTGATGTCGCGGTGCACGATGCCGTGCCGGTGGCTGTAGGCGAGCGCCTCCAGCACCCCGGCGATGATGATCAGCGCCTGGTCGACCGGCGGCGCCTCCTCGTCCACCAGCAGCTCGCGGACGGTCCGGCCCTCGACCAGCTCCATCACGATGTACGGCGTCGACTCCTCGCCGACGTGCTCCTCGCCGGTGTCGTACACCGCGACGATCGAGTGGTGGTTGAGCGCCGCGACGGCGTGTGCCTCGCGGGTGAACCGCAGCCGGGCGATGTCGTCCTGGGCGAGCTCGGGGCGGAGCAGCTTGACCGCGACGGTCCGGCCGAGCCGGACGTCCTGGGCGGCGAACACCTCGGCCATCCCGCCGCGGCCGAGCCGGTGGGTCAGCCGGTAGCGGCCGTCACCGACGGTGCCGAGCGGGGCGGCCGTGCCGCGGCCGGGCGTCTGCGGGCCGCTGCCGACCGGCGGGAGCGCGGTGGTCGGGGCGCTGTCGCTGCCGGGTGCGGGAGCCTTCGGCGGTCCGCCGGCCGAACCGGCCCGGTGGGCGCCCTCGTCGTCCGGCTGCTGCGTCTGTGCCATCGCTCCTCGCCCCGGGCCTTCGCTCGGATCGCGGTGCCCTGTCGCTTCGTGTCCCCGAACGCTACCGCCTCCGGCCGATCGGCGTAGCCCACCCGATCCGGGCGGAAACCGTCAGAGCAGGCCATTCCGGTCGGTGAAGCCGTCCAGGTGGAGGACGGTGGCCGACTGCCCGGTGTACCGCGAGGTGCTCTTGCCCGAGCTGTCGTTCTGCGCCTTGGTCACCACGATGGCGATGATGATGATGGCGAGCACGATCACGCCGACGATGATGCCGACGATCACGAGCGCGGTGGAGCAGCCGTTGCTGTTGCTCGCCGGGGCGGGCTGGAACGGCGGCGCCGGCATCGGCATCGGCGGCGGGGTGTGCGCCTGCGGCGCGAAGGGCGCCGGGGTCTGGAAGGCCGGCGGGGGCGTCTGGTACTGCTGCGGGAACGGCTGCGGCGTCTGCGGGTGCTGCGGCGGCGGGGTCTGGAAGGCCGGCGGCGGGGTCTGGTACTGCTGCTGGAAGGGCTGCGGCGTCTGCGGGGCCTGCTGCGGGGCCGCGTGGGCCGAGCGCGGGCCGTCGGTGATCACCAGCGGGGTGCTCGCGGCCAGCTGGTTGCCGCCGCCCCGCCCGGCGGCGATCAGCCGCTCGGCCTCGTCGCGCATCGCGGCCGCGCTCGGGAAGCGGTGCGCCGGGTCCTTGCGCAGCGCCTGGGCGACGAAGGCGTCCACCGCCGGGCTGACCGACCGGTTGAGCGTGGACGGCGCCGGCGGCTCCTCCTGGACGTGCTTGTAGGCGATCGAGAACGCCGAGTCGCCGTCGAAGACCAGCTGGCCGGTGATCATCTCGAAGAGCATCACGCCGACCGAGTAGAGGTCGGAGCGGGCGTCCACCGGCTTGCCGAGGGCCTGCTCGGGCGAGAGGTACTGCGGGGTGCCGACCACCATGCCGGTCTGGGTCATCGAGGTGACCCCGGGCTCCAGCGCGCGGGCGATGCCGAAGTCCATGACCTTGACGACGCCCTTGCGGTCGAACATGACGTTGCCGGGCTTGATGTCGCGGTGGACCAGGCCCTGGTCGTGCGAGGCCTCCAGCGCGTTGAGCACGCCGACGGTGACCCGCAGCGCCTCCTCGGCGGGCATCGCGCCGTACTGGGCGACCGCCTCGTTGATCGCGTCGCGCAGGCCCTTGCCGTCGACCAGCTGCATCACGATGAACGGGGTGCTGGAGCCGTCGGGGGCGATGTCCTCGCCGCTGTCGTAGACGGTGACGATGTTCTGGTGCTCCAGCCGGGCCACCGACTGCGCCTCGCGGCGGAAGCGCTCCTTGAAGGTGTCGTCACGGCCGAGCTCGGTGTGCATGCTCTTCAGCGCGACCTGGCGGTCCAGCACGTTGTCGTACGCGAGGTGCACGGAGGCCATGCCGCCCTCACCCAGCAGCCGCTGCAGCACGTACCTGCCGTTGCCCAGGGAGTAGCCCTCGACCGCCGCGTTGCCGTGCTCGCTCATGGTCCTCTGCTCCCCCTCGGTGCGGCGGTGCCGCCGCGCCCGTGACGTTCGGTCTCGTCCGTGCGTTGGTCGGGCCCGGCCCCCTGGGCCTGCCCGACCCCTGTCGCGGCCTCACCCGGCCGACGACAGGGGTCAGGGTATCGGCTCGCGGCGACAGTGATCGGCCCAGGGCCGACACTGTGTCCAGGCCGCGACCGTACCCGTACGTAGGCTCCCCCGGCAGCCCGGGACGGGCCCCGCTACAGGTACGGGCCGGAGCGGATGCCGCGGCCCTCCCCGGGCTCGTCGCCCTCCAGGTCACCGCCGTGCAGACCGGGCGGCAGGGCCCGGCGCATCTGCTCCAGCTGCGCCCGCGCCGCCATCTGCTGGGCGAACAGCGCGGTCTGGATGCCGTGGAACAGCCCCTCCAGCCAGCCCACCAGCTGCGCCTGCGCGATCCGCAGCTCGGCCTCGGTCGGGATGGTGTCCTCGGTGAACGGGAGCGACAACCGCTCCAGCTCGGCGACCAGTTCGGGGGCCAGCCCGAGCTCCAGCTCCTTGATGGAGCTGGCGTGGATGTCCTTCAGCCGGACGCGGCTGGCCTCGTCGAGGGGAGCCGCCCGGACCTCCTCCAGCAGCTGCTTGATCATGCTGCCGATCCGCATGACCTTGGCGGGCTGCTCCACCATCTCGGTCACCGGGAGCTCACGCGGCATGTCACCGTCGTCGCCCCCCGCCGAGCCGGCGAAGCCCGGGCCCACGGGCATCCCGTCCGGTCCGACGATCAGCACCTTCTGGCCGTCCTGCGACTGCCCGCCGGAGGCCTGGTACAACTCCTGCGGCGAGCGCTCGTTCATCGGATTCGTCATGAACAACATTCTCTCTCACTGGGGTTGGTCGGGTGGAAGCCCCCGACCACGCCGCCACCGCCGGAACCGACGCTACGCCTGTGCGCGGCGGCCCGGCATCCGTACGCGTACTCAGTTCGCGCGGGGCCTTCACAGAAGCCGCCCGGTACCCGACCGCCCGGTACACGGCATCCGGCGTACGGCGACCGGCCCGGCTCAGCCCCGGCGCAGCCGCAGCCCGACGAGGCCCAGTCCGCAGCCGATCAGGCCGAGGCCCGCGCCCAGCGGGAACTGGAGCGTGGAGGCATCGCTCCAGCGGGCGGGCACGGCGACCTGGCCGGCCACCAGGCCGCGGCCGGCGACGGTGGCGGTCTCGGGCGCGGCGGCGGCCACGCTCTCGTCACCGGCCGCCCCCGTCCCCGTCGTGGCGCCGTCCGCGCCGGTGTCCGCGTCGGAGGCCGGCGGGTCGGCCTCGGGCGCACCGGCCACGGTCTCGGCGGACCGGTCCGGGGCGGCCGCGGTCCGCTCGGGCGCCGAGGCCGGGCGGTGCCGGGGGCCGGCCGGCCCGTGGTCGGCCCAGAGGCCGCCGGACTGGGCGGGCCGGGCCGGACCGGGCCGCGGACGGACGCTCTGGTGCTGCGGCGGCGCGGCGGCCGGCGCCTGGTCCGCGGCAGGATCCGCGGCAGGGCCCGCGGCGGGCTCCGCCGACGGCGCGGCGGGCACGGCGGCGGCCGGCCCCGCCGAGGGCGGCGGCGCCGAGGAGGGCTCGACCACCGGCTCGGCGGAGGGGACGGTCGAGGGCGCGGCAGGCGTGGCGGGCAGGGAGGGGCCGGACGGCCCCGAAGGCCCGGAGGACGCGCCGGACGGCCCGGCGGTCGGCCCGCGGGTGGGCACGGCCGAAAGGTCCGCCGAGGGCGGGCCGGTCCGGTGCGGCCGGCCCCCGGGCCGCTCGGCGGGCACCGCCACGGAGATCTCCTCCGACCCGGCGGCCGGATCCGCGGCGGCCAGGGTGGCGGACCCGAGCGGGAGGGCCAGGCCCAGCACCGCCACCGCGAGCAGCCGCTGCCAGCGGCGCCCGCCGGAGTCGGCGCCGCGGCGGCAGCGGCAGGCGTCGGCACAGCCGACGGACCTGGCGGAGCGGCCGCGGGTACGGCCGGGGGAGAGCGCGGCGGGCAGCGGCCCGAGGAACGCGAACGAAGGTGCGGCCACGGTCGGAGGTCCTTCCGACGGCCGACCGCGCACGGGCGGGGTCGGCGGCGGGACAGCTCCGGACCAGCCTCACACAATCCGACAATTCAGGCATTCCGAACGACTGTGCACCAACCGCCCCGGCGCCGCCCCCACCCTCGGCCCCGAGGGCCTCAGGCCCGGAGGACCACCTTGCCGACCTGCTCGCCCTGCTCCAGCACCCGGTGCCCGGCGGCGGCCTCGGCCAGCGGCAGCACCCGGTCGACCACCGGCTTCACCACCCCGGACTCGATCAGCGGCCACACGTGCTCGCGCACCGCGGCCACGATCGCGGCCTTCTCGGCCAGCGGCCGCCCGCGCAGGTTGGTGGCGATCACCGCGCCGCGCTTGCGCAGCAGCGTGTTGAGGTTGAGCTCGCCCTGGACCCCGCCCTGCAGCCCGATGATCACCAGTCGGCCGTTCACCGCCAGCGCGTCCACGTTCCGCTGGAGGTACTTCGCGCCCATGATGTCCAGGATCACGTCCGCCCCGGCGCCGCCGGTGGCCTCCCGCAGCACCTCGACGAAGTCCTGCTCTCGGTAGTCGATCGCGATGTCCGCGCCCAGGGCGGTGCACCGGGCCAGCTTCTCGGCACTGCCCGCCGTCACCGCCACCCGCGCGCCGACCGCCTTGGCCAGCTGGATCGCCATCGTCCCGATACCGCTGGCGCCGCCGTGCAGCAGCACCGTCTCGCCCGGCCGCAGGTGGGCGACCAGGAAGACGTTGGACCAGACCGTCGAGGCCACCTCGGGCAGCGCGGCGGCCTCCTCCAGGCTCAGCCCCTTCGGCACCGGCAGCAGCTGCCCGACCGGGACGGCGACCTTCTGGGCGTACCCGCCGCCGACCAGCAGCGCGCACACCTCGTCGCCCACCCCCCAGCCGGCCACGCCGGGCCCGAGGGCGGTGATCCGCCCCGAGCACTCCAACCCGGGGTAGGGGGAGCTTCCGGCCGGCGGGCTGTAGAGGCCCTGCCGCTGCAGCAGGTCGGCGCGGTTGACGGCGGTCGCCGCCACCTCGACCAGGACCTCGCCCTCGCCGGGCACCGGGTCGGGCACCTCGGCCCAGACCAGTGCCTCGGGCCCGCCGGGTTCAGGAATCGTCATCGCATACATGCCCCGAAGCTACTGCGTACCGGCCCGGGCGCGACGGCGCCCCGCTCAGCCCGCGAGGCCCGCCAGCACCTCGGCGCCCGGGAGTTGGGCCAGCGCACGGCCCGGCAGGATCAGCTTGCCGCGCCGCCGGCCGCTGCCGATCAGCACGTACGGCGCCTCGGCCACCGCCGCGTCGATCAGCAGCGGCCAGCCGGCCGGCAGCCCGATCGGGGTGATGCCGCCGTACTCCATGCCGGTCTCCGCCACCGCGGCGTCCATCGACGCGAAGGAGGCCTTGCGCGCCTCCAGGTGCTTGCGGACGGCCTTGTTGACGTCCACCCGGGTGGTGGCGAGCGCCAGACAGGCGGCGAGCGCCGTCTCCCCGCCGCGCTTGGCGGCGACCACCACGCAGTTCGCCGAGGCCTCCAGCGGCGCACCGTACGTCTCGCAGAACACCGCGGTGTCGGCCTTCTCCGGGTCGGTGTCCACGTACAGCACGGACTCCGCCGCCTCCCGGTCGTCCCAGTTCTTGAGGGCGTCGGCCACCGGGTCGGCGAGCAGGTCGACGACCGCCAGGGCCGTGGCGACCGACTCGAACGTGCCGAACGGGGCGTGCGGTTGCTCAGTCATGACTCGGACTGTAGCCACCCCGGTCACTTGATGACGATCACCCGGTCGGTGAGCTGCAGCACGGCCGCCTCCGGCTCGGTGTAGTTGAGCACCCGCCGGCCCCGGACCACCGCGACCACCAGGTCCGCGCAGTCCCGCGGGCTGTTCCCGGCCTCGGCCCGGGTGACCGGGCGCTCGATCACGTCCAGGCCGTTGCCGTAGGTGAGCAGGTCCTCCATCACCGCCCCCGCGTGCGGGCTGACCATCGACATGCCGAGCAGCCGGCCCGCCGAGCTCGAGCTGGTGACCACCACGTCGGCGCCGCTCTGCCGCAGCAGCGGGGCGTTCTCGTCCTCGCGGACCGCCGCGACCACCGTGGCGGCCTTGTTGAGCTGGCGCGCGGTCAGGGTGACCAGGACGGCCGTGTCGTCCCGCTCGGGCGCGATCACCACCCGCGCCGCGGCGGGCAGCCCGGCCCGGATCAGGGTGTCGGTACGGGTGGCATCGCCGACCACGCCCACCAGACCGTGCTGGGCGGCCTGGTCGATCACCTTGCGCTGCGGGTCGACGACCACGACCTCCTCCTTGCGCACCCCCTGGCCGAGCAGCGTGTCGACGGCGCTGCGCCCCTTGGTGCCGTACCCGATCACGACGGTGTGCTCGTGCACGGTGGACCTCCAGCGGTTCAACCGCCACTGCTGGCGGGTGCGTTCGGTGAGCACTTCGAGCGTGGTGCCGACCAGGATGATCAGGAAGAGCACCCGCAGCGGGGTGATCACGAAGATGTTGGTGAGCCGGGCGCCGTCACTGAACGGGGTGATGTCCCCGTACCCCGTGGTGGAGAGCGTCACGGTGGCGTAGTACGCCGAGTCGAGGAAGCTCAGCCCGCCGCCGGCGTTGTCGTTGTACCCGTCGCGGTCCAGCCAGACGATCAGGGTGGTGGCGACCAGCACGGCGAGGGCCAGCAGCAGCCGGGAGCCGACCTGGTGCACCGCGGGGCCGCTGCGCCGGGCCGGCAGCACGATGCCGGCGTCCGCCCACGGCTCGGTGCCGGGGGCGAGCGGGCCCAGCCGGGCGCTCCGTTTCGCCTTCACGGGACCTCCAGGAGCTCGACGGCGGTGCCGGCCGCGGCGCCGCCGGGCGGGACGACGGCGAGGGCCTCCGCGCGGGCCAGCCCGCGCAGCATCGCGGGGCCGTCGAAGGCGAGCGGGACGACGCCGTGCTCGGTCCGGCGCACCGGCAGCAGCCGGGTGTCCCAGGGGTGGCCGGGCAGGTCGACGGCGGTGGGTGCGACAGCGGGCTCGACGACCGCCCGGCCGCTGCGGGCGTGCAACAGCGGCAGGGCGAGGGTCACGGTGCCGGCCACCGCCGCCAGCGGATTGCCGGGCAGGCCCACCAGGTGTCGCCCGCCGGGGAGTTCGGCGAGCAGCATCGGGTGGCCGGGGCGGACGGCCACGCCGTCCACCAGCAACCGGGCGTCGGCCGCCGCGAGGGCCTGGTGCAGGAAGTCGACCGGGCCGGCCGCGGTCCCGCCGGTGGTGATCACCACGTCGGCGGTGGAGTGCCGGATGGCGTCCCGCAACAGCCCGAAGTCGTCCCGGACGGAGCGCCGTTCGCCGACCTCGGCGCCGGCCGCACGCAGCCAGGGCGGCAGCAGCGGGCCCAGCGCATCCCGGACCAGACCGGGCGTGGGCAGCCCGGAGTCGAGCAACTCATCGCCGAGGACGAGCAGTTCGACCACCGGGCGGCGGCGGACGGCCAGCCGGTCGTGGCCGCAGGCGGCGGCCAGGCCGAGCACCGCAGGGCCGACCGGGGTACCGGTGGCGAGCAGCGCCTCGCCCCGGCGGCACTCCTGGCCGCGCGGACGGACGTCCTGGCCGGTGGTCAGCGGCTCGGGGCCGCGGTCGTACAGCAGCGGCCCGAGCTGCTCGCCGTGCTCGCGGCGCAGGACCGCGGTGGCGCCGGGCGGCAGCTGGGCGCCGGTGGCGATCTCGACGGCCGCGCCGTCGGCCAGCGGCGCCGCGGCCTCCTGCCCGGCCAGCAGCCGGCCGGACACCCGCCAGGGCCCGGGGCCGGCCACCGCCCAGCCGTCCATCGCGGAGGTGTCGAAGGCGGGCAGGTCGGTGAGCGCGGTGAGCGGCTCGGCGAGGGTGGCGCCGAGCGCCTCGGCCAGCGGGACGGTACGCGGCGGCAGCGGGCGCAGCCCGGCCCGGCGGGCACTCTCGCGGGCCCGGCGCCAGCTCAGCGCGGCCGGACCGGGCGACCGAAGGTGCACGGCGGTCTCCTCGACGGTGCTCACGGCCGGTCCGGTCCGGCCGCGTCCGCCGTCCAGCGCGAGGCCAGCGCGACGGTGCGCCGGGACGCCTCGGCGACGGCCTCCGGGCCGCCGCCGCGCTGGGCGGCCGCGTACCCGATCAGGAAGGCGGTCAGCGGCGCGGCGGGCCGGGCCACCCCGTGCGCGACCACCCGGGCGAGGTCGAGCAATCCGGGGACGTCGACATCCAGGTCGATCCCCAGTTCGGCCCGGACCTCGGCGATCCACTCATCCAGCGTGCGCTCCATGGCCCCCATGCTGCCTGATCGGCGGTGACCCCGAGGTTTTTGCCCGGTGAGCGGCGCGCGTCGTTTCGCTCACGGCGGGGTGCGGGGCGGCGTGAGCAGCCCTCGGGCGGGCGCTGGTCCCCGGGCCCGGCCCTACCCGCCGGCCCCGGCGCGCTCGCGGGCCCGGGCCAGCTCCTCCCAGGTGTCGCAGTCGTAGGCGACGGCGTCGGTGTCCGCCAGCCGCAGGGTGCGCAGGGCGCCGGTGAGGCGGCGCAGCGGGAGGCCGGCCGGGTCGCCGGCGGAGGCCAGGGCGGTGCGCAGGGCGGCGGTGCGGTAGGCGGCGGCGAGCGGCTGGTCCCGTCCGGCGGCGTCGACCAGCAGGGCGGCCTCGGCGGCCTGGCCCTCCTCGGCGAGCGCGGCGACCAGTCGGCGGACGGTCCGCTCGTCCAGGAACGGCAGGTCGGCGGCGAGCAGCAGCACCACGTCCGCGGTGACGTGCGCCAGGCCGGCCGCGACGGCGGCGACCGGGCCGCCGCCGGGCGGCCGCTCCCTGGTCCACCGCACACCGGTGCGGGCGGTGGGCCGGGCCGGGCCGACCACCACGGTGGTCCGGGCGCCGGCGCAGGCGGCGAGCACCCGGTCGAGCAGGGTGGACTCGCCGACGGTCAGGCCCGGCTTGTCCGCTCCGCCGAGCCGCCGGGCGGCGCCGCCGGCCGGAACGATCGCGTCATACGGCGTCATGCCGCCAGTATCCGTCCGCGGCTCACTCCTGCGGCCCGGCCTGGTCCTTCTCATCGGCGCCCTCGGTGTCCTCGTCCGGCTCGCCGTCGCCGTCGCCGTCGCCGTCGGCGTCCTCGTCGGCGGCCCCGGCGCTCTCCTCCCGGGGCGCGGTGTTGGCGGCCGCCCCGAGCTCCAGGACGGCCGGCAGGGTCAGCTCCCCGTACCGCTCGTTCACCGCGGTGATCAGCGCCTCCGGGTCGTGCGGGTGCTCGGCCAGCAGGCGGTCGAAGTCCTGCAGGTACTCGCCGGTGAAGGCGAGCACCCGGGCCGCCTCGTCGCCCTGGTCCGGCGCCCGGTGGCCGGCGATCACCCGCTCCGCGCCCAGCTCGGCGATCCGGCCGAGGTTGTGGATCCACTCGGTGCGCTGCTCCGGGGTGGTGTCGGCGGTCCAGACGTGGGTGCCGTTGTAGACGAAGTCCCCCGCGACGACGGTGCGGATGCTGGGCACGTGCACCACCGTGGAGCCGCCGCAGTCGGCCTGGCCGAGCAGCAGCACCGGGATCAGCTGACGGTCGACCATCAGCGGCTGGGGCAGCAGCGGGGCGGGCACCAGCGGGTGGTCGGGGATGTCGTCCCCGTACACCGGCTTCCACTGGGCGACCTTGGCGGCGGCGGTGCGCAGGATGCCGTCCACCACCGGCGGGGCGGCCAGCAGCTGCGCCTCGGGGAAGAGCCGCAGCACCTCCTCGGCGCCGAAGTAGTGGTCGGGGTGCTGGTGGGTGATCACGATGGCCAGCAGCCGCCGGCCCTTGCCGGCCACCCACTCGGCGAGCTCGCGGCCCGCACTGCGGGTGAGCTGGGCGTCGACCAGGATCGCCGTGTGCTCGCCGAGGATCAGCGTGGAGGTCGCGAAGAAGGCCGACTCGGGGCCGGTGAAGACGGCCGTCTCCAGCGGTCTGACGGACGCGGCCTCGACGGTCCGCCCGGTCCGCGAGCCGTCCACGGCGTCCATGCCCTCCGCGCCGGCGTTCTCCTCGGGCGGGGACGACGTCACTGGGTGCTCCCTCTGGTCGGCGGTCGGACTTCCTGCGCCCTACAGCATGGGAGCACGGGCCGCCGAATGCGCGGAAGGCGCGCCCGGCGGGGCACGCCTTCCGGATCGGTGCCCGCCGCGCCCCGGGACGCGGAAAGCGCTCGGCCCGTCTGTCCGCGGACAGACGGGCCGAGCGCTCGAATCCGTGCGCGGAGCCTCAGCTCTTCCTGCCCCGGCGGCCGGTCAGCCGCGCGAACCGGTCGGCGACACCCCAGGAGGTGACCCGCCAGAGCGCCTCCACCACGATGCTCCGGCTCATCTTGGACGCACCGAGCTCGCGCTCCACGAAGGTGATCGGCACCTCGGCGACCTTGAAGCCGGCCTTCACCGTGCGCCAGGCCAGGTCGACCTGGAAGCAGTAGCCCGCCGAGGCGACCTCGTCCATGCCGAGACCGAGCAGGGTCTCCTTGCGGAAGGCCCGGTAGCCGCCGGTGACATCCCGGATCGGCACCCCCAGCATCAGCCGCGAGTAGGTCGACCCGCCGCGCGAGAGCAGCAGACGGGACTTCGGCCAGTTCACCACCCGGCCGCCCGGCACCCAGCGCGAGCCCAGCACCAGGTCGGCGCCGCGCAGCGCGCCCAGCAGCCGGTCCAGCTCCTCCGGCTGGTGCGAGCCGTCGGCGTCCATCTCCACCAGGACGTCGTAGCCGGCGTCGATGCCCCAGCGGAAGCCCGCGAGGTAGGCGGCGCCCAGCCCCTCCTTGCCCTTGCGGTGCATCACGTGCACGCTCGGGTCCTCGGCGGCCAGCTTGTCGGCGAGTTCGCCGGTTCCGTCCGGGCTGTTGTCATCGGCGACCAGGACATGCGCCTCTGGTACCGAGGCACGAACCCGGCCGACGATCCGCTCGACGTTCTCCGCTTCGTTGAACGTCGGGATGATCACCAGCACCCTGCCGAGATCAGCAAAACTCTGCTGGTTCACGGTCACGTACAAACCTCTCGGCCGGCGGCGGGAAGTGCCAGTCACCGTTGCCCGCACTCTGAAACGCAGCTCTACCCGGCATCCCGCCGCGGTGGAAACCACATGGAAACTACAGCGTGCTGGCATCCTACTACCGCGCCCCGGCAGCTCCGGTACGGCCGAGGCACTACCCGGCACCGCCCACCGTTTCCCTGGCGGTGGCACCGGTCGGCTAGGGTCGATCACCAGCCTTTGCCAGGACGGCATCACCCGCACCATCGGGCCGCCTCTCGGCGATCCGGCACACCCGCCACCGCGGCAAAGGAAAAAAGGAGCAGGACCGCGCGCATGGACAGGCTTGTCAACACTGTCCGCCCGTACGCCTGGGGGTCCGTCACCGCGATCCCCTCGTTGCTCGGGCAGGAACCCACCGGCGAACCACAGGCCGAACTGTGGATGGGCGCACACCCGGGCGCCCCCTCCCGTGCCGACCGGGACGGCGGGCCGCACCGGCTCGACGACCTCATCGCAGCCGACCCCGAGGGCGAGCTGGGCGCCGCCACCGTGGCCCGGTTCGGCCCCACCCTCCCGTTCCTCTTCAAGATCCTGGCCGCCGGCATCCCGCTGTCCATCCAGGCCCACCCCACCCTCGACCAGGCCAGGGCCGGGCACGCCGCGGAGGACGCCCTCGGCATCCCGTCGGACGCCCCGAACCGCAACTACCGGGACGCCAACCACAAGCCCGAACTCATCTGCGCCCTCGACGACTTCGACGGCCTCTGCGGCTTCCGCCGGCCCGCCGAGGCGGCCGCGCTGATGACCGCGCTGAAGGTGCCCGCGCTCGACCCGCTGATCGCCCTGCTCCAGGACGAGGACGAGTCCCGGGCGCTCAGCCGCACCCTCGCCACCATCCTCACGATGGCCGATCCGGCCGCCGCCGAGGCCGTCCGGGACACCGCCGAGGCCGTCGACAAGGCCGCCGCCGGCGACCCCGACGGCCCGTACGCGCCGTACACCCGGATCACCCGGGAGTTCTCCGGCGACCGCGGTCTGCTGGCCGGCCTGCTGCTCAACCACATCCGGCTGCGCGCCGGGGAGGCGCTCTACCTCGGCGCCGGCGTCCCGCACGCCTATCTGCAGGGCATCTGCGTCGAGCTGATGGCCAACTCGGACAACGTGCTGCGCGCCGGGCTCACCCCCAAGCACATCGACGTGCCCGAGCTCATGAAGGTGGTCGGCTTCACCGCCGGCGCCCCGGCGGTGCTGCGGCCCGTACCCGTCCCCGGGACCCCGGGCGAGGGGCTCTACCCCGTCCCGATCGACGAGTTCCGGCTCTCCCGCTTCGACCTGGACGAGCAGCCCCGCACGGTGGACGGCCGCACCCCGCAGATCCTGCTCTGCACCGCCGGCACCGCCCGGCTGACCGCGGCCGACGGCACCGCCCTGGACCTCGCCCCCGGCCAGTCCGCCTTCCTGCCCGCGACCGGCACCGACACCGTCCTCGGCGGCGCCGGCGCGACCGTCTTCCGCGCCACCGTCACCCTCTGACGACGCGCCCCCGGACGCCCGAAGGGCCCGCATCCCCCCGGGGATGCGGGCCCTTCGTCACGTCCTCGGCGGGATCAGCCCGCCGCTGGTCCACCGGATCCGCCGGACCCGCCGGCGCCGACCTCGACCGGCACCCGGGCCGGCTCCGCCTGGACCGGTACGGCCGCCGCGGGGGCACCGCCCCCGGGCGCCGTCAGCGCCTCGGCGGGGAAGCGCCGCTCGACCGCCTTCAGCAGCTTCCGCCCGACCTTCTGCATCGGCAGCTCCACCAGGCGGTACATCAGGTAGGCCGCCAGCAGGGACACCGTGAGGAACTCGGCCACCCAGATCACCTTCTCGCCGGTGGCGGTCGGCCGCTGCTCGTGCCCCAGCAGCGGGGCGATGGTGTGCAGCAGCGGCACGTGCAGCAGGTACAGCGAGAAGCTCACCGCGCCGAGCCAGGTCAGCACCTTCGGGAACCGCCGCTTGCGCAGCGCCATCGCCCCGAGGAAGGTCGCCCAGGCGCCGGTGTAGGAGGTCGACCAGGAGATCCACCCGGAGTTCCAGGTGTTCAGCTCCATGCCGTTGCGGTTGTACATCCAGCCGATCGCCACCCCGGCGACCACCACGAAGGCGCAGCACAGCACCGCGTGGATGCGCTCGATCTGGCCGTGCTCGGCCCGGTAGAGCACCGTCCCGGCGAACATCGTGGCGAAGATCAGCAGGGTCTCGAAGACGGGGGCCCGGCTGTTGTTGAGCAGCAGCACCAGGGCGAGGCCGGCCACCAGCACCGCGCCGGTACGGGTCAGCACCGGGTTGCCGCTGAGCATGCACGCGAAGCCCATCAGCACGATCAGGGCCGCCGCCAGCACGAGGTTGCGGGTCGAGCCCAGGTCGTGGCTGATCGTGGCGGTCGCCATCGAGCCGCCGAACACCAGCGCCACCGCGGCGAACCCGATGGCGAAGGCGCTGCTGCGCTTGTGCCAGCCGAGCGCGAACAGGCCGCTGACCAGGAAGTAGAAGGCCATCTCGTAGCTGAGGGTCCAGGTCACGCCCATGCCGTTGATCACGCCGAGCATGTCCTGGAGCATCGTCGCGTTGGCGACCAGCGAGATGAGGTTGTGGCCGGTGCGGAAGAGCGCCACCGATCCGTCGCCCTCGGGCAGCATCAGGATCGACACCACGAAGGCGCCGATCAGCGCCGGGTAGATGCGGAACAGCCGCCCGATCCAGAACGCCCGCACATCACCCCGGCGTTCCAGCGAGGCGGGGATGATGTAGCCGCTGACCAGGAAGAACAGCATCACGCCGTACACGCCCAGGTCGAAGTGCCACCAGATCATCCCGCCGAACGGAAGCAGCTCCAGGATCCCGAAGTGGTGCAGCGCCACCACCAGGGCGGCCAACCCGCGCAGCGCGTCGAGCCAACCGAGCCGGGATCCGGCCTTTCCGGCCGCCGCCGCAGCACGCGTGTTCCCCCCGGCTCTACCGGGAAGCCGCAGTCGTATTGTTCTCACGGCAGGGACAGTAACCCATTCGCCGTAGCCCATCGTTTCCGGAGTACCCCGGCCCCGCCTGGGCCCTGGGCGCCCCGGAGCGCCCCCGAGGACGGCAGGGAGCGCCCCGGGGGGCAGCCTGCGGACGGCTGCCCCCCGGGGTGGTGATCAGCGGTCGCCGATCATTTGTTCTGATCGATCAGTTGTTCTGGTAGACGCCGAACATGTCGACGAGCAGGTCGATGTCGCCGTCGCTGGCGTTCCAGAAGTCGACGATGCCGTTGACGCCGGGGTTCGCCTGGACGAGGTTCGGCACGGTCTCACCGGCCTGCCAGTTCAGCGAGGATGTCGGCGGCTTGGTCGGCCGGACGTCCGTCCCGCTGTTGTACTGCGTCATCGAGTTCGGGTCCGGGGCGACGGTCAGGTGGCCCGAGTCCTGGGTGTTGGTCACGGTGGCGTTGAGCACGAAGCCGGTGAACTGCGGCTCGTCGACCGCCAGCGGCATGTAGACGTAGTTGCGGCGGTCCAGCGGTCCGCCGATGTCCTCGACCCGACGGGTGTCCAGCAGACGCAGCGGGGTCACCGGCAGGAAGGCGCTCTTGCTGTTGTCGCTGTAGTAGCCCACCACGTCCACGATCACGTCGGTCGGGGCCCAGGCACCGTTGCGGATCTGGATCCGCCCGTCGGCGCCGACCGGCACGATCACCGAGTTGGCGACGGTCTGGCCGGTCCGGAAGTTCACGTTGGAGGCGGTGGGCGCGGGCTGGCTGCCCGGGAAGACCGTCAGGTGGCCGGTCTCCTGCGGGTTGGTCACCGTGACGTTGAGCGCGACCGCCTTGGCACCCGACGGGACACCCGCGGTGCCCCAGACCTGGGTCGAGATCGTCGAGACGGCGTTGACCTTGCCCTGCGCGGTGCCCGTGCCGTCACGGGTGTCGACCAGGCGGGTCGGGCCGACGGCGGTGTAGCCCGCGGCCGCGCTGTGGGTGAAGTAGCCGGCGACGTCGGCCAGCAGGTCCACCGGGGCCCAGCCGCCGTTGTAGAGGTCGACGTAGCCGTTCGCACCGACCGGGACGATCACCAGGTTCGGGACGGTCTGCCCCGGGGCGAAGTTGACGTTCGAGGTCTCCGGGAGGGCGGCGCCCTCGGCGAAGGCCTTGATGTGGCCGGGGGTGGTGGTGTTGGTGACGGTGACGTTGAGGGCCACGGCGGTCACGCCGACCGGGATGCCGGCGTTGCCGCCGACCTTCACCCGGGCCGAGGTGGACGGCTGCACCTTGGCGGCGGGGGCGCCGGTGCCGTCACGGGTGTCGAGCAGACGGGTCGGGCCGTACGGGGTGTACGCCGAACCCGGGGTCGCCATCGTGACGGTGTTGGTCGCGAAGTAGCCGCTTCCGTCGGAGGCGGTCACCGAGATGGTGTACGAGCCGAGCTTCGCGTAGGTGTGCTTGCGCCCGGTGTCCGTGCTCTGGCCGAACGCGTTGAAGTTGTCCGAGGTGCCGTCGCCCCAGTTCACGGTGACGGCGACCGCGACCGGGTCGCTGATGACGACCGTGGTCAGCTCGATGCCGTAGGCGCTGGTCCCGACGGCGGCGATGCCGACCGCCAGGCCCGAGTTGGCGGCCGGGGCGTCGGCGCCCTGCTGGGCGCTCTTGGCGCCCGGTGCGGCCTGGGAGTGCTGAGAGGCGCTGGCCGGGCTCTCGTACTTGGTGAACGCCGGGCTGGAGATCTTGTCCTTCGGCGCGGTCTGCACCACGTGCGCACCGGCGGCCGGCGCCGGGGCGTCGGCCGCCTGGGCCAGCGCGGGTGCGAAAACGACGCTGGCCGCCACGGCGGCAGCGGTCACAACGAGACGGTGACGGGACACCGTACCCCCCAAGTCCTATTAAGCGATCATCAAATGATGCTCACACAGAGTACACATCGCGCGGGTACGGAACAACGGAAATTCCGGCGCCCCTGGACAGCACTCCCGACCGGGGGGAATGGTCAGTCTCTCGTCATGTCGACAAAGCGGGAGTAATGGCCCTGGAATGCCACCGTGATGGTCGCGGTGGGGCCGTTTCGGTGCTTGGCGACAATCAGGTCGGCCTCGCCGGCGCGGGGGGACTCCTTCTCGTAGGCGTCCTCTCGGTGGAGCAGGATGACCATGTCGGCGTCCTGCTCGATCGAGCCGGACTCGCGCAGGTCGGAGACCATCGGCCGCTTGTCGGTGCGCTGCTCGGGACCACGGTTCAGCTGGGAGAGCGCGATCACCGGGACCTCGAGCTCCTTCGCCAGCAGCTTCAGGTTTCGCGACATGTCGGAAACCTCCTGCTGGCGGTTCTCGGCCCGGCGCGAACCACCGGACTGCATCAGCTGGAGGTAGTCGATAACGACCAGTTTGATGTCGTTGCGCTGCTTGAGCCGACGGCATTTGGCGCGGATCTCCATCATCGACAGGTTCGGTGAATCGTCGATGAACAGTGGGGCCTCACTGACGTCCGGCATCCGCCGGGCCACCCTGGTCCAGTCGTCGTCCGTCATGTTCCCGGAACGCATATGGTGCAGCGCCACCCGGGCCTCGGCGGAGAGCAGACGCATGGCGATTTCGTTTCGCCCCATTTCGAGCGAGAAAATCACGCTCGGGAGCTTGTTCTGAATGGAACACGCCCGCGCGAAGTCCAGCGCGAGGGTCGATTTTCCCATGGCCGGGCGGGCGGCGATGACGATCATCTGGCCGGGGTGCAGGCCGTTGGTCAGTGCGTCGAAGTCGGCGAAGCCGGTGGGCACCCCGGACATCTGGCCGTTGCGGGAGCCGATCGCCTCGATCTCGTCGAGGGCGCCCTCCATGATGTCGGAGAGCGGCGCGTAGTCCTCGTTGGTGCGCTGCTCGGTGACGGCGTAGATCTCCGCCTGCGCCGCGTTGACGATCTCGTCGACGTCGCCCTCGGCCGCGTAGCCCATGCCGGCGATCCGGGTGCCGGCCTCGACCAGCCGGCGCAGCACGGCGCGCTCGTGGACGATCTCGGCGTAGTACTCGGCGTTGGCGGCCGTGGGGACGGAGTTGACCAGGGTGTGCAGATAGCCCGGGCCGCCGACCCGGACCAGCTCGCCGCGCTTGGTCAGCTCGCCGGCCACGGTGATCGGGTCGGCCGGCTCGCCCCGGGCGTACAGGTCGAGGATCGCGCCGTGGATCAGCTCGTGGGCCGGGCGGTAGTAGTCGGCGGGCTTGAGCACCTCGACCACGTCGGCGATGGCGTCCTTGGAGAGCAGCATGCCGCCGAGGACGGACTGCTCGGCGGCGAGGTCCTGCGGGGGCACCCGCTCGAAGCCCTCCAGGCCCTCGGAGCGCTCGCCGTCGCCCTGGCGCTGCTTGCCGCCGTCGCGCTGGAAGCCGCCGCCGGAGCCCTTGCCGCCCTTCTGGAAGCCGCCGCCCTTCTGGAAGCCCTCGCCCTGGCCGCCGCCCTGGCCGCCACTGCGCGACCGGGAGACCGGGAGCCGGTCGCCGGGCCCCTCCGGGAAGGGCCCGTCGGCGTAGCCGGCCGGGAAGGGGTCGTCAGCGGTCTGCCAGTCCTCCTCCGGCGGCGGGGCGTCGTGGTCGTCGTACTGGGGGCCGGTCACGCGTGTTCCCCGATCAGCGAGTGGTGCGAGTTGGAGCGAGCCTTGCCGGTGGCTGGTGAAGCGGAGCTGCGCTCCTCTTTGTACGCCACCGCACCGACAAATCGGACGCCGAGGCGGGTGGGAGTGTCGGGCGGACGGCCCACGCTAAGGCGCCGGACGCCCTTCAGCCAAGGTGGTTATCCACAGGGGGTGTGGACGATGGGTCCCGCGCTGTGGAGAAGTACCGCAAACCTGTGGACGCCCCTGTGGAAAGCCCTGTGGATAACCAGACCATCGATCCACCGTCAACCCGCTGACCTGGGAATCCCTCTTCCCCGGGCTGTGCATGAGAAATTCTTCACACACAGGCGAGTGGCCCGGCCCACACACCCGCTCGGCGTAGTCGCTCACAATTGCGAGTAATGATCCCTAGGGGCTGGCACCTCTTACCTGTGGATGAGTAGCCTGGAGCCCATGACCCTGCCCTCCACCGATCGCCGCCGACACGACCGGGAGATCCTCTCCCTGGCGGTCCCGGCCTTCGGCGCCCTGGTCGCCGAGCCGCTCTTCCTGATGGCCGACTCGGCGATCGTCGGCCATCTCGGCACCTCCCAGCTGGCCGGGGTCGGCGTCGCCTCCGCCGCCCTCACCACCGCCACCGGGGTGTTCGTCTTCCTCGCCTACGCCACCACGGCCGCGGTGGCCCGCCGGATCGGCGCCGGCGACCGCCGGGCCGCCATCCAGCAGGGCATCGACGGCATCTGGCTGGCGCTGGCCCTGGCCCTCGGCGTGGTCGCCCTGACCCTGCTGCTGGCCCCCTGGATGGCCGGGGTGCTGGGCGCCTCGGACACCGCCGCCCCGTACGCCGTGACCTATCTGCGGATCAGCGCGCTCGGCATCCCGGCGATGCTGATGGTGATGGCGGCCACCGGCGTGCTGCGCGGACTCCAGGACACCCGCACCCCGCTGCTGGTGGCCATCGCGGGGTTCGCCGCCAACCTCGCGCTGAACGCCGGCCTGGTGTACGGCGCCGGGCTCGGCGTGGCCGGCTCCGCCTGGGGCACCGTGCTGGCACAGACCGGGATGGCCGCCGCCTACCTCTTCGTGGTGGTCCGCGGCGCCCGCCGGGAGCGCGCCTCGCTCCGGCCCGACCCGGCCGGCATCCGGGCCTGCGCCAGGGCGGGCGGTCCGCTGATGGTCCGCACCCTGAGTCTGCGGGCCATCCTGATGATCGCCACCGCGGTCGCCGCCGGGCTCGGCGACAAGGAGATAGCGGCCCACCAGATCGCCATGACGCTGTTCCTCTTCGTCGCCTTCGCCCTGGACGCCATCGCGATCGCCGGCCAGGCCATCATCGGCCGCTACCTGGGCGCCGCGGACGTCCCGGGGGCCAGGGCGGCCACCCGCCGGATGGTCGAGTGGGGGATCGGCTCGGGCGTACTGCTCGGGCTGCTGGTGGTGGTCGCCCGGCCGCTGTACGTGCCGCTGTTCACCCCCGACCCGGCGGTGCAGGCGCAGCTGAACTCCGTCCTGCTGCTGCTCGCGCTCTGCCAGCCGGTCTCCGGCCTGGTGTTCGTGCTGGACGGCGTGCTGATGGGCGCCGGGGACGGCACCTTCCTGGCCTGGGCGATGGTCGCCACCCTCGCGGTCTTCGCCCCGGTGGCCCTCGCCGTGCCCGCGCTCGGCGGCGGGCTGGCCGGGCTCTGGTGGGCGATGAACCTCTTCATGCTGGTGCGCGGCGGGTTCCTGTGGTGGCGCGCCCGCGGCGGCCGGTGGCTGGTGACCGGAGCCGTCCGCGCCTGAGCGGGCCCGCCCCGGAAACGACCGAGGGCCGGACTCCCCCGAAGGGGAGCCCGGCCCTCAGGCCACTGCTACTGAACGGACTCAGGCAGCGACGACGGCGACGTCGAGGTTGGCCTGGACGTCGGCGTGCAGCTTGACCGAGACCTTGTGGGTGCCCACGGTCTTGATCGGCGAGGCGATCGCGACGGCGCGCTTGTCCACGGCCGGGCCGCCGGCGGCCTTGATGGCCTCGACGACATCGGCCTGGGTGACCGAGCCGAACAGACGGCCGGCCTCGCCCGAGCGAACGGCCAGCTTGACCTGGACGCCCTCGAGCTTGCCCTTGACCTCGGTAGCGGCCTCGAGCGTCTGGATCTCGTGGATCTTGCGGGCGCGACGGATCGCGTCGACGTCCTTCTGGCCGCCCTTGGTCCAGCGGATGGCGAAGCCACGCGGGACCAGGAAGTTGCGGGCGTAGCCGTCCTTGACCTCGACGACCTCGCCGGCGGAGCCGAGACCCGGCACCTCGTGCGTGAGGATGATCTTCATTACTTGGTCACCCTCTCTTAGCGCGCGGTGCTGGTGTAGGGCAGCAGCGCCATCTCACGGCTGTTCTTCACGGCCGTGGCGACGTCACGCTGGTGCTGGGTGCAGTTGCCGGTGACCCGGCGGGCACGGATCTTGCCACGGTCGGAGATGAACTTCCGCAGCAGGTTCGTGTCCTTGTAGTCAACGTAGTTGACCTTGTCCTTGCAGAAGACGCAAACCTTCTTCTTCGGCTTGCGAGCAGGCGGCTTCGCCATTGTGTGCTCCATTTGGGGTTCACGGCCCGGCTGGCGTCTCACGACGCCGGCCGCCGGGCCGCACGAAATCTGTCAGCTCTTAGAACGGGGGCTCTTCCGAGAAACCGCCGCCGGACGGGGCGCCCCAGCTGCCGCCACCCTGGTTTCCACCAGAGGGAGCGCTGGAAGCCCACGGGTCGTCGGACGGGCCGGACTGGCCGCCACCGGAGTTTCCACCCCAGTTGCCGCCGCCCTGCTGGCCGCCACCGCCGCCCCAGTTACCGCCCTGGCCGCCGCCGCCCTGCTGGCCGCCGCCGAAGCCGCCGCCACCGGGAGCACCGGACCGGTTGGCCCGGGTGACCTTCGCGGTCGCCGAGCGCAGGCTCGGACCGACCTCGTCGACCTCGACCTCGAAGACCGTCCGCTTCTCGCCTTCCTTGGTCTCGTAAGACCGCTGGCGCAGTCGGCCCTGCACGATGACGCGCATGCCGCGCTGCAGCGACTCGGCGACGTTCTCCGCCGGCTGCCGCCAGACGTTGCACGTGAGGAAGAGGCTCTCGCCGTCCTTCCACTCGTTCGTCTGACGGTCGAAGGTGCGGGGGGTGGACGCGATGCGGAACTTCGCGACCGCCGCACCCGACGGGGTGAAGCGCAGCTCGGGGTCGTCGACGAGATTGCCGACGAGGGTGATGACGGTCTCGCCTGCCATGGTGGTGATGACCTCTCCGGAAGAGTTCCGTTCACCGCTGTTTCACGTGAAACAGCGGACGCGAGCTACCCGAGGCCCGAGGGCCTCAGAGGTGGCTCAGTGGGTGTCCGGGCGCAGGACCTTGGTCCGGAGAACCGACTCGCTCAGGCCAAGCTGGCGGTCGAGCTCCTTGACGACCTCAGGCGTGGCCTTGAGGTCGATGACCGAGTAGATGCCCTCGGACTGCTTGTTGATCTCGTAAGCCAGACGGCGACGGCCCCAGGTGTCGACCTTCTCCACCTTGCCGCCGCCATTGCGGACGACGGTGAGGAAGTTCTCGATCAGGGGGGCGACAGCGCGCTCCTCAACCGAGGGGTCGAGGATGACCATCAGCTCGTAGTGACGCATGTGTAACCCACCTCCTTTGGACTCAGCGGCCACGGTCTCTCCGTGGCAGGAGGGTTGTGCAGCGTCGGCACCGGAGTAGTGACGACACCGGCTCACCGTAGCGGCCGGGTCCGACACTCGGGCCCCATCGACCCGGAAGAGGGCGCAAGGGGGCACAACTACACCAGTGCAGACCGCACAGCCTACCCGCACCCGTACGGCCGAACAAAATGCATAGGGGTTGTGATCCATGCCCCAACCGCCGCAATCTGGACGGAACGGGTTTCCTGCTCGTTCGTCTCCTCGCCTGGAGGTGGGTCTCATGGCCCAGTCCATCCACCGGTTCCCCGCCCTCACCCTGAACACCGACGGCCACCGGCACCCCCGAGAGAACGCCCTGGTCGGCGTCACCGCCGTACTGGGCCTGCTGGCCTTCACAACCTCGTTCTTCCACGGTCTCCATGTGCTGAGCTCCTGGAGCGGGCTCTTCGGCGTCGTCACCGGTCTCTGGGGGCAGTTCGTCTCCGTGACCACGGCCGAGCGCTTCGTCCTGATCATCTCGCTCGTCGCCTCGGCCTTCGGCCTCTACCTGGGTCTGGCCCGGGGCGGTCTCTGGGGCTAGGGCCTGCTCCGCCAGGCCCCGGCCCCGTCCTTCCACGCGGAACCCCTGGCGCCCCCGTCGCGTACCTACCTAAGGGCAGGAAGGCGCCGGGGGCGCCGCCGCGCCCACAGCCGAAGAGGTGCCGGAGGATAAAGTCACCCCCGGGAACCTGGGGCCCACCGAGCCCGACCGACGAGGAGCACCGAGCATGAGCCTGCGCCTGAGGACGATCACCCGCGAGGAGCACCTCGCCTTCATCAGGAGCCGCGCCTCGGCCAGCCACATGCAGGTGCCGTCCTGGGGCGATGTGAAGGCCGAGTGGCGCACCGAGTCGATCGGCTGGATCGACGACTCCGGTCAGATCGTCGGCGCCGGCCTGGTGCTCTACCGCCAGCTCCCGAAGGTCAAGCGCTACCTGGCCTACCTGCCCGAGGGCCCGGTGATCGACTGGTTCGACCGCGACCTGGACCGCTGGCTGTCGCCGATGCTGGCGCACCTGAAGTCGCAGGGCGCCTTCTCGGTGAAGATGGGCCCGCCGGTGGTGATCCGGCGCTGGAACGCGCCGACCATCAAGGAGGCCATCGCCGGCAAGCAGGCCAAGCGCCTGCGCGACATCGAGGCCGACTGGTACGAGCCGCGCGCCTTCGAGGTGGCCGACCGGCTGCGCAAGGCGGGCTGGCTGCAGGGCGAGGACGGCGGCGCCGGCTTCGGCGACGTGCAGCCGCGCTACGTGTTCCAGGTGCCGCTGGCCAACCGCTCGCTGGACGACATCCAGAAGGGCTTCAACCAGCTCTGGCGCCGCAACATCAAGAAGGCCGAGAAGTCCGGCGTCGAGGTCGTCCAGGGCGGCTACGACGAGCTGCCGATCTTCCACCAGCTGTACCTGGTGACGGCCGAGCGCGACCGCTTCACCCCGCGCCCGCTGGCCTACTTCCAGCGGATGTGGAAGGCCCTCACCGCCGAGGACCCGAACCGCATGCGGCTCTACATCGCCTACCACGAGGGCGAGCCGCTGGCCGCGACCACGATGCTGGTGGTCGGCGAGCACGTCTGGTACTCCTACGGCGCCTCGGCCAACCACAAGCGCGAGGTCAAGCCGTCCAACGCCATCCAGTGGCGGATGATGCGCGACTCCTACGCCCTCGGCGGCGGGGTGTACGACCTGCGCGGCATCAGCGACACGCTGGACGAGAACGACCACCTGTTCGGCCTGATCCAGTTCAAGGTCGGCACCGGCGGCCAGGCCGCCGAGTACCTCGGCGAGTGGGACTTCCCGCTCAACAAGCTGCTGCACAAGGCGCTCGACCTCTACATGTCGCGCCGCTGAGCCGCTTGCGCCCCGCCGTGCCCCTCACCCCCTGGGAGATGACCCGATGACGCTGTCGCTCTACCTCGACACCGACCGCTGGCGCACCCACCAGCGCACCGTCCTGGCCGAGTTCCCCGGCCTGGTGCCGGTGGCGAAGGGCAACGGCTACGGCCTGGGCAACCACCGGCTGGCCGAGGAGGCGACCCTGCTGGGCACCGGCGTGCTGGCCGTCGGCACCGCCTACGAGGCGGCGGACGCCGCCGACTGGTACGGCGGCGAGCTGCTGGTGCTCACCCCGTACCGGGTCGGCGAGGAGGTGCTGCCGCTGCCGCACGCCCGGGTGATCCGGACGGTGGCGAACCTGGCCGGGCTGCGGGCGCTGCACGGCGCCCGGGTCGTGGTGGAGTGCATGACCACCATGCGCCGGCACGGGGTGGGCGCGGCCGACCTGCCCGCCGTCGCCGCCGAGCTGGACGGCGTCTCCTTCGAGGGCCTGGCCCTGCACCTGCCGATGGACCGCCCGGACGGCTCGGACCCGGTCGACGAGGTGGCGTACTGGGTGGACACCGCCCGGGCCGCCGGCGTGCCGGTGCACACCGTGTTCGTCAGCCACCTCGGCGCGGCGGGCATGGGGCAGCTGGCCCAGCGCTACCCGGACACCGTCTTCCGGGCCCGGATCGGCACCCGGCTCTGGCTGGGCGACCACGGGGCGCTGGAGGTCCGGGCGACGGTGCTGGACGTCACCCCGGTCGTCAAGGGCGACCGCTACGGCTACCGCCAGCACCCGGCGCCTTCCGACGGCCACCTGGTGGTGGCGGCCGGCGGCACCGCGCACGGCATCGGCCTGGAGGCGCCGAAGTACGTCCAGAGCATGTCCTCCCGGGCCAAGGGCATCGCCCGGGCCGGGCTGGCGACGGTCAACAAGACCAAGTCGCCGTACAACTGGTCCGGCAAGCAGCTCTGGTTCGCCGAGCCGCCGCACATGCAGGTCTCCCTGCTGTTCCTGGACAACGAGACCAAGCCGCCGGTCGTGGGCGACGAGCTCGCCCTACAGGTCCGGCACACCACCACGCACTTCGACCGCGTGGTGGACCGCTAGGCCCGTGGCCCAGGCCCCGTCGGTCGGACCGGCCCGAGGGCCCGTCCGACCGGGGGTCCGCCCTACCGTTCGGTGCTGTCGGCCGGTTCCGGCGCGGTCGGCTCGTCCAGCCACTGCTCGGGACCGGCCGGCGCGTATCCGGCGTAGGTCGCCTCCTCCTTCAGCTGCCGGGCGGTGCCCAGCACGAAGACGTCCGGCGCGTGGTCCAGCACTCCGCCGGACGGGTCGTCGCTGCCGTCCCAGCGCACCGGGTCGCGGTCGGGCAGCAGGATGTCCCGGATCACCACCCCGCACAGGTAGAGCGTTCCGAGCAGGTGCAGGACGATCGCGAAGTGGTACCAGGACTCGCCGATGCCCTGCTGCTTGGCGCCGGTGACGAAGCCCAGGTGGGACCAGATGCCGAGGGTGTACAGCACCTCGCAGGCCTGCCAGATCAGGAAGTCCCGCCAGCGCGGCCGGGCCAGCACCGCGAACGGGATCAGCCAGAGCACGTACTGCGGCGAGTAGACCTTGTTGGCCAGCACGAACGCGGCCACCACCAGGAAGGCGAGCTGCGCGAAGCGCGGGCGGCGGGGCGCCGAGAGGGCCAGCCAGCCGATCCCCAGGCAGCAGAGCACCATCAGCACCGCGATGAAGGTGTCCAGGTTCTCCAGCCCGACGCCGCGGGTCTGCATCAGGATCAGCCAGAAGGACCCGTAGTCCTCCTTGCGGTGCTTGCTGAAGACGTAGAAGGTCGACCAGCCCTGCCAGTTGGCCATCATGATCGGCAGGTTGACCAGCACCCAGGCGCCGACCGCGCCGCCCAGCATCGCCCGGAACTCGCGCCACCGGCCTGCCCGCCAGCAGAGCAGCAGCAGCGGGCCGATCAGCAGCACCGGGTAGAGCTTGGCGGCGGTGGCCAGGCCGATGAAGACACCGGCCCAGACCGGGCGGGAGCCGGACCACCAGGCCATCGCGACGGCGGCCAGCGCGACCGCCAGCAGGTCCCAGTTGACGGTGGAGTTCAGCAGCAGGCAGGGGGCGAGCGCGAACAGCAGGGCGTCCCAGGGGCGCCGGCGGTGGGTGCGCGACAGGGCGACCACCGCGACCACCGCGCAGGCCATCAGCAGGCCCGCGTTGATCGCCCAGAACCACTGCTCCTGGCTCTGGGTACCGCCGCCGCCGGGCGTCAGCCAGGCCGCCACCTGCATGAACAGACCGGTCAGCACCGGGTATTCGAGGAACTGGAGGTCACCCGAGGTGCCCGGGATCCGGTCGATGTACGGGTGCAGGCCGGCCGCGAAGCCGCGTCCGGAGAACAGGTGCGGGATGTCGCTGTAACAGGCGTGCACGTACTGCGGCGATCCGGGCTGGAACCAGGCGGTGTTGTAGCAGGGCAGCTTCTGCGCCATGCCCAGCACCGAGACCACGATCACCACCAGCGCGAGGAAGCGCGCCGGCACCCACCAGGAGACGCCCAACAGGGCGCGCCGGCCGGGCGGGCCGCCGATCACCTCGCTTCCGGCCGCCGCGACCGGATCCTCGTCCGCCGGGACGACCACGGTGTTGGCCGGCGGGGCGGGCGGTCCGGCCGGGTCCTCGGCGGGCGCCGCCAGGACGGGCCCGGCGGCCTCGACAGGCCCGGTCTGGCCGACGGATTCGTCACGCGCGCTCGACGTCATGCCGGACATCCTGCCGCACCTCCCCCACCAGGACGAGGAGGCCCCCTGAGCGGCACGGGACCGGTCCGGCGAATCATGACGAAACGGCGGTGGCGCCCCTCTGTGGAGGGGCGCCACCGCCGTTCGGAACCGTTCACCGCCGATCGTCAGGGTGCCATGCCCTGCTGGGCGCCGCTGCTCGCCGACGGCGAGGTGGTCGGCTTCGGCGGCTTGGTGCTGGTCGGGCTGGGATCGCTGGTCGACGCGGACGGGGAGGGCTGCTGGGAGGGGCACAGCCCGGGGATGAGGCAGCTGGGCGAGGCTCCGCCACCGCCGCCACCGCCACCGCCGCCACCCGGGTGGGTCGACTTGGTCTGCGTCGGGGTCGGCACGGTACCCGGGCAGTCCACGCCGGGCACGCAGGCCGGCGGCTGGGTCTGCGTCGGCTGCTGCGGCTGCGGCTGCTGCGGCTGCTGGGCGCCCGGGTCCGGGGCGGTGGTCGCCGCGGACTCCGTCATCGTCGGCGAGGGCGAGGCGCTCGCGGTGCTCGGCGCGCCCGAGGAGTCCACCTGGCTGCCGACCGGCTGCGGGGCGGGGAAGTCCATCTTCTTCTCGTTGGCCAGGGCGACCTTCATGTACCGGGTGAAGATGTCCGTCGGGGTGTCACCACCGTGGATCGAGTCCTTGCCGCCGGTGCCGTTGAGCGAGAGCCGCTCGTGCTTGGTCGGGTCCTCGCGCCACATCGCGACGCTGGTGGCCAGCTGCGGGGTGTAGCCGACCCACCAGGCCGACTTGTTCTGGTCGGTGGTACCGGTCTTGCCGGCCACCGGGCGGCCCAGCGTGTTGCTCAGCTTGCCGGTACCGTTCTTGGCCACGTTCACCAGCACGTCGGTGACGTTGTCCGCGACGGCCGGCTCCAGCGCCTGCTTCAGCTCGGGCTTGCCGAAGCCGGCCAGCTCCTTGCCGCTGACCTCGACCTTGGTCACCGAGTAGGGGTCGGCCTGCTTGCCGCTGGCCGCCAGGGTCGCGTAGGAGTCGGCCATCCGGATCGGGCTCACGGTGGAGGTGCCGAGCGCGAAGGTCGGCGTCTTGGGGTCGGCGAAGCTCTCCTTGCGCACGCCCATCGCCTCCGCGATGTTGGCCACGTTCTGACCCCCGACGTCCTGGTTGAGCTGGACGAACGGCACGTTGTACGAGTACTGCATGGCCTGCCGCAGCGAGACGTAGCCGCGCTTGCCGCTGTCCTCGTTCTTCTGCCGGTAGGGCTTGCCGTCGTCGCCGATCACCAGCGAGCCGTCCGGCTTGTGGATCTCGGACTTGTCGTCGGAGAGGTAGCGGCTGTCCGCGTTGATCCGCTTCGGCTTGCCCTGCTCGTCGGTCGAGGTCTGCACGCCGATCTGCATCGCGGCGGCCAGTACGAAGGGCTTGAAGGTCGAGCCGACCTGGACGCCCTTGGCGTCCGCGTTGTTGTCGAAGTGCTGGTTCTCCACACCGTCGCCGCCGTATATGGCGACGACCGCGCCGTCGCCGGGGCGGACGCTGGCGGCACCGAACTGGACCCAGTTGTCCTGCTCGGGGCGCTTCTGAAGGTTGAGCGTCTCGCCCTTGACGTCGTCCACGGCCTTCTTGAGGGCGTCGACCTTGTCCTTCTCGAAGGTCGTGTAGATCTTGAAGCCGCCCTTGTCGATCGCCCGCGCGTCGATCTTGGGGTCCTTGCTCATGACGTACTTGTTGGCGGTGTCGACCAGGTAGCTGATCTCACCGTTCATGTTGGACGGCGGCTGGACCTTGATCGGCTCCGGGAACGTGGTGCACTTGGCCCGCTCCTCGGGGGTGGCGTTCTTGGTCTCCACCATCCGCTTCAGGATCCAGTTCCAGCGCTCCTCGGCGCGCTCGTGGTTGCCCTTGAGCGACGGGTCGTAGAGCCCCGCACCCTTGAGCAGCCCGGCCAGCATCGCGCTCTGGCAGAGGTCCAGGTCCTTGGCGTTGACGCCGTAGTACGCCTGCGCGGCGGCCTGGGCGCCCTCCGCACCGCGACCGAACCAGCTGGTGTTGAGGTAGCCCTTCAGGATGTCGGGCTTCTCGGTCGTCTGGTTGATCTTCAGGGTGATGAAGAACTCCTTCACCTTGCGGTCAAGGGTCTGCTCCTGGGTGAGGTACGCGTTCTTGACGTACTGCTGGGTGATCGTCGAGGCGCCCTGCGTCTCGCCGCCCGTGGCCATGTTGTAGACGGCGCGCATCATGCCCACGGGGTCGATGCCGCTGTCGGTGCGGAAGGTCGAGTTCTCCGCCGCGATCACGGCGTTCTGCAGGTTGGGGCTGATGTCCGCGAGCTCGACGATCTGGCGGTTGGCCTCGCCCTTGCGGGTCATCTCCGAGCCGTCGGCCCAGTAGTAGATGTTGTTCTGACCCTTCACCAGGTCCTTGAGCGGAGGGACGGTGGTGCTCTGGTAGATGAAGAACACCCCGCCGACGCAGACCGCGAAGACCAGCAGGAACGCGGAGAGCCACTGCCGCCAGGACGGCAGCCAGCGGCGGACGCCCTGCTTGCCGAAGCGCGGGTAGTCGATGAAGCGCTTCTTGCCGGGCGGGCCCGGCTTGCCGCCCCGGCCCGCCGGAGCCGCCGCCGCACCCGCGGCGCCGCGCTTGCCGCCCTTCTGACCCGCCTTGCGCATCTCGGCACGGGTCATCCGGGGCTGCTGGGCGGTTTCCCGGCCCCCCGAGGAGCGCCGCCCGCCGAGTCCGCCCGAGCTGAGCTCGTCGCCTCCGGCCCCGACCGGGCGGCCGTTGTCACCCGGAGGCTGTCCGCCGCCGCCGTCGGGCGACCTTCGCCGTCGTTCGCTCATGTTTCCAGCTACTCCTCGCCAGGCCGTCGAGCCTGAAGGCACGGTTCACGTCCAATGCCCGCAACCGCCCTAACCCCGGAGGTGGTCCTCGTGCACACGCGACAGCGTACGCAGCCGAGATATCCACCTAATCGGGCATCAGGCACCAAACGCCACAAATGGGCGGCAGATCATTACACGGCCGTTGCCAAGCACACCCGCGCGTCGCCTTGTGATCACATTCACGCGTGCCCCCCTTGCCCCTTCGAGGACCCAGGTTTACTGTTCTCGATATATCGAGCCGATACATCGGAACGGCATACCTCCGGATACGGCGGTACCGCGGTCCGGCCGGGAGGAAGGAGGACGACGGCATTGAGCAGGCGCTCAGGAGTGCTGGAGTTCGCCGTTCTCGGTCTGCTGCATGACGCACCGATGCACGGATACGAGCTGCGCAAGCGGCTCAACGTCCTGCTCGGCTCGTTCCGCGCGTTCTCCTACGGGACGCTCTACCCGTGTCTGAAGAGCCTGGTGGCCCAGGGTTTCCTGGTCGAGGACAACCCGGACGTCGCGTACGTCCCGGCCACCGCGCTCAACGGCAAGCGGTCCAAGATCGTCTACCGGCTCTCCCCCGAGGGCAAGCAGCGCTTCGAGGAACTGCTGGCCGACTCCGGCCCCGACGCCTGGGAGGACGAGCACTTCGGCGTCCACTTCGCGTTCTTCGGCCAGACCGACCGGGCGGTACGGATGCGCGTCCTGGAGGGGCGCCGCAGCCGGCTGGAGGAGCGCCTGGAGCGGATGCGCAACTCGCTCGCCCGGGCCCGCGAGCGGTTCGACGACTACACCGTCGAGCTGCAGCGGCACGGACTGGAGTCGGTGGAGCGCGAGGTCCGGTGGCTCAACGAGCTGATCGAGACCGAGCGGGCCAACCGCACCGGCCGCCCCGGGGCCCCCACCGGCGGGCCCAACACCGCAACACCCCCCACGACTTCGGACGGCCGTGGCCAGGAGGACGGGTCCTCGGACCCGCCCGGGCCACCGTACGACCGCCCGGGGCGCTCCGCCCAGGAGCGCTGACACCGCGTCAGCCCTGTGCCACGCGGCAGGAGTGGGCGCCTCGCGCGCCCGTCACAGCAGTCATCGAAGAAGCAGGACGAGCACCGCCGAGTCTCGGCGGCGCTCATGAGATCACAGGGAGCAACCGGAATGGGTTCGGTTCGCGTAGCCATCGTTGGCGTGGGCAACTGCGCCGCCTCGCTGGTGCAGGGTGTCGAGTACTACAAGGACGCCGACCCGGCCGGCAGGGTCCCCGGGCTGATGCACGTCCAGTTCGGTGACTACCACGTCAGCGACGTGGAGTTCGTCGCCGCGTTCGACGTCGACGCCAAGAAGGTCGGCTTCGACCTGGCCGACGCCATCGGCAACAGCGAGAACAACACCATCAAGATCTGCGACGTGCCGCCGACCGGCGTCACCGTCCAGCGCGGCCACACCCTCGACGGCCTGGGTAAGTACTACCGGGAGACCATCGAGGAGTCCGACGAGGCCCCGGTCGACGTCGTCCAGGCCCTCAAGGACCAGCAGGTCGACGTCCTGGTCTGCTACCTGCCCGTCGGCTCCGAGGCCGCGGCCAAGTTCTACGCCCAGTGCGCCATCGACGCCAAGGTCGCCTTCGTGAACGCCCTGCCGGTGTTCATCGCGGGCACCAAGGAGTGGGCGGACAAGTTCACCGAGGCCGGCGTGCCGATCGTCGGTGACGACATCAAGTCCCAGGTCGGCGCCACCATCACGCACCGCGTGATGGCCAAGCTGTTCGAGGACCGCGGTGTCGTCCTCGAGCGCACCATGCAGCTGAACGTCGGCGGCAACATGGACTTCAAGAACATGCTCGAGCGCGAGCGCCTGGAGTCCAAGAAGATCTCCAAGACCCAGGCCGTCACCTCGCAGATCCGCGACCGTGAGCTGGGCGCCAAGAACGTCCACATCGGCCCGTCCGACTACGTGGCGTGGCTCGACGACCGCAAGTGGGCCTACGTCCGCCTTGAGGGTCGCGCGTTCGGCGACGTCCCGCTGAACCTGGAGTACAAGCTCGAGGTCTGGGACTCCCCGAACTCCGCCGGTGTCATCATCGACGCCGTGCGCGCCGCGAAGATCGCCAAGGACCGCGGCATCGGCGGCCCGATCCTGTCGGCGTCCTCGTACTTCATGAAGTCCCCGCCGGTCCAGTACTTCGACGACGAGGCCCGCGAGAACGTCGAGAAGTTCATCAGCGGCGAGGTCGAGCGCTGAGCATCGGGCTGACTGCTCGTAAGCTCTGAACGGACCCATGGTCTTGGACCATGGGTCCGTTCACCTTTTCCCGGCGAATGTTTCACGTGAAACACCGACCGGTTCCATGGCAATCTGGGCGGGTGGCGATCACGGAGAACGGCAGCACCACCCACCGGCCCGCGCAGCGCGCCACCCTCCTCGGCCTGCTCCGCGGCCGCGACTTCCGCCGGCTGCTGACCGCCCGGGTGCTCTCCCAGCTCTCCGACGGCGTCTTCCAGGTCTCGCTCGCCGCGTATGTGGTGTTCTCCCCGGAGAAGCAGTCCTCCCCCGCCGACATCGCCTCGGTCCTGGCCGTGATGCTGCTGCCGTTCTCGGTGATCGGCCCGTTCGCCGGCGTGCTGCTGGACCGCTGGCGGCGCCGCCAGGTGCTCTACTTCGGCAACCTGGCCCGGTTCGGGCTCGGCCTGGTGACCGGCGCCCTGCTGCTGGCCGAGGCCCCGTCCTGGCTGTTCTTCGCCTCCGCCCTGCTGGTCACCGCGCTCAACCGGTTCATCCTGGCCGGCCTGTCGGCCGCGCTCCCCCGGGTGGTGCCCCAGGAACAGCTGGTGACCGCCAACGCGCTCTCGCCCACCCTCGGCACGGTCGCCGCGGCCTCCGGCGGGGGCCTCGGCTTCGTGCTGCACCAGGTGATGTCCCCCGGTCCCCGGGCCGACGCCGCCCTGGTGACGGTCGCCGCGCTGCTCTACCTCTCGGCCGCGCTCGCCGCCCGCCGGATGGGCCGGGACCTCCTCGGGCCCGAGCACCGCACCGACCGCCCCCCGCTCGGCCGGGCCCTCGCCCAGGCCACCCGCGAGCTGGGCTCGGCCGTCCGGCACCTGGTCCGCGACTGCCGGCCCGCGGTGCACGCGCTGGCCGCCGTCACCGCCGCCCGGTTCTGCTACGGCGTGCTGATCGTCGTCGTGGTGATGCTGGCCCGCTACACCTTCAACGACCCGGCGGACAGCTCGGCCGGGCTGGTCACCCTGGGCCAGGCGGTCGGGCTCTCGGCGGCCGGGTTCTTCCTCGCCGCCGTGGTCAGCCCCTGGTGCACCCGCCGGCTGGGGCTGGCCGGCTGGATGACGGTCTGCCTGGCGGCGCCGGTGGTGTTCGTCCCGGCGCTCGGCCTGGGCTTCTCCCTGGTGCCGTGCCTGATCGCGGCGCTCCTGCTCGGCGTGGTCACCCAGGGCACCAAGATCTGTGCCGACACCGTGGTCCAGGAGTCGGTCGAGGACGAGTACCGCGGCCGCGTGTTCGCCATCTACGACGTGCTGTTCAACGTCGCCTTCGTGGCCGCCGCCCTGGTGACCGCCCTGGTGCTGCCGATCTCCGGACGCTCGGTGCCGGTGGTCCTGGGGGTCGCCCTGGTCTACGGGCTCTCCGCCCTGTGGTACTTCCGGGCCGCCCGCCGTACCGGGCCCATCCCCGGTGACCAGGCCTCCTGAGAACCCGCACACCCTCGAAACCCGTCGCGTCCGAGCGAGTCGCTAAGGTACGTCAGATCTGTCGGAGCCACAGCACTCTGTCTCGGGGGACAACCTGATGAGCACACCGCCTAATCCGTACGGCCAGCCGCCGCAGTACGGCTATCCGCAGGGACCGCCGGCCCCTCAGCCGTACGGTGCACCGGCTCCTCAGCCCTACGGTGCGCCGGCTCCTCAGCCCTACGGTGCACCGGCTCCGCAGTACGGGCCGCCGCAGGCGGTGCCGGCCGGCTACGGCCACCCCCAGCCCCAGCCCGCTCCGCCGGCCTACGGCTACCCGGCCCCGGCCCCCCAGCCCGCTCCGCCGTACGGGCAGCAGCAGCCGTACGGTGCCCCGCCCGGCGGCCAGCCGCCGTACGGCCAGCCGCCCCAGTACGGCCACCCGCAGGCTCCGCAGCCGCCCGCCGCGCCGGCCCGCAAGACCGGTGCCAAGGCCAAGCTGAAGGTCGTCGGCATCGTGCTCGGCGGTATCGCGCTGATCGTCGGCTACTTCGTCAGCGGGCCGAGCGTGAGCAGCGCCAAGGTCGGCGACTGCGTCAAGGCCAGCGGCTCGCGCGACGTCGACATCGTCAAGTGCACCGACAGCAAGGCGAACTACAAGGTGCTGGCGAAGTTCACCGACAGCACCGACACCACCCGCTGCCGGCAGACGGCGGGGACGACCAGCACGGTCTCCGGCAAGAGCGGCCGGCGCTGGAACAAGAAGCGCTACGTGCTCTGCCTCGGCCCGCTGACCACCGGCGTGCCGCCGGTCAAGACGTCGTCCTGACCGCCCCACCACCACGACCTTCCCCGGGGGACCCCACCATGTCCGTTCCACCTCCGCAGATGCCGTACGGCGCCCCGCCGCCCTCCGACGGCAGCAACCCCTATGCCACCGGCAACCCGTACGGGGCGCCGGCCGGTGCCCCGCCGGTGCCGCCGCAGGCCGGTCCGCCGCCGGGCTACGGCTACCCCGCCGCTCCCCCGCCCGGCCCCGCGCCCGCGTACGGCGCGCCCGCCCCGGCGCCCGGCTACGGCTACCCGCAGGCCGCGATGGCCCCGCAGGGCGGCCCGGTCTGCCGCTTCTGCGGCGGCTTCCCCGCCGTGGACACCACGGTCCGCGGGCACCAGGGGATCATCATCATCATGCGGTTCCTGAAGCAGCCGGGACCGTTCTGCCGCACCTGCGGCACCGCGGTGGTGCGCGACATGTCGGCCCGCACGCTGGTCCAGGGCTGGTGGGGCTACCTGTCCTCGATCATCACGCCGATCACCCTGCTGCGGAACCTGGCGGCCCACAACAAGATCAAGCAGCTGCCGCCGCCCGTCCCCGGCACCCACGGCCCGCAGCTCGACCCGGGCGTCCCGCTGACCAAGCGCCCGCACATGCTGATGCTGGTGCTGCCGGTGCTCTCGATCACCTCGTTCATCATCCTGGTGACCACCGGCGCGCTGGTCGGCGCGAACAACGACACTCCCCGGCCGATCCGCAGCATCGCGATGCCCACGGTGTCCGTCCCGGCCTTCCCCAGCCCGTCGTTCTCGATGCCGCCGATCCCGGAGATCACCACCCCGGCGGTCCCGAAGTCCTCGGCCCCGCCGGCGGCCTCCTCGGTGCCCAGCGACATCGACCGCGCCAAGGTCGGCGACTGCCTGCGCAACGAGAACGGGACGACCGCCACCCACGACACCAAGCCGCGGATCACGATGCTGCCCTGCAGCGACTCGCGGGCCCAGTACAAGGTGCTCCGCAAGCTGCTCGCCACCAGCGACGACAAGGGCTGCGACGCCGTGCCCGACTCGGACAGCAGCTACACCCGGGAGTCCACCAGCTCGGCCCTGAGCTTCGTGCTCTGCCTCCAGTCGGTGAACGCCTGACGGCACCGGGCGGCAACGCGCAAGGGGTGGCACCGGAGTCCGGTGCCACCCCTTTTGGGTCGGGCGCGGCTCAGCCCTGCTGCTCCGCCCACCAGGCGCGCAGCGCGACGACGGCCTCGTCCTGCTCCATCGGGCCGTGCTCCAAGCGCAGCTCCAGCATGTGCTTGTAGGCCTTGCCGACCTGGGGGCCGGGCCTGAGGTCGAGCAGCTCCATGATCTGGTTGCCGTCCAGCGCGGGGCGCACGGCGTCCAGCTCCTCCTGGTTGCGCAGCTCCTCGATCCGCTGCTCCAGGCCGTCGTAGGTGCGGGATAGCGCGGCGGCCTTCTTGCGGTTGCGGGTGGTGCAGTCGGAGCGGGTGAGCTTGTGCAGGCGCTCCAGCAGCGGGCCGGCGTCGGTGACGTAGCGCCGCACCGCGGAGTCGGTCCACTCGCCGCCGCCGTAGCCGTGGAAGCGCAGGTGCAGCTCCACCAGGCGGGAGACCTCCTCGGTGAGCTCCTTGGAGTACTTCAGGTCGCGCATCCGCTTGCGGGTCATCTTGGCGCCGACCACCTCGTGGTGGTGGAAGGAGACCCGGCCGTCGGACTCGAAGCGGCGGGTGCGCGGCTTGCCGATGTCGTGCAGCAGCGCGGCCAGCCGCAGGCTGAGGTCGGGGCCGTCCTGCTCCAGGTCGATGGCCTGCTCCAGCACGGTGAGCGAGTGCTCGTACACGTCCTTGTGGCGGTGGTGCTCGTCGCTCTCCAGGCGCAGCGCGGGCAGCTCCGGCAGGACGTGGTCGGCCAGGCCGGTGTCGACCAGCAGCCGCAGGCCCTTCACCGGGTGGGCGGACAGCAGCAGCTTGTTGAGCTCGGCCTGGACCCGCTCGGCGGAGACGATGGTGATCCGCTCGGCCATCGCGGTCATCGCGGCGACGACCTCGGGGGCGGGCTCGAAGTCGAGCTGGGCGGCGAAGCGGGCGGCCCGCATCATCCGCAGCGGGTCGTCGGAGAAGGACTCCTCCGGGGTGGCGGGGGTGCGCAGCACCCGGGCCTCCAGGTCGTCCAGGCCGTGGTGCGGGTCGACGAAGCCGCGGCCGGGCAGGTCGACGGCCATCGCGTTGACGGTGAAGTCGCGGCGGACCAGGTCCTGCTCGATGGTGTCGCCGTAGGTGACCTCGGGCTTGCGCGAGGTGCGGTCGTACGCCTCGGAGCGGTAGGTGGTGATCTCGATCAGGAACGAGCCCTGCGGGGTGTCCTTGCGGGCGCCCACGGTGCCGAAGGCGATGCCGACGTCCCACACGGCGTCCGCCCAGCCCTTGACCAGCTTGAGGACCTGCTGCGGCCGGGCGTCGGTGGTGAAGTCCAGATCGTTGCCGAGGCGGCCCAGCAGGGCGTCCCGGACGGAGCCGCCGACCAGCGCCAGCCGGTGCCCGGACGCCTCGAAGCGGCGGGCGATCTCGTCGGCGACCGGGGACACCCGCAGCAGTTCCTGCAGGCCCAGCGTCTGCGCCTCGCTCAGGCCGGGGACGACCTGGGTGGCGGTGCTGGAATGATGGGCGCCGGACTCATGGGCGGTGGACTCATTGGCAGTGGACACGGCTCACAAGGGTACGTGCCCCGAAGGGCCCGCCGCCCGCGCGTTTTCCGGCGTCCCACCGCAAGACCCGCAACACTGCACCCCCGGCTGCATCGTTACCATGCCGGTGGAACGAGTCTCGGGCAGCGCTGAGGGGCCGCCGGGCCGCGTGCCGTCACGGTCGGCCGAACGCCGTCCGGCCGCGGTTCTCACGGCTGATCGTTTCGGCCGACCGAGCACCCCAGCAGCATCCCCAGCAGCAGAGCATCAAGCAGCGAGCGATCGAGAACGGCGAGGGCGAAGCGCGTGAGCGAGCCGGCACGGCACTCGGGCCTGGAGGCGTACGGACATCCTGGACGTGCCGGGAGTGCCGCCGACGGGCGCCCACCCGGGCGCCGTGCGGTCCGGGTGGCCAGGCGGGCGGCGGCCGCCCTCGGAGCGGCGCTCGCGCTGCTGGCGGCCACGCCGCAGGCCGGGGCGCTGCCCGCCACGGGAGCCCGGCCGTCGGCGGAGTCCGGGGTGACGGCCGAGTACCCGGTGGTGATGACCATCGAGAGCGTCGAGCAGCCGGTGGCCACGCCGAACGGCACCGTGACGATCAAGGGCCATGTCACCAACGCCGGGAAGTCCGTGCTCAAGTCGGCGCACGCGGCGGCCCGCAAGCCCTGGGCGGGCAAGCCCCTGAACACCCGCAGCGACCTGGCCGCGGTGGCCGCCCGGACCAGTCCGGTCGGCGCGGACGGCATCGAGCTGGACAGCCCGCAGTACGCGCTGAACGAGCTGGGCCCGGGCCAGAGCCAGGCGTACACCCTGGGGATCGCGGTGAGCGACCTCCAGCTCTCCGGCGAGGGCGTGTACGAGCTCGCGGTGGACGTCTGGGGCTCGACCGCGGACAACCAGCGGGACCGCCCGCTGGGCATCGCCCGCACCTTCCTGCCGTACGACGACCCGGCGCCGAGCGAGGCGCAGCCGTCCAGGGTGACCACCCTGTGGCCGCTGGTGCACGCCCCGGTGCTGGCCGCGCAGACCGCCTCCGAGAACGACCAGAGCATCCCGGTGCTGCGCGACGACAGCCTGACGGCGGAGTTCTCGCCGGGCGGGCGGCTGTACGAGCTGGTGGACACCGGGGCCAAGCTGCCGGGGCTGACCTGGGTGGTCGACCCCGACCTGCTGGACACCGCGTTCGCGATGACCAGGGCGTACAAGGTGCAGAAGCCCGGCACCCAGGGCCAGTCGGCCAAGGAGGACAACGTCGTCCCGGGCACCGGCCAGGCCGCCGCGACGGCCTGGCTGGACAAGCTGCGGGCCGCCGTGGCGAAGTCGGGCAGCCAGGTGGTGGCGCTGCCGTACGCCGACCCGGACATCGCCTCGATCGCGCACAACGGCGCCGATCTGCCGGGCGTCGACGCCGCGCTCGGCAAGGCGTCCACCGCGGGCCGGCTGACCGTCGAGGGCCGGCTGTCGGTGGACACCCGGGCGGACGTGGCCTGGCCGTACCAGGGCTACCTGGACCAGCAGATCGCCGGCATGACGCAGCGCACCGGCAGCAGCCTGGTGCTGGTGAACGGGGCGAGCCTGCCGGAGTCGGACGGGCTGAAGTACACGCCGACCGCGCCGCGCCCGATCGGCAACGGCCAGACCGGGGTGGTCGCCGACAGCACGGTCTCCGAGCTGTTCGAAACCGATCTGAACACCCCGCAGGCGCAGAGCGAGGCCGTGCAGCGCTTCCTCGCCGAGACCTTCGTGATCTCCCGGCAGGAGCCGCAGAACCCGCGCGGCCTGCTGGTGATGCCGCCGCGCGAGCTGACCGCGAACAACGCCAAGGCGCTGGCGACGGCCCTGCTGACGGCGCAGGCCGGCAAGTGGGTGGAGCCGGTCAAGCTGGACGTGCTCGCCGCGGGCCCGGCCGATCCGAAGGCGAACTCCGCCGTCCCGGCGGCCACCGACTACCCGGCGCAGGCGCGCGCCTCGGAGCTGTCCTCGCTGGAGCTCACCGACACCATCAGGATCCAGAGCGAGCTGGACAAGCTGATGCGGATCCTCACCCTGCCGCAGCGGGTGCGCGGTCCGTTCAGCGCGGCCATGGTGCGCTCGATGTCCACCGAGTGGCGCTCCCAGCCGCCCGCTGGCAGCACCTACCGCGACGGCGTGTCGACGTACCTCGGCGAGCTGACCAAGGCGGTGAAGGTGCCGAAGAAGACCGTCATCACCTTCGCCGGCGACACCGGCGTGCTGCAGGTCAGCGTCCGCAACGACCTCACCCAGACGGTCACCAACCTCGAACTGGTGCTGACCCCGGCCCAGCCCAACCGGCTCAAGGTCGGCGCGCCGGAGCCGATCGTGCTGCCGGCCGCGCAGAGCGTCACGCTGCGGTTCGCGGCCGAGGCGCACAACAACGGGCCGGTCGCCATGACCGCCCAGCTGCGCACCACCGGTCCGGACTCACAGCCGTACGGCGAGCCGGTGACGTTCACGGTGGAGGTCACCTCGGTGACCAACGGCGTGCTGTACGTCTTCGGCGGCGGCCTGGTGCTGCTCCTGCTGGCGGGCCTGCGCTTCTACCGCCAGCGCAAGCGGCGGGGCCCGGCGGAGGACGGCGACGAACCGCTCGGCGCCGAGCCGGCGGCTGACGGACCGGCCGGCGGCACGGGCGGTGACCCGGACGGCGCCACGAGCGGCGGAGCGGTGCGGCCCGGGGAACGGCCCGCCACCGACGGGGGCGGGGGCCCCGGAGGTGAGGGACCTGCGCAGACACCGCGCGGCAGGACCGCAGATGGCCGGGATCGGGCCACCGGTGATGAGAAGGTTGGTCCTTGATACCGCCGACACCGCCCGACTCCGGGCCGGCCTCCCCCACGACAGCGAAGAGGTGACATGACCGGGCGCAGCGATGAGCGGCCGCCGGGCCGCGGTGAGGGCCGGCCGGGTGCCGAGTCGCCGTCCGGCGACTGGTACGTGGCCGACACCTACGCCCAGGACCCGTACGCGGCCGACGCGTACCAGGGCCACCAGGACGGCCAGGACCCGTACGGCATGCAGACCGCCCGGCCCGCCGAGCCCCAGCAGCCGGTCGCGGCGTACGACGTGCCGCCGCAGCTTCCGCCGCAGGGCGGCGGCTACCCGACGCCGGTGCCGGCGAACTCCTTCGCCCCGCCCGTCCCGCCGGTGCAGCCCGGCTGGGACACCCCGCCGCAGGCGGCCTGGCAGGAGGGCGCCCCCGGGTGGGAGCAGCCGGCCGCGCCGGCCGACCAGTGGGGCGGGCAGCACCAACAGCACCAACAGCACCAGCCGCCGCAGCACCAGCAGTGGCAGCCGGGCCCGGCGCACTCCGCCTGGGACTCCGAGAGCACCGAGTACGTGGGTGTGGACGCGCTGTTCGGCGCGGGCGGCGGCGGCCCCGGCCAGACCGAGGCGGCCTCCCGTCCGCACGTGCCGCAGCCCCCGCAGTCGCCGCTCGGCCACGCCCCGATGGCCCCCGCGGCGCCCGTGGCACCCGTCCCCCCCGTGCCGCAGTCCCCGCTGGGCCAGCCGCTCCTGCCGCCGGCCCCGTACCCGCATGCCGGCGCCTACCCGGGCCACCACGGCGGCGGCCAGGACGGGCAGCGCCCGTTCGTCCCGCCGATCGAGTTCGACCCGCCGCTCTCCGAGGAGGAGGCCACCATGCAGGTGGCCGCCGTCCAGGTACCGCCCGCGGTGGAGCCGCTGGACGAGCTGGCGGCCGAGCCGCACGCCCCCCAGGCGCCCGCGGCCGGCGGCGGCAAGGTCGCCAGCCTGCTGAACTCCAGCGCGATCATGGCGGCCGGCACCCTGGTCTCCCGTGGCACCGGCTTCCTGCGCACGATGGTGATCACCGCCGCGATCGGCGTCAGCGTGATGGGCGACTCGTACAACGCCGCCTACACCCTGCCGACCCTGCTGTACATCCTGATCGGCGGCGGCGCCCTGAACGCCGTGTTCGTGCCGCAGCTGGTCCGCAGCATGAAGAACGACGAGGACGGCGGCACCGCCTACGCCAACCGGCTGCTCACCCTGGTGATGGTCGGGCTCGGCGCGGTGGTCCTGCTGGCCGTGGTCGGCGCCCCGCTGCTGGTGCAGCTGATCTCGCACCCGATGATGGCGAACCCGGCCCGCGCCGACACCACCGTGGCGATGGCCCGCTACTGCCTGCCGACCATCTTCTTCATGGGCATCCACGTCGTGATGGGCCAGATCCTCAACGCCCGCGGCCGCTTCGGCGCGATGATGTGGACCCCGGTCCTCAACAACATCGTGGTGATCTTCACCTTCTCCGCCTACCTCTGGGTGTACGGCGGCTTCGGCACCACCGGGGTCACCCCCGAGACGATCTCCCCCGAGGGCGTCCGGCTGCTCGGCATCGGCACCCTGGTCGGCCTCGCCGTCCAGGCGCTGGCGATGATCCCGTACCTGCGGGCGGCGGACTTCCACTACCGGCCGCGCTTCGACTGGCGCGGCCACGGCCTCGGCAAGGCCGGCCGGCTGGCCAAGTGGACCTTCTTCTTCGTGCTCGCCAACCAGGCCGGCTACCTGGTGATCACCCAACTGGCCACCGCGGCCGGCAGCGCCGCCGAGCACGGCGGCCACAACGGTGTCGGCCTCGCCGCCTTCTCCAACGCCCTGCTCATCTGGCAGCTCCCGCAGGCCGTCATCGTGGTCTCGCTGATGAGCGCGGTGCTCCCCCGGCTCTCCCGGGCCGCCGCCGACGAGGACGCCGGCGCGGTGCGCGACGACATCTCGTACGGCCTGCGGACCACCGCCGTGGCGGTCGTCCCGGGCGCCTTCCTGTTCCTCTCGCTCGGCCCCGCGATCGGCCGCTCGATCTACGGGGTCGGCGGCAACGAGGTCGCCCTGGACAGCGCCACCAACGTGGGTCTGATGCTCTCCGCCTTCGCGCTGGGCCTGATCCCGTACTCGGTGCAGTACGTGATGCTGCGCGGCTTCTACGCCTACGAGGACACCCGGACCCCGTTCTCCAACACCGTCTGGGTGGCGGCCTGCCAGGCCGGCTTCTCGCTGCTCTGCTGGGTCGTCCTCCCCGCCGAGTGGACCGTGACGGGTATGGCATTCGGGTACGGTCTGGCGTACGCCGTCGGAGTGGCGGTGGCGGTACCCAAGCTGAAGAAGAAGATCGGCGGGCTGGACACCAAGCGGATCGGCAAGACCTACACCAGGCTGATCACCGCCTGTGTGCCGGCCGCGCTGGTCGGGCTGGGCGTCAGTCTGGCGGTGCAGCAGGTCATCGGCGGCTGGCTGGGCAGTGTGCTCACCATCGTCCTGGCCGGCGCCCTCCAGATCGCCGTCTTCACCCTGATCGCGAAGAAGCTGCGGATCGAGGAGCTGAACGCGATGCTGGGCATGGTCCGCGGCCGACTGGGCCGCTGACCGCTCGTACCAACCGGTCGTACCGGCCGGCGCCCTGATCGGGCGTCAACCGGACGGCCGGGGTTCTCCGCCCCGTCGGGGCGGGCACTGGGCCGCCATCCGGTCCGGGAATCCCCCGGACCCGGATGGCGGCCCAGTGCCGGATCTGCACCACATCTCTCCACCATCACGCAACCGCGAGGCCCTTTCAGCGGTCGTACCGGTGGAGAAGAGTGGGCACAATTGTCCTGGAGCGCAGGGCGGCCAACCTCTACGCTCCAGCGACTCTCTCAGGCCGGGGCGACACAAGGGGAGGCAGGACCACGGTGGCTGATGGCACCAAGGCGGTCGTCGACACGTCAGCAGCTGGCGGCGCGGCGGACGAGGCCGCACTGGCCGCGGCGATCGACGAGCTCGCCGATGAGGCGGCCTCGGCGGCCGGGGGCACCGAGCGCGCCCCGAGCGACTCCGAGCCCTCCCCGAGCGGGGAGGAGACCTCGGAGATCACCGCACCGCTGTCGGCCAAGGAGATCGCCGCCGAGCTGTCCGCCGGCGACGCCGCCGCGGCCAAGCGGCGGGCGGACGCGGCAGCGGCCGGGGCGGGCGCCGGAAAGGCCGCCGCGCGCCCCCCGCAGGACCCGCAGCCCACCGTCGACACCCGCGACACCGGCACCCTGCCGCGCACCCTCCCCGCCCCGCTGCGGCACAGCGGTGACACCATCGGCCACCGGTACCGGCTGGAGGAGTGCATCTCCCAGGCCGAGACCTTCAGCAGCTGGCGGGCGGTCGACGAGAAGCTGCGCCGGGCCGTCGGCGTCCACCTGATGGCGGCCGGCCACCAGCGGGCCCGCGCCGTGCTGGCCGCCGCCAAGTCCGCCGCGCTGCTCGGCGACCCGCGCTTCGTCCAGGTCCTGGACGCCGTCCAGGAGGGCGAGCTGGTCTACGTCGTCCGGGAGTGGCTGCCGCACGCCTCCGACCTCGCCAAGCTGCTCGCCACCGGCCCGATGGAGCCGCACGAGGCGTACCAGATGGTCCGCCAGGTCACCGACGCGGTCGCCGCCGCGCACCGGCGCGGCCAGGCCCATCTGCGGCTCACCCCGCGCTGTGTGCTGCGCACCGACAGCGGCCAGTACCGGATCAACGGCATCGCGGTCGACGCCGCCCTGCGCGGGCTGCCCGCCGGTGGCGGCGAAGGTGACGGCGGCACCGCCGACGACGCCGCGCGCACCGACACCCGCGCCATCGGCGCCCTGCTGTACGCCGCGCTGACCCACCGCTGGCCGTTCCCCGAGGACCGCTACGACCTCCAGGGCCTGCCCAGAAGCCTCGGCGACGTGCCGCCCGACCAGGTCCGGGCCGGCGTCCACAAGGGCCTCTCCGAGCTGGCCGCCCGCGCCCTGTTCGACCACCCCCCGCACCACGCCGAGCCGATCACCACCCCCGAGCAGCTCGCCAAGGCCATCGCGCTGATGCCGCGCATCCGCCAGCCGGAGCCGGAGCTGCCCGCCTACACCGCGCCGCCCCGGCACAACACCCACGCGCTGCCCACCGCGCCCAACCCGACCCGGGTGGTCGCCGCCCCCGGCACCGGCCCGGTCCCGATGGCCCAGCCGGTCCGGCGCAGTCGGCGCCGGCTGCGCCGGGTGGTCAAGGCGACCGCCTGGACGGTCGCCCTCGGCGCGATCGGCGTCGGCTCCTGGCAGCTGGTCGACAGCCTGCGCAGCACCGGGCCCACGGCGGCGGCCACCCAGCCCGCGAGCGGCACCAGCTCGGCCCCTGTGCAGGCGGCCGCGCACACCCCCGTGCCGATCCAGGTCAAGGAGGCCCAGTCCTACGACCCGGTGGGCACCAATCCGCCGAGCAACTACCTGACCGACAAGGCCTTCGACGGGGACCCGAACACCGTCTGGATCAGCTCCTGGTACCAGGACCCGTTCGGCCCGAAGCCGCTCCCCCGGGAGGGCACCGGCCTGCTGATCGACCTCGGCACGCCGCAGCCCGTCAGCTCGGTGAACGTCCAGTTCGCCGGCTCCACCACGGCGGAGCTCAGGGTCCCCGGCGCACAGGCCGCCGGGAACCCGCAGAAGGCCCAGCCGAACGCCTTCACCGTGGTCGACAAGGGCAGCGGCACCAGTGTCGACTTCGCCGCCCAGGCGCCGGTCACCACGCGCTACCTCTTGCTCTGGATGACCAGCCTGCCGAAGGATAACGACGGCAGGTTCCGCGGCCACGTCGCCGACGTCAAGGTCTTCGGCTGACCGCACCGGCGCGGACGGCCCGGACGACCAGCCCGGACGACCCGGCGCGGGACGGCCCGGCACAGGACATCAGGACGGCACAGGACGGGGAGGGGCGGTGGCAGTGACGGACGGCGCGGACCGGACGGACGACGACGCGACCCTCCTCGCCCGGCACGTCGCCGGCGACCGGGAGGCCTTCGGCCTGCTGGTGAACCGCCACCGGGACCGGCTCTGGGCGGTCGCCCTGCGCACCCTGGGCGACCGCGAGGAGGCCGCCGACGCCCTCCAGGACGCCCTGGTCTCCGCGTTCCGCTCCGCCCACACCTTCCAGGGCCGCTCGGCCGTCACCACCTGGCTGCACCGGATCGTGGTCAACGCCTGCCTGGACCGCGCCCGGCGCACCGCCACCCGCCGCACCAAGCCGCTGGACGACGACCCGCAGCGGCTGGACTCCCTGGTCGGCTCCGCCGAACCGGCCGACAGCCCGGTGGTCCGCGCCGAGGTGCGCCGGGAGGTCACCGCGGCGCTCGCCGAGCTCCCGGTCGAGCAGCGGGCCGCGCTCGTCCTGGTCGACATGCAGGGCTACCCCGTCGCCGAGGCCGCCGAGCTGCTCGGGGTGCCGGTCGGCACCGTGAAGAGCCGCTGCGCCCGCGGCCGCGCCCGGCTGCTGCCGCTGGTCCGCCACCTCCGCGAGGACGGCGGCGGCGCGGCGGCGGCCGCCGTTCCACGTGAAACCACGACCGCCCGACCGGGCGGCGGACCGGTCCGCGGCGGCGCCTCCGGGCCCCCCGGGAACCCACCGGCCGCCCGCACCGTCACAGGGACAGGCCCGGACACCGGCCGACCGATCCTGGAAGGAGACGCGAGCACGCGATGACTGCCCCCCTCTCCTCCCCCGACCCCACCGGACCGCACCCCGGCGTCGACGAGCTCGCCGACCTCGCCGAGGGGCTGGTCGAGTCGGCCGAGACCGCCGAGGCGCTGCGGCGCCACCTCGCCGACTGCCCCGAGTGCCGTGAGACGACCGAGGCGCTCGCCGAGGTGCAGGCACTGCTCGGGGCCGCCGAGGCGCCGCCGATGCCCGCCGACATCGCCGAGCGGCTCGACGCCGCGCTGGCCGCGGCCGCCACCGAGACCGACGCCGCCGAGGCCGTCGACAAGGCCGTACGCGGCCCCCAGGAGCCCTCCCGACCGGGCCACCGGGGCGAGGGCCCGACCCGGCCGGCACGCCCCGCCACAGCGGCCTCCGCGCCGCCCGGGCGCCCCGCCGCGGGTACCCCGTCGACCGCCCCCGGCAGCCCCGGGCCGGGCCGCACCCGCCGACGCCGGGCCCGGCTGCTGCTCGGCGCCGCCGCCGCACTGTTCGCGGTCGGCCTCGGCGGCGCCCTGCTGCTGCAGCCGGACGACCGGCGGTCGTCGAGCACCAGCGCGGCCCGCGCCGACGCCCCGGCCGCCACCTCCGTCCCCGCCGCCGGCACCCCGCCCCGGCCCGAGGCCGACGGCGGGACGGCCTACCGCGAGGACGCGCTGGCCGCCCAGATCCAGCAGCTGCTCGCCCAGGGCGGCCGCCCCGGCAGCCCGGCCGCCAAACCCTCCGCCGGACCGCCGGTCGACGGCGAGCAGGGGATCCGCGGCCACAGCGCCACCGCCTGTCCGGCCCCCGTCGACGGCACCCCGCTGGCCACCGACCGGGGCAGCTTCGCCGGCGCCCCGGCCGAGGTCCTGGTGTACGCCGTGCCCGGCCACCCGGACCAGCTGGACGTCTACCTCCGGACCCCCGACTGCGGGCCGGTCCTGCTGCACCGGACCGTCCCGACCCGCTGAGCGGAACATGCGGCGTTCCGCGCCCCGCGATCCGAACGATCCACGCCCGGCGCGACCCGACGCTCCCAGAGTTCGGGCACCTGGTACTGATCCGCCTGGGAATGCGGGAGACTGGTCAGTCGTTGTCCCGGGCGGCGGAGCAGGACCGCCCTCCCCGCACTAGCGCGGGTCGCGATGCGAACCAGGAGATGCAGTGAGCGACGTCCGTAACGTGATCATCATCGGTTCCGGCCCGGCCGGCTACACGGCTGCGCTCTACACCGCCCGAGCCTCCCTCAAGCCGTTGGTCTTCGAGGGTGCCGTCACCGCCGGTGGCGCGCTGATGAACACCACCGAGGTCGAGAACTTCCCGGGCTTCCGGGACGGCATCATGGGCCCCGAGCTGATGGACAACATGCGGGCGCAGGCCGAGCGCTTCGGCGCCGAGCTCATCCCGGACGACATCGTCTCGGTCGACCTCACCGGTGACATCAAGACCGTCACCGACTCCGAGGGCAACGTCCACAAGGCCCGCGCCGTGATCGTCACCACCGGCTCGCAGCACCGCAAGCTGGACCTGCCGAACGAGGACGCGCTGTCCGGCCGCGGGGTCTCCTGGTGCGCCACCTGCGACGGCTTCTTCTTCCGCGACCAGGACATCGCGGTGGTCGGCGGCGGCGACACCGCCCTGGAGGAGGCCACCTTCCTCTCGCGCTTCGCCCGCAGCGTCACGATCGTCCACCGCCGCGACAGCCTGCGCGCCTCCAAGGCGATGCAGGAGCGCGCCTTCGCCGACGAGAAGATCCGCTTCGAGTGGAACAGCGCCATCGAGGCGATCCACGGCGACCCGAAGCTGACCGGGGTCACCCTTCGTGACACCGTCTCCGGCGAGACCCGCGAGCTGCCCGTCACCGGCCTGTTCATCGCGATCGGCCACGACCCGCGCACCGAGCTGTTCAAGGGCCAGCTGGAGCTGGACGCCGAGGGCTACCTCAAGGTCGAGGCCCCCTCCACCCGCACCAACATCCCGGGTGTCTTCGGTGCCGGCGACGTCGTCGACCACACCTACCGCCAGGCCATCACCGCCTCCGGCACCGGCTGCGCGGCCGCGCTGGACGCCGAGCGCTACCTGGCCTCGCTGGCCGACCTGGAGGCCCAGGCCGCCGCGACCGTCGCGGTCTGATCCGCCCCACCGACCGATCCCCCGCGGGGGTGTTCCACGTGAAACACCCCCGCGCCGGCCAGGCAGAAACAGAACGGGTCCGCCCGTTGTTCTCCTGGCAGCAGCCCTCTTTGCCGTTTGACCCTGAGGAGTCCCCGTGGCCGGCGCCACCACCACCGTCACCGACGCGACGTTCAAGGCCGATGTCCTGGACAGCGAGAAGCCCGTACTGGTCGACTTCTGGGCCACCTGGTGCGGCCCGTGCCGCCAGGTCGCCCCGATCCTGGAAGAGATCGCGGCCGAGCACGCCGACAAGCTGACCATCGCCAAGCTGGACGTCGACAGCAACCAGCAGACCGCCGCTCAGTACAACGTGATCTCGATCCCGACCCTGATCGTCTACAAGGGCGGCGAGCCGGTGAAGTCCATCACCGGTGCGCGTCCGAAGGCCGCGCTGCTGCGCGAGCTGGCCGAGTTCATCTAGGTCCTGACCGGGCCTGGGCCCGGCCGACGACCGCGCGAAGGCGGCGCTCCCCCCACCGGGGAGCGCCGCCTTCGTCGTTCACACCGCGGCGCCCGGGCCGGCCGGGCCGGAGCTCAGAACGGCCGCAGCGCCGGCTCCTTGCGCGCCCCGCCGAGCAGCCGCTCCAGCGCCCCCTCCACATCGCCCCGCCAGGAGAGCGTGGCCCTGGCCTCCAGCCGCAGCCTCGGGTAGCGGTGGTGCGGCCGTACGGTCTTGAAGCCCACCGCCAGCAGGTGGTCGGCCGGCAGCACGCAGCTCGGCGGCTCCCGTCCGACCGCGCCGAAGGCCTCGATCGCCCGGACCCCCCGCCCCAGCAGATCCTTGGCCACCGTCTGCACCAGCACCCGGCCGAGCCCCTGGCGCTGGAAGCCCGGCACGACCCGGCTGATCATCAGCTGGACGGCGTCCGGAGAGACCGGACTGGTCGGGAAGGACTGCGAGCGCGGGACGTAGGCGGGCGGGGCGTAGAGCACGAACCCGGCCGGGACGTCGTCCACATAGACGATCCGGCCGCAGGACCCCCACTCCAGCAGCACCGCGGAGATCCAGCCCTCCTTCTCCAGCTCCGGCTTGCCCGACTCCACCGCCGCCCGTCCGCTGACCGGATCCAGCTCCCAGAACACACAGGAGCGGCAGGTCGTCGGCAGGTCCGCGAGGTTGTCCAACGTCAGCGGAGCGATCCGGCGTCCCATCCCCCGCACCTCCTCGTCCACTCCACAGTCGAGCATTCCCCCGAATGCCGATGGGTGCATGTTCCACGTGAAACCCGGCTCACGTACAACATGCACCCATCGGCAGTACCACTCCCCCGGAGTGGCTCAGCTCTGCGACAGCCGCAGCCCGTCCTCGCCCGGGGCCAGGCTGTCCAGGATCCGGTTCAGGTCCTCCACCGATCCGAACTCCAGGACGACCTTGCCCTTGCCGAGCCTGCCGCCGCGCTGCGAGACCTCGACCTTGACCCGGGTGTCGAAGCGGTCCGAGAGCCGGCTCGCCAGGTCGTTGAAGGCCGGGGAGAGCAGCTTGCCCGCCTTCGGCCCGGCCGGGCGCTGCGGCTTCTCCTCGCTGTCGATCAGCCGGACGATCTCCTCGGTGGTGCGCACCGAGAGGCCCTCCGCGATGATCCGCTTCGCCAGGTGCTCCTGGCGCTCGGCGTCCGGCACGCCCACCAGCGCCTTGGCGTGCCCGGCGGTCAGCACACCCGCGGCGACCCGGCGCTGGACGGCCGGCGAGAGCTTCAGCAGCCGCAGGGTGTTGGTGACGTGCGGGCGCGAGCGGCCGATCCGGTCGGCCAGCTCGTCGTGCGTGCAGGAGAAGTCCCGCAGCAGCTGGTCGTAGGCGGCGGCCTCCTCCAGCGGGTTCAGCTCCGCCCGGTGCAGGTTCTCCAGGAGGGCGTCCAGCAGCAGCTTGTCGTCCTCGGTGGCCCGGACGATCGCCGGGATCTGCTCCAGCCCGGCCTCCCGGGAGGCCCGCCACCGGCGCTCGCCCATGATGAGCTCGAAGCGCTCGGGCGCGACCTGGCGCACCACCACCGGCTGGAGCAGGCCCACCTCCTTGATGGAGGCGACCAGCTCGGCCAGCTTGTCGGCGTCGAAGACCTCGCGCGGCTGGCGCGGGTTGGGGGTGATCGCGTCCAGCGGCAGCTCGGCGAAGAAGGCACCGACCGCCTGGGCCGGCTCCGCCGTCGCCGTCTCCCGGTCGGCCTGCTCCCGCAGGCTCTCGGCGGCCGCCCGGGCCGCCACCGTGCCGCGGCCGGTCGGCACCACCGGCACCGCCGCCGGTACCACCGTGTCGGCCACCGCCACCGCGACCGCCGCGGGCTGCGTAGCCACCGCGCCGTCCTCCGGCGTCGCGGCCGGGATCAGCGCCTTGAGTCCTCGTCCGAGACCCCTGCGACCACTCACCGATTGCCCTCCGTCGTGCTGTGCTGTGCCATCGGGGCATCCTGCCCCGGCTGGCCATCCCGCTGCTGGCCGTCCCGCTGCTGGCCCACCAGTGAACCACCGCTCCCGGCGACCACCGCCCGCATCGCGAGTTCCCGGGCGGCCTCCAGATAGGAGAGCGCCCCGGTGGAGCCGGGATCGTAGGTGAGCACCGTCTGACCGTAGCTGGGCGCCTCCGAGATGCGCACCGAGCGCGGGATCGCGGTCTGCAGCACCTCCTGCTGGAAGTGCGTCCGGACCTCCTCGGCCACCTGGGCGGCCAACCTGGTCCGGGCGTCGTACATGGTGAGCAGGATGGTGGAGACGTGCAGCGTGGGGTTGAGGTGCGCCCGGACCAGCTCGACGTTGCGCAGCAGCTGGCCGAGACCCTCCAGCGCGTAGTACTCGCACTGGATCGGGATCAGCACCTCCTGGCCCGCGACCAGGGCGTTGACCGTCAGCAGGCCCAGCGAGGGCGGGCAGTCGATCAGGATGTAGTCCAGCGGCTGCTCGTACGCGGCGATGGCGCGCTGGAGCCGGCCCTCCCGGGCCACCAGCGAGACCAGTTCGATCTCCGCGCCGGCCAGGTCGATGGTGGCGGGGACGCAGAACAGCCCCTCGACGTCCACCACCGGCTGCACCACGTCGGCCAGCGGCTTGCCCTCCACCAGGACCTCGTAGATCGACGGCACCTCGGCGTGGTGGTCGATGCCGAGTGCGGTGGAGGCGTTGCCCTGCGGGTCGAGGTCCACCACCAGGACCCGCAGTCCGTGCATGGCGAGCGAGGCGGCCATGTTGACGGTGGTGGTGGTCTTGCCCACCCCGCCCTTCTGGTTGGCCACCACGATCACGCGGGTGGCGGCGGGCCGGGGAAGCCCCTCCCCCGCCCGTCCGATCGCCTGGACCGCAGCCTGGGCAGCACGCGCGATGGGCGTGTCATCGATCTGGTCGATGGTCTCCGAGTCCTGCATGGGGGTCAGTGTTTCACGTGAAACCGGAGCGGCAACAGTCGCCGCCCGGATGAGACCGAGCCCGCGGCGAAGCCGCTTGTCGAGACCGTCTGAAAGCAGGGAGCGACGTTTCACGTGAAACACCATGCCCGCTATGTCGGAAATCTGACGGTGCGACACTCCGATGGGCGGCAGTCCCCCTGATGGCCGCCCGGATGTCACCCGGGCGCCGCAGAAGCCGCACGAACGGAACGAGCGGCACGAGCGGCACGAACGGGCGGACAGCAGAGCGGGCGGACAGCAGAGCGGGCGGGCGGTCCGAGGACCACCCGCCCGCTCTCCCGGCTTCGCTCAGCGCCCGCGGCGCCGTCCGCCCCGGGTCCGGTCGCCACCGCGCACGGGGGCCCCGGCGTTGCGCCCGGCCCGGGCCGCCTTGGCCCGCCTGGTCGCCGCCTTCACCCCGCCCGGGCTCTCCCCCGCTTTGACCTGGACCACCCGGGTCGAGGTCTCCAGGGTGCCCTCGCCCACCGAGATCACCGTCCACTCGACGGCGCCCAGCTTGGTCAGCCCGGCCCGCGAGTCCGCCAGCTCCTGCTCGGCGCTGTCGCCCTTGAGCGCCAGCATCTGGCCGTGCGGGCGGAGCAGCGGCATGCCCCAGCCGGCCAGCCGGTCCAGCGGTGCGACCGCGCGGGCCGTCACCACGTCCACCGCGATCTTGCCGACCATCTCCTCGGCGCGGCCGCGCAGCACGGTGACGTTCTCCAGCTGCAGCTCGCGGACCACCTCCTCCAGGAAGGTGGTCCGGCGCAGCAGCGGCTCCAGCAGGGTCACCGACACGTCGGGCCGGGCCAGCGCAACGGGGATGCCCGGCAGGCCGGCACCGGAGCCGACGTCGCACATGGTCGACCCGGGCGGCAGCAGCTCGGCGAGCACGGCGCAGTTCAGGACGTGGCGGTCCCAGAGCCGCGGCACCTCACGGGGGCCGATCAGACCGCGCTGGACACCCGCCGTGGCCAGCAGCTCGGTGTAGCGGACGGCGGCGTCGTAGCGCTCGCCGAACACCTCCCTGGCCACGGCCGGCGCCTCGGCCAGCCCCTCGGCGGCCGCACCCTCGACAGCCGGACCGTCCGAGGCCGGGTTGACGTCACCCGTCCCGGGCTCTCCCGCAGCCGTGCTCTCCGTGTCCATCTCAGCCTCTCCGCTCCCCGGATCCACCGACCCGCGCTTCGCACCGTTTCACGTGAAACATCTCCCGCCGGGCCGCGGCCCCGCAGAGGGACGACGACCCCGCCCGCACAAGGCGGACGGGGTCTCAGTCGCCAACCGGTCGTTCCGACGCCCCCGGCCGTGTGGGGCCGGGCGTCGGTGCCACCTGCTGTCAGGCCGGCAGCACGACCACGAACCGCTGGGGCTCTTCGCCCTCCGACTCACTGCGCAGACCCGCCGCGGCCACCGCGTCGTGGACGACCTTGCGCTCGAACGGGGTCATCGGCCGCAGCTTGACCTGCTCACCCGTGCTCTTGACCTGATCCGCGGCCTGGGCGCCGAGCGTGGCCAGCTCGGAACGCTTGCGGGCCCGGAAGCCGGCAATGTCCAGCATGAGGCGGCTGCGCTCGCCGGTCTCCCGGTGGACAGCCAACCGGGTCAGCTCCTGCAGCGCCTCCAGCACCTCGCCGTCCTGGCCGACCAGGCGCTGCAGCGCCCGGTCGTTGCCGTCGCCGACGATGGAGACCAGGGCGCGGTCGCCCTCCACGTCCATGTCGATGTCACCGTCGAGGTCGGCGATGTCGAGCAGACCCTCCAGGTAGTCCGCCGCGATGTCGCCCTCCTGCTCCAGGCGGGAGATGAGGCTGTCGTCGGCGCTGGCGGCGGCCTCGGCCTCGACGGCGGAGGTGGTGCCTTCCGTCACTGATGGACTCCTTCGGAGATGGGCCCGGGTGGTGGGCCGGAAACGAGGATCGGGGGGCCGCCCGGTCGCTCCGGGGGCGGGGCCGGTCGGGTCAGGACTTCTTCTTCGGCCGCTGGCCGCCCTGCCCACCACGCTTCGGCTGCTGCCGGGTGCCCGGCCGGGTGGCACCGGGCTTGGTGCCACCCGGCTTGCCCGTACCCTGCTTGGCCGCGGCCGACTTGGCGTCGCCGGACTCCGCCGGGGCGGCGTCCACGGGCTCCTCCGTCTGCTCCGGGGCGTCCTTGGTCAGGCTGGCCGTCTGGGTGCCACCGGTGTGCTGGCGCTGGGCCTTGGTCTGCTTGCGCGGCTGCTGGCGGCGGACCTGCACCGACTCCTCGACGACGGCCTCGGCGGAGGCGGTCGACTTCTTCGGGGGGAGCAGGCCGAACATGGCGCCCTTGATCACGGTGCCGTCCGGGTTGATCCGGCCGGCCTTCTTCAGCCGCGCCTGACGCTCGTCCCACGCCTTGCTGCCCGGCGTCGGGTTGTTGCGGATGACGATCAGCTGCTGGCCCATCGACCAGACGTTGGTGGTCAGCCAGTAGACGAGGACACCGACGGGGAAGTTGATGCCCATCACGGCGAACATGATCGGGAAGACGTACATCAGCATCTTCTGCTGCTGCATGAACGGCGTCTTGACCGAGAGGTCGACGTTCTTGGTCATCAGCTGGCGCTGGGTGATGAACTGCGACAGCGACATCAGGATGATCATCACGGCCGTGACGATCTTGACGCTGATCTCGGTGCTGCCGAGGAAGGTCGCCGACAGCGGGGCACCGAAGATGTGCGCCTGGCCGGCGCTGGTCAGCAGGTCACCGTGGATGACGCCGATCGGCTCGCTCTTCGCGACCTTGGCGAGCACACCGTAGAGGGCGGTGAAGAACGGCGCCTGCACGAGGATGGGAAGGCAGCTGGAGAACGGGTTGGTACCCGCCTCCTTGTACAGCTTCATCATCTCTTCGGACTGGCGCTGCTTGTCGTTCTTGTAGCGCTCCTGGATGGCCTTCATCTTCGGCTGGATCGCCTGCATGGCCCGGGTCGCCTTGATCTGCTTCACGAAGAGCGGGATCAGGCAGATCCGGATCACGACCACCATCGAGGCGATGGCCAGACCCCAGGCCCAGCCACCGTCCGGGTCGAAGACGTGGCTGTACAGCGAGTGGAACTGGACGATGATCCAGGACACCGCTGTGTACAGGGGGTTCAGGAAGGAGAAGGTCACCGGTCAGGCTCCTTGGACATTGGGATTGGCCGCACAGGGCCAATGGTCGCCGGGCCCTCGGGGTCCGGACCGGCGGGGGGTGTGGTCACCGGCTGACCGACGGCGGACCTGCGGCTCAGCAGATCGCGCAGCCGGCGGTGCCACACCGGATGCTTGCGTGGCGGGACATGGTCCACCCCGCCGGGCGTCCACGGATTGCAGCGCAGGATGCGCCACGCGGTCAGGCCGCCGCCCTTGACCGCCCCGTGCACCTTCACGGCCTCGAAGCCGTAGTGCGAGCAGGAGGGGTAATAACGGCAGACCGGACCGAGCAGTGGGCTGATGGTCCACTGGTAGACCCGGATCAGACCCATCAGCAGGTACTTCATCGCCCTGCTCCCGTCGGCGCCGCGGCGGCGGGCTCCGCCTTCAGCAGCCGCTTCAGCGCCGCGTCAAGATCGCGTTCAAGATCCTGGTACGAGGCGGACGCGGCCTGGGGCAGCGCACGCACCACTATCAGGCTACCGGCGGGCAGCCTGGAGAGACGATCACGGACGAGATGGCGCAGGCGCCGCTTCACCAGGTTGCGGACGACCGCCGGACCGACGGCCTTGCTCACGACGAAACCCGCACGCGCCGAAGGAGTCCCCTCGGCGACGTGCGGGCGGGAGTCGCTGGTCCGGTCGGCCTGCCCCTTGAGGTCCCCGTCTCTACTGAGATGGACGACCAGAAGGGGCCGGCCGGCCCGGCGACCGCGTTTCACCGCGGTCGCGAAGTCCTGGCGCCGCCGCAGCCGGTTTTCGGAGGGCAGCACAACAGACTCTTGGCGCGAATCAGGCGGAGATGGCGCTGCGGCCCTTGCCACGGCGGGCGGCCAGGATGGCACGGCCGGCACGGGTACGCATACGCAGCCGGAAGCCGTGGGTCTTCGCGCGACGACGGTTGTTCGGCTGGAAGGTGCGCTTGCTCACTCGGGGGCTCCTGAGGTGAATCGTAGGATGACGGGTGATCGCTTGGCCGTCACCGTGCGTCCGCGTGATCTCCCCTGATACGGAAATCCGGCCCATCACCCCAGTTCGGCTGGGGTTCAGGCAATCCACGGCGCCCGTGCTGCGCGCCTTATGGAGCGGGCGGACCCGCGGACATGCGGCAGCGGCCATCGACAACTCGACCTGGTTACGGTACGCGGGACGAGGCACGAGGGTCAAACCAGCCGTTCACACCCTGGCGCCGGAACACCGCATCCCCCGCTCTTCGCCCACAGCCTGTGGACAACGACTTGATCCCGCTCTGTTCGCTGACTACCGTTGCAGGACTTGTCTGGTTTGTTCTTCATCAACGGACCGCAGATCCACAGTCTCTTGATCCACCACCCCCTGCTGGAGCCGCGGGGAACCGAGAAAGCGTGCACCAGTGGCTGATGTCAACAGCGACCTTGTCCCGGTCTGGGCGCGGGTCGTCGAGCGGCTGGTCAGCGACCCGGACGTCGGGGAGATGGACAAGCAGTGGGTGCAGCGCACCCAGCCGATGTGGATGATGCACGACACCGCCCTGCTGGCGACCCCCAACGAGCGGGCCAAGCAGGTCCTGGAGGGCCGGCTGCTGCCGCAGCTCACCGAGGCCCTCAGCCGTGAGCTCAGCCGTCCGGTGCGGATCGCCGTGATGGTCGACGCCAACGCGGTGCCGACCACCCCCGCGTCCGCCGCACCCGCCGAGCCGTACCCGGGCGCCGAGGACACCGGCGAGTACGACGAGCCCGCCTACGAGCGCCCCTACGAGCAGGACTACGAGCGCGGCCGGTACGACACCGGCGGCTACGAGCAGCGCCCGGCCCCCTACGGTCCCCCCGGCGGGGCACCGGCCTGGCCGGGCGGCGAGAGCTCCCCCGCCTGGGAGGGCCGCCACGGCTACGCCGAGCAGGGCCCGTCCTACCCCGACTCCCCGCCCGTCTACCGCGAGCCGGAGGAGCCCGGGCGCCACCCGCAGCGCCCGCTTCCCGGACCGCCCGCGACCACCCAGGGCGACCTGTTCGGCGGTGCCTACGGCCCCGGGCCGAACGAGCAGCCCCGGACCGGCCCCGGCCGCCGCTCCCCCGCGGGCCGACCGGCCCCCGGCCGCCCCGCGGACAAGTCCGCCGGCGAGCGCGCCCCGGAGCGCCCGGGTGTGCCCGGGGTGCCCCCGCCGCCCGGCGCCCCTCCGGCCGGCGGCTCCCGCAAGGACGAGCCGGCCGCGCGGCTGAACCCCAAGTACCTCTTCGACACCTTCGTCATCGGCGCGAGCAACCGCTTCGCGCACGCGGCGGCGGTGGCCGTCGCCGAGGCTCCGGCCAAGGCGTACAACCCGCTCTTCATCTACGGCGAGTCCGGGCTGGGCAAGACCCACCTGCTGCACGCCATCGGGCACTACTCGCGCAGCCTCTTCCCGGGGACCAGGGTGCGGTACGTGTCCTCGGAGGAGTTCACCAACGAGTTCATCAACTCGATCCGGGACGGCAAGGCGGACGCGTTCCGCAAGCGCTACCGGGACATGGACATCCTGCTCGTGGACGACGTGCAGTTCCTGGCGAGCAAGGAGTCCACGCAGGAGGAGTTCTTCCACACCTTCAACACCCTGCACAACGCCAACAAGCAGATCGTGCTGTCCTCCGACCGGCCGCCCAAGCAGCTGATCACGCTGGAGGACCGGCTGCGCAACCGCTTCGAGTGGGGTCTGATCACCGACGTCACCCCGCCGGAGCTGGAGACCAGGATCGCGATCCTGCGCAAGAAGGCGATCCAGGAGCAACTGAACGCCCCGGCCGACGTGTTGGAGTTCATCGCGTCCCGGATCACCCGCAACATCCGGGAGTTGGAGGGCGCCCTGATCCGGGTCACCGCCTTCGCCAACCTCAACCGGGCGCCGGTGGACCTGGAGTTGGCCGGCATCGTCCTCAAGGACCTGATCCCGGGCGGGGACGAGGACGCCGGGCCGGAGATCACCGCGCAGGTCATCATGCAGCAGACCGCCGCCTACTTCGGGTTGGGCGTCGACGACCTCTGCGGATCCTCGCGCAGCCGCGTGCTGGTGACGGCCCGTCAGATCGCCATGTACCTCTGCCGGGAGCTGACCGACCTCTCGCTGCCGAAGATCGGCGCCCAGTTCGGCGGCCGCGACCACACCACGGTGATGCACGCGGACCGCAAGATCCGCTCGCTGATGGCCGAGCGCCGCTCGATCTACAACCAGGTCACCGAGCTGACCAACCGCATCAAGAGCTGACCCTCCCAGGGCCGTTGAGGGCGTCGGGGGCGGTGCACGGTGTGCACCGCCCCCGAGTCGTTCCCGGGCGGTTCCCGGGCCGGCGAAAGGGCGTCAGGAGCGATCCTGGCGCCCTTTCGCATGTCCACAGGTGTGTATCGCCGATCCGCTGGGCATGGATGCCGGTGACGGACGCTCCGCCAGTGCACAGCCCGCGCCGAACGTCTGACCAGGGATTCGAACTCCCCGGGCGCGCAGGGCCGAAATCCACAGGTGAGCGGGGTTCTCGACCGTCCACAGGCCACCGGGCTGCGAGTTATCCAGAATTCCTCCACAGGCCGCCCACCGCTACGCTCTTCCGCGCAGGTCAGGTGCCTGTGGACTTGTGCACAACGGTTATCCACAGGGTGTGGACAATTGGCGGGCCGTCAGGGGGCCATCCGGGTTATCCACCGGTTGTCCCCAGGGCCGGACGGGTTATCCCCAGGTTGTCCACAGTGGCGTCCACAGTTCGACAACCTTGGGCAGGCGTTCATGCCCTGGTGTGAAAGGCGTCACGCGATGTTGACCGGAGCCCGTGGATAACCATGGCAGGATCTGGGGACAGCGCTGGGGATAACCTGTGGATACTCAGGGTGTCCTGTGGGTAACGCTCCGCCGTCCACAGCGGGCCGTGTCCGTCCACAGCTCCCGTCCACACCTCCTGTGGACAAAAAACCGGGTCTGACCTGCGCAAACAGGGTTATCCACGGTTTCCACAGGCCCTACTACTACCACTACACCTATAGACCAATCGACTCGTTCAAAAGCAGGTGGGGTCGAAATCTGTGGACAACGGATCCCCGACATCTGTTCGGCTTGCTTCCGCCCGTCTGCCCCGTCTGTCGGTGGAGTACGTCAGACTGTCCTCGGCGACTGGAAGCGGAGTGGCAGAGCTCGGCGGTCAGCCGCACCGACGATCAAGATCAGACGAACCAGACAGCGAGCGGGAGCGCTCGACCCAGGAGGCGGTTACCGGTGAAGTTCCGGGTGGAGCGTGACGTCCTCGCGGAGGCGGTGGCCTGGGCTGCCCGCAGCCTCCCGGCACGGCCGCCGGTGCCGGTGCTGGCCGGCCTGCTGCTGACCGCGCAGGAGGGCAGCCTGGCGCTGTCCGGCTTCGACTACGAGGTCTCGGCCCGGGTCGAGCTGGAGGCCGACATCGAGGAGGCCGGCACCGTGCTGGTCTCCGGCCGGCTGCTGAACGACATCTCGCGCAACCTGCCCAACCGGCCGGTGGAGATCTCCACCGACGGCCAGCGGGTCAGCGTGGTCTGCGGCAGCTCCCGGTTCACCCTCCCCACCCTCCCGGTGGACGAGTACCCGGCCCTGCCCCAGATGCCCACCGCCACCGGCACCGTCCCGGGCGACGTCTTCGCCTCGGCCGTCAGCCAGGCCGCGGTGGCCGCCGGCCGTGACGACACCCTGCCGGTGCTCACCGGTGTGCGGGTCGAGATCGAGGGCGACCGGATCACCCTGGCCGCCACCGACCGCTACCGCTTCGCCGTCCGCGAGCTGCTGTGGAAGCCCGAGCAGTCGGACATCTCCGCGGTCGCCCTGGTGCCCGCCAAGACCCTGCAGGACATCGCCAAGTCCCTCGGCAGCGGTGACAGCGTCTCGATCGCGCTCTCCTCGGGTGGTGCGGGCGAGGGCCTGATCGGCTTCGAGGGTGCCGGCCGCCGGACCACGACCCGCCTGCTGGAGGGCGAGTTCCCGAAGTTCCGCAGCCTCTTCCCGACGGAGTTCAACGCCATCGCGGCGATCCAGACCCAGCCCTTCCTGGAGGCGCTCAAGCGCGTCTCGCTGGTCGCCGAGCGCAACACCCCGGTCCGGCTGAACTTCGAGGAGGGCGTGCTCACCCTGGAGGCCGGTTCGGGCGACGACGCCCAGGCCACCGAGCGGGTCGACGCCTCGCTGGAGGGCGACGCCATCTCGATCGCCTTCAACCCGGGCTACCTGGAGGAGGGCCTCAAGGCCATCGACTCCGCCTACGCCCAGCTGAGCTTCACCACGCCGACCAAGCCGGCCCTGCTCAGCGGCAAGCCCTCGGTGGACGCCGAGGCGGACGAGGCCTACCAGTACCTGATCATGCCGGTCCGCCTCTCCGGCTGAGCCGACCGCCCACCCGCGACGGTTACCCACAGGCTGTGCACACCGCCTGTGGACGGCCTCTCCCCCGGTCGGCCCGACGGGCGGGGAGGCCCGAGGGGCCCGGTATCGGCCCCCGCCTCCGGTGCGACGCCCGGGCAGGCGGGGGTTTGACGCCGGGCCCCAGGCCGTTCAGCGCGTAGGCTCGGCACTGCGCGGCAACGGCGCCGCCGCCAGCCAGGCATGTCACCACAGGTAAGGACTTGGTCATGGAGCTCGGCCTCATCGGTCTCGGCAAGATGGGCGGCAACATGCGCGAGCGGATCCGCCGCGCCGGCCACACCGTCATCGGCTACGACCGCAACCCGGACATCTCGGACGTCGAGAGCCTCCAGGAGCTCGTCACCAAGCTCCAGGGCCCGCGCGTGGTCTGGGTCATGGTCCCCGCCGGGGCCGCCACCCAGGCGACGGTGGACGAGCTCGCCGAGCTGCTCTCCCCCGGTGACGTGGTGGTCGACGGCGGCAACTCCCGCTGGACCGACGACATCAAGCACGCCGAGTCGCTGGCCGCCAAGGGCATCGGCTTCGTCGACTGCGGCGTCTCCGGCGGCGTCTGGGGCCTGGAGAACGGCTACGCGCTGATGTACGGCGGCGACGCCGAGCACGTGGCCAAGGCCCAGCCGGTCTTCGACGCACTGAAGCCCGAGGGCGACTTCGGCGCGGTGCACGCGGGCGCGGTCGGCGCCGGCCACTTCGCCAAGATGGTCCACAACGGCATCGAGTACGCGATGATGCAGGCCTTCGCCGAGGGCTGGGAGCTGCTGGAGGCCGCCCCCGAGGTCACCGACGTGCGCGAGGTCTTCCGCAGCTGGCAGGAGGGCACCGTCATCCGTTCCTGGCTGCTCGACCTGGCCGTCCGCGCCCTGGACGACGACGAGCACCTGGCCAAGCTCAAGGGCTGGGCCGCCGACTCGGGCGAGGGCCGCTGGACGGTCGAGGCCGCGATCGACCACGCCGTGCCGCTGCCCGCGATCACCGCCTCGCTCTTCGCCCGCTTCGCCTCCCGCCAGGACGACTCGCCGCAGATGAAGATGATCGCCGCGCTGCGCAACCAGTTCGGCGGCCACGCGGTCGAGTCGAAGTAGTCCGACCCCCGCAGGGATATCCACAGAAGGCGAGCGCAGTCCACAGCCATGCACGTCGCGCATCTGTCGCTCGCCGACTTCCGCTCCTACGCCCGGGTCGAGGTGCCCCTCGACCCGGGCGTGACGGCCTTCGTCGGGCCCAACGGCCAGGGCAAGACCAACCTGGTCGAGGCGATCGGCTACATCGCCACCCTGGGCAGCCACCGGGTGGCCACCGACGCCCCGCTGATCCGGCTCGGCGCGGAGCGGGCCGTGGTCCGCGCCTCCGTGGTGGCCGGGACCAGGAGCACGCTGGTCGAACTGGAGATCACCCCGGGCAAGGCCAACCGGGCCCGGATCAACCGCTCGGACAACGTCCGCCCGCGCGATGTGCTCGGGGTGCTGCGCACCGTGCTGTTCGCCCCCGAGGACCTCAGCCTGGTCAAGGGCGATCCGGGTGAGCGTCGGCGCTTCCTGGACGAGCTGCTGACCGCCCGCGCCCCGCGGCTGGCCGGCGTCCGGCAGGACTACGAGCGGGTGCTCAAGCAGCGCAACGCCCTGCTGAAGACCGCCGCGATGGCCCGCCGGGCCGGCGGCGGCAAGGGCGCCGACCTCTCCACCCTGGAGGTCTGGGACGGCCATCTGGCCCGGGCCGGAGCCGAGTTGACCGCCTTTCGGATCCAGCTGGTGGCCGCCCTGCAGCCGCTGGTGGCGGCCGCGTACGGGCAGCTCGCACCGACCGGCGGCGAGACCGTGCTGGAGTACCGCAGCTCCTTCGAGGGCGGGCTGCCGACCAGTCGGGAGCAGGCCGAGGAGCAACTGCTGCAGGCCCTCCAGTCGGCGCGCAAGCAGGAGGTCGAGCGCGGGCTGACGCTGGTCGGTCCGCACCGCGACGAGCTGCAGCTCAGACTCGGCCCGCTGCCCGCCAAGGGCTACGCCAGCCACGGTGAGTCCTGGTCGTTCGCGCTGGCCCTGCGGCTGGCCTCGTACGAGCTGCTTCGTGCCGACGGCGGTGAGCCGGTGCTGATCCTGGACGACGTGTTCGCCGAGCTGGACGCCGCCCGCCGGGACCGGCTGGCGGAGCTGGTCGCGGGCGGCGAGCAGGTCCTGGTCACCGCGGCGGTCGCCGAGGACGTGCCGAAGGCGCTGGCCGGGGCCCGCTACACGGTCGCGGACGGCGCCGTGCAGCGGGTCGACGGCTGACCCCGGCCGCGCCGCGCACCGTCCGCCCGCTCCCGTAGGCTGGACGGCCACCGGCGCGCGTCCGCGTCCGTTGTCCACAGGCTGGGGAAAGGAGATCGCCGTGAGCGATCCGGCGGAGCACTCCCCGAAGCCGGGCGCCGGACCGTCCGGGATCGGACCGTCCGGGATCGGACCGTCCGGGATCGGGCAGCCGGGCGGCGGCGAGCTGACCGGGGCCGATCTGGCCCGCTCGGCGCTGCGGGCGGCCCGGGCGCAGGCCCGCCAGCGCGGTGAGCAGGTCCGGGAGAAGCGCGAGGCGAAGCGGACCGGTCTGCGCAGCGGTGCGCGCTCGGACGGCCGGGACCCGGTGCCCTTGGGGGCGGCGCTGAACCGGCTGCTGACCGAGCGGGGCTGGGAGTCCTCGGCGGCGGTCGGCGGGGTGATGGGCCGTTGGGGGCAGATCGTCGGCCCGGACATCGCCGCGCACTGCGAGCCCAAGTCCTACGACGACGAGGCCGCGGTGCTCACCGTGCAGTGCGACTCCACCGCCTGGGCGACTCAACTGCGCTGGCTGGCACGTCAGTTGGTGGCCCGTCTGAACCACGAGCTGGGGCACGGCACGGTCAAGACGATCAAGGTGCTCGGTCCGGCCGCGCCCGCCCGCGGCTACGGGCGGCTGCGTGCGCCGGGGAGCAAGGGCCCGGGCGACACCTGGGGGTGAGCCGGGCCGGCCCGGCCGGGAGCGGACCCGTAGCCTCCGGAACCCCTGACGGCCCTTCCAGGCGGTCTGGGCCCCCGGGGCGAGTATCGGGACATGTGCAGAGGGGATTCAGGGCGGCGTATCTGCCCTCAGAGGCTGCCAAACGCCCATCTATGTCAGTCGTACCGGTAGACTGAAGGCCAAACACTGTTGCTAGTGGCAACCGAGTCGAAACGCTGTGGTCGCACGCCCGCCCGCACGGGGCAGGGGATGCGGCCCGTGCTGTGCCAGAGAGGGCGCTTCGTGGCCGATTCCGGCAACCCCAGCCAGATCCCAGACCAGACCGACCAGGCGAGCGAGAGCACCTACACCGGAAGCAACATCCAGGTGCTGGAAGGCCTCGACGCCGTCCGCAAGCGCCCCGGCATGTACATCGGCTCGACCGGTGAGCGTGGCCTGCACCACCTGGTGCAGGAGGTCGTGGACAACTCCGTCGACGAGGCGATGGCCGGGTACGCCGACACCATCGACGTCACGCTCCTCGCCGACGGCGCGGTCCGCGTGGTCGACAACGGCCGAGGCATCCCGGTGGACATCGTCCCCGGTCAGGAGAAGCCGGCCGTCGAGGTCGTGCTCACCGTCCTGCACGCGGGCGGCAAGTTCGGCGGTGGCGGCTACGCGGTCTCCGGCGGTCTGCACGGCGTCGGCGTCTCCGTGGTGAACGCCCTCTCCACCCGGCTCGCGGTGGAGATCCACAAGGACGGCAACCGCTGGACCCAGGAGTACAAGATGGGCGCGCCGACCGCGCCCCTGGTCAAGGGCGAGGAGACGGACCTCACCGGTACCACCGTCACCTTCTGGGCCGACCCGGACATCTTCGAGACCACGGTCTACTCCTTCGAGACGCTCTCGCGGCGCTTCCAGGAGATGGCGTTCCTCAACAAGGGCCTGTCGATCTCGCTGACCGACGAGCGCCCGGAGCACGCCGACGAGGACGGCAAGCCGCTCTCGGTGACCTACAAGTACGACGGCGGCATCGCGGACTTCGTCACCCACCTCAACTCCCGCAAGGGCGAGGTCGTCCACCCCTCGGTGATCGACTTCGAGTCCGAGGACAAGGACAAGGCGATCTCCGTCGAGGTCGCCATGCAGTGGAACTCCTCGTACACCGAGGGGGTCTACAGCTTTGCCAACACCATCCACACGCATGGCGGCGGCACCCACGAGGAGGGCTTCCGCGCCGCGCTGACGGGCCTGGTCAACCGCTACGCGCGGGACAAGAAGCTGCTCCGCGAGAAGGACGACAACCTCTCCGGCGAGGACATCCGCGAGGGTCTGACCGCGATCATCTCGGTCAAGCTCGGCGAGCCGCAGTTCGAGGGCCAGACCAAGGACAAGCTGGGCAACACCGAGGCGAAGACCTTCGTCCAGCGGGTCGTCCACGAGCAGCTGAACGACTGGCTGGACCGCAACCCCAACGAGGCTTCGGACATCATCCGCAAGTCCATCCAGGCCGCCACCGCGCGCGTCGCCGCCCGCAAGGCCCGCGACCTGACCCGTCGTAAGGGCCTGCTGGAGTCGGCCTCGCTGCCGGGCAAGCTCAGCGACTGCCAGTCCAAGGACCCGGCCGAGTGCGAGATCTTCATCGTCGAGGGCGACTCGGCCGGCGGCTCGGCCAAGCAGGGCCGTGACCCGCGGGTCCAGGCCATCCTGCCGATCCGCGGCAAGATCCTGAACGTCGAGAAGGCCCGGATCGACAAGGTGCTGCAGAACACCGAGGTCCAGGCGCTGATCTCGGCCTTCGGCTGCGGCATCCAGGAGGACTACGACGAGGCCAAGCTCCGCTATCACAAGATCGTTCTGATGGCGGACGCCGACGTCGACGGACAGCACATCCGCACCCTGCTGCTCACCCTGCTCTTCCGCTTCATGCGGCCGCTGGTCGAGGGCGGGTACGTCTACCTGGCGATGCCGCCGCTGTACAAGATCAAGTGGGGCAAGGACGACTTCGAGTACGTCTACTCCGACCGCGAGCGCGACGCCGTGATCGCGGCGGGCGTGGCGGCCGGGCGCCGACTGCCCAAGGACGACGCGATCCAGCGCTTCAAGGGTCTCGGCGAGATGAACGCCGAGGAGCTCCGGGTCACCACCATGGACCAGGCCCACCGCCTGCTGCAGCAGATCACCCTGGAGGACGCGGCCCGCGCCGACGACCTCTTCTCCGTCCTGATGGGCGAGGACGTCGAGGCCCGCCGCTCCTTCATCCAGCGCAACGCCAAGGACGTCCGCTTCCTGGACGTGTGACCGGGGGCCAGCCCCCGCCAGCACAGTCCAGTCACGCGTGAAAGGAAACTGACCACCAGTGGTCGACGACAACCGTCCCGACGGCGAGCAGCCGGACGCCAGCACCGCCACCACCCTGTCTGACAGCGAGGCGGGCTTCGTGTCCCGGGTCGAGCCGATCGAGCTCGAGACCGAGATGCAGCGCTCGTACCTCGACTACGCGATGAGCGTCATCGTGAGCCGTGCGCTGCCCGAGGTCCGCGACGGCCTCAAGCCGGTGCACCGGCGCGTGCTCTACGCGATGTACGACGGCGGGTACCGCCCCGAGAAGGGCTACTACAAGTGCGCCCGCGTCGTCGGCGACGTCATGGGCAACTACCACCCGCACGGCGACACCTCGATCTACGACACCGTGGTCCGGCTGGCCCAGCCCTGGTCGCTGCGGATGCCGCTGGTGGACGGCAACGGCAACTTCGGCTCCCCGGGCAACGACCCGGCAGCGGCGATGCGCTACACCGAGTGCAAGATGATGCCGCTGGCCATGGAGATGATGCGGGACATCGACGAGGAGACCGTCGACTTCGCCGCCAACTACGACGGCCGCTCGCAGGAGCCCACCGTCCTGCCCGCGCGCATCCCCAACCTGCTGATCAACGGCGCCACCGGCATCGCGGTCGGCATGGCCACCAACATCCCGCCGCACAACCTGCGCGAGGTCGCCTCCGGTGCGCTCTGGGCGCTGGAGCACCCGGAGGCCTCCAGCGAGGAGCTGCTGGACGCCCTGATCGAGCGGATCAAGGGCCCGGACTTCCCCACCGGCGCGCTGATCGTCGGTCGGCGCGGCATCGAGGACGCCTACCGCACCGGGCGCGGCTCGATCACCATGCGCGCCGTGGTCGAGGTCGAGGAGATCCAGGGCCGCCAGTGCCTGGTCATCACCGAGCTGCCGTACCAGGTGAACCCGGACAACCTCGCGCTGAAGATCGCCGACCTGGTCAAGGACGGCAAGGTCGCCGGCATCGCCGACGTCCGCGACGAGTCCTCCTCGCGCACCGGCCAGCGCCTGGTGATCGTGCTCAAGCGCGACGCCGTCGCCAAGGTCGTGCTGAACAACCTCTACAAGCACACCGACCTGCAGACCAACTTCGGCGCCAACATGCTGGCCCTGGTCGACGGCGTGCCGCGGACGCTGTCGCTGGACTCCTTCATCCGGCACTGGGTCAACCACCAGGTCGAGGTCATCGTCCGGCGCACCACCTTCCGGCTGCGCAAGGCCGAGGAGCGGGCGCACATCCTGCGCGCCCTGCTGCGCGCCCTGGACATGATCGACGAGGTCATCGCGCTGATCCGGGCCTCGGCCAGCGCCGACGCCGCCCGCACCGGCCTGATGGGGCTGCTCTCCATCGACGAGCTCCAGGCCAACGCGATCCTGGAGATGCAGCTGCGCCGGCTGGCCGCCCTGGAGCGCCAGCGGATCATGGACGAGCACGACGAGCTGCAGCGCAAGATCGACGAGTACAACGCGATCCTGGCCTCCCCGGTCCGCCAGCGGGAGATCATCTCCGAGGAGCTCACCGCGATCGTCGAGAAGTACGGCGACGAGCGGCGCTCCACCCTCATCCCCTCCGACGGCGACCTCTCCATCGAGGACCTCATCGCCGAGGAGGACATCGTCGTCACCATCACCCGTGGCGGCTACGTCAAGCGGACCCGCTCCGACCTCTACCGCTCGCAGAAGCGCGGCGGCAAGGGCGTGCGCGGTGCCCAGTTGAAGCAGGACGACATCGTCGACCACTTCTTCGTGACGACGACCCACAACTGGATCCTGTTCTTCACCAACAAGGGCCGGGTCTACCGCGCCAAGGGCTACGAGCTGCCCGACGCCGGGCGCGACGCCCGCGGCCAGCACGTGGCCAACCTGCTGGCCTTCCAGCCGGAGGAGCACATCACCCAGGTGATGGCGGTGCGCACCTACGAGGACAAGCCGTACCTGGTGCTCGCCACCCGGGCCGGGCTGGTCAAGAAGTCCGCGCTGAAGGACTACGACTCCCCGCGCTCCGGCGGCCTGATCGCGATCAACCTGCGCCAGGACGAGCAGGGCCGGGACGACGAGCTGATCGGCGCCGAGCTGGTCTCCGCCGAGGACGACCTGCTGCTGGTCTCCAGGAAGGCCCAGTCGATCCGGTTCACCGCGACCGACGACGCGCTGCGGCCCACCGGGCGCGCCACCTCGGGCGTCAAGGGCATGTCCTTCCGCGAGGACGACGAGCTGCTCTCGATGAACGTGGTCCGAACGGGGACGTACGTCTTCACCGCCACCGACGGTGGCTACGCCAAGCGCACCGGGGTGGACGAGTACCGTGTCCAGGGACGCGGCGGCTACGGCACCAAGGCGGCGAAGATCGTCGAGGGCCGGGGCTCGCTGGTCGGCGCCCTGGTGGTCGACGACAGCGACGAGATCATGGCGATCACCCTGTCGGGTGGGGTGATCCGCACGAGGGTTTCCGAGGTTCGTGAAACCGGACGTGACACCATGGGCGTCCAACTGATCAACCTCGGAAAGCGCGACGCGGTCGTGGGTATGGCCCGCAACGCGGAGGCCGAGGACGAGGAGCTGGCGGAGGACGAGACGGCAGACGCCGAGTCCACCGCCGAGGTGGCCGAGGGTACGGAGACGGCGGGCGGCGAAGCAGCCCAGGCCTGACCCCTACCGCGACGGCCGGTGCCGCCGCGCCCTGACCCGGCGCGGTGGCACCGGCCGCCGACCAGTTCCGGGCAATCCCGCCGGGCGCTGGGTGACGAGTGACGACGCAGGGCGGTCCGCCGCCCTGGTGGGAAGTGCGGGAGGACCAGTGAGTGGAGCCACGGGTGCTGCGGGAGGAGCCACCGGCGGCCGTCCGGGCGCAGCACAGGGCGGCGGGGGGTACGGGGTGCCGCAGCCGCCGGCCGAGCACCCCTCCGCGTCCACGTCGCTGATGCCGCCGGTCGGTTCGGCGGGCCAGGGCGGGGCGGCCTACGGCGGCCAGCCGACGCCCCCGCCGCCGCCGGGCGCGCCGGCGGGCGGTTCGGGTGGGTTCTCCCAGCCGACCACGTACGCCAAGGGGCAGCCGACGCCGCCGCGGGGCACCAGGGTGACCGGCAACACCCCGCCCGGCGGTACGCCGGTGCCGGGTGCGGCCCGCCGCCCCGCCGGTCCGCCGCCCGCCGGTCCGGGCCTGGGCCGGACCCGCAAGGCGCGGCTGCGGGTGACCAAGGCCGACCCGTGGTCGGTGATGAAGGTCAGCTTCCTGCTGTCGCTGGCGGTCGGGATCATCATCATCGTGGCGGCCGCCGTGCTGTGGATGACGCTGGACTCGCTCGGCGTGTTCGACTCGCTGACCAAGACCCTGAAGGACGTCACCGGCTCGGACGCCAGCGGCGGCCTGAACCTGATGGACTACGTCGGCTTCGGCAAGGTGATGACCTTCACCTCGCTGATCGCGGTGGTGGACGTCGTGCTGCTGACCGCGCTTGCCACGCTGTCGGCGTTCATCTACAACGCCGCGGCCGGCTTCACCGGCGGTATCGAGCTGACCCTCGCCGAAGAGGACTGATCCGGCTGCGCGGACGGTTCCCTGACCTCCGGTCAGGTTTTCGTCCGCAGGCGGAATGAGCGGGCCCCGCAGGCTGTTGCAGCCTCCGGGGCCCGTTGGCATTCGGGTGACAGCCAGCCCTCGCGGCGTGCCGCCCGGATCGGCGCCAGTCGCGGTGGGATTAGCTGGGTGGCGCTCGTGCCGAGTTTCCGACTGCCGCAGGCCGCCCCCCGGTCCGACCGGCCGGGGCAGGTACGGCTGTGCAGGTACGGCTGGACGGAGGCGCGGGATGGCTCAGCTCGCAAGGCAACTCGTCGAGGCCCTGGAGGGGCTCCTGGGGGTCCAGGTGCCGCTGCGGGTGCAGGCCTGGGACGGCAGTACCGCCGGGCCGCCGGGGGCCCCCACCGTGGTGCTGCGCAACCGCCGGGCGCTGCGCCGGATGCTCTGGCAGCCGGGGGAGCTGGGCCTGGCCCGCGCCTATGTGTCCGGGGATCTGGAGGTGGCCCCGGGCAGCGACCTCTACGAGGTGCTGACGGCCGTCGCGCACTTCGCCGAGCTCCCCGAGATCCGGCTGCTGGAGCTGGGCCCGTCCGACGTCCTGGGGGCCAGGGGGCGGCGGGTGGTCGGCGCCCTGCTGCGGGCCGGTGCGCTGGGCCCGCAGCCCGCCCCGCCGGCGGAGGAGGCCGGGTCGGTCACCGGGCGGCTGCACAGCCGCAGCCGGGACCGCGCGGCCATCAGCCACCACTACGACGTCGGGAACGACTTCTACGGCCTCGTGCTGGGCCCGTCGATGGTCTACTCGTGCGCGTACTGGGTGCCCGCCGCCAAGAGCCTGGAGGCGGCCCAGGAGGCCAAGCTGGACCTGATCTGCCGCAAGCTGGGCCTGCGGCCGGGGATGCGGCTGCTGGACGTCGGCTGCGGCTGGGGCTCGCTGCTGCTGCACGCGGCGCGGCACTACGGCGTCACGGCGGTCGGCGTCTCCATCTCGGCCGAGCAGGTCGAGCTGGCCCGCCGGCGGATCGAGGAGGCCGGCCTGGCGGACCGGGTCGAGGTCCGGCTGCAGGACTACCGGGAGATCCCGGACGGCCCGTTCGACGCGATCTCCAGCGTCGGCATGGCCGAGCACGTCGGCTCCGCGCAGTACCTGGTCTACGCCGAGGGGCTGTACGGCCTGCTGGCGCCCGGCGGCCGGCTGCTCAACCACCAGATCGCCCGCCGGCCCGACCGCCGGGGCGAGCCGTACCGCCCCAGCCCGTTCATCGACCGGTACGTCTTCCCGGACGGCGAGCTCTCCCCGGTGGGCTCCACGGTGGCCCGGCTGGAGGAGGCGGGCTTCGAGGTCCGCGATGTGGAGTCGCTGCGCGAGCACTACGGGCTGACCCTGCGCGAGTGGGTGGCCAACCTGGAGGCGCACTGGACGCAGGCGGTCGGCCTGGTGGGCCGCGGCCGGGCCCGGGTCTGGCGGCTGTACATGGCGGCCTGCGCGCTCGCCTTCGAGGAGAACCGGATCGGCATCAACCAGATCCTCGCCGTGCGCACCGGTCCCGAGGGCGCCGCCCACCTCCCCGCCACCCGCGAGGAGTGGCTGCTGCGCCCGGCCGCCGCCCCCCACCAGCAGCCCTCCCCCGCCCGCCCCCGGCCGGTCGCCGCGACCCCCACCGACCCGGATTTGGGAGATCGGCCGACGGTCCGCTAATCTTTGAGTGCGGCAAGGGCCTATAGCTCAGACGGTTAGAGCGCTTCCCTGATAAGGAAGAGGCCACAGGTTCAAGTCCTGTTAGGCCCACCACCGCGAAGGGCCCGGAGTGATCTCACTCCGGGCCCTTCGGCGTTTCCCCGGCCGTTGCCGGAACCGTGGGCCGGGCCCGGGGGTTCTACGGGTAGGGCCTGTGGAGAGGTGGTGGCGGTATGGCGCTGTTCTGGGCCATGAGCATTCCCGGACTGGTCTGCGCGCTGGTGGCGCTGGCCTTCGTGGACCAGCTGGCGCTGCGGGCCCGGCGGTCCCGCCTGGTGCCCTGGCGGGGGACGGGCCGGGAGGGGCAGATCTCGTCGACCGGGTTCGAGCAGCTGCACGCGCAGTTCGCGGCGGGCAAGCAGCACGAGTTGGACGAGCGGCGCAGCACGCTGATGCTGCGCGACGAGGAGGGCGAGGGGGCCCCGCCGCGGACCAGAGTGGACCTGTCGGCCGGTACGGCCGTGGTGGTGCCGCCGACGCGGCCGTGAGCGGTCGGCGCCGGGCCGACCGTACGACAGGAGGGATGGCGTCAATCCTCCGACCGGACCGGTCGGTTGGAGGCAGCGGTGGCTGGTCACGATTGGGACACCGGTGTGTATCATCGGCCGCAAGGGCAGTCTGGCACCCGACAGCCCGTTCGTGCTCGAAACAACTCATGGACTCGTCGGCCCGGCCATTCCGGTCGGAGCACGGCTGTTGAGTCCGCAACGCAAGAAGGACGAGGTCCCGCGGTGAAGAAGCTTCTCCTGGTCGCCCTGGTCGCCCTCGGCGGCTTCTTTGTCTACCGTCAGGTCCAGGCGGACCGCGCCGAGCAGGACCTGTGGACCGAGGCCACCGACCCGGTCCCGGCCGGTCGCTGAGGACCCGGACGATCTGACGATCGACGATCTTCGGGGGCGCCGCAGGGTGCCTCCCGGGCCGGTCGGCCCGGTCCTGTGACCGGGTCGGCCGGCGCTTCGCGCACCGGCCGGTCAGCCGGTGCGGGATACCGCGTGGGATTCCCGCCGGGACCCGGTACGCTAGTTCCCGGCGGTACGCGCGGTGCCGTCGAGGGGCTTTAGCTCAGTTGGTAGAGCGCTGCCTTTGCAAGGCAGATGTCAGGAGTTCGAGTCTCCTAAGCTCCACGTGCACAAACGCCCCGGACCGATCATGGTCCGGGGCGTTTGACATCTCAGGCTGACATCAGCGCCCCGGCCGGAGCAGCCGGTCCACCTTGTCGAGTGCTTCTCGTTGGGTGTCCTGCGTCACGTGGGTGTAGACCTCCATCGTGATGCCGAACCGACTGTGTCCGAGGATCTCCATCACCACACGGGGTGAGACACCGCAGGCGATCAGCAGCGAGGCGCACCCGTGCCGGGCGTCGTGCATCCGGATCACCGGCACACCCGCCGTGGCAGCGATGCGCCGGAACGACCGGTAGAAGTTGGTCGGCTCCACCGGCCGGCCGGTCCGGGTGGTGAAGACGTAGCCGGTCTCCTCCCACGTCTCCCCCGCCGCCCGGCGCTGCTCGGCCTGGCAGATCCGGTGCCAGCGCAGGGCCACGACACAGATGGTCGGCAGCGGGATCGGCCGGGACTTGCTGCTCTTCGTCGTGTCCTCGTACAGCTCGCCCCGGACGCGCTGCAACTGGCGGCCGACCCGCAGTACGCGGTTCTCCAGGTCCACGGAGGACCAGCGCAGCCCGCCGATCTCGCCCCGGCGCATGCCCAGAGCCACGGCCAGGACGAACGAGGCGTAGAGCGGGTCCGTACGGGCCGCCCTGAGGAACGTCAGGGTCTGCTCCAGGGTCCAGGGCCGAAGCTCCCGGGAGACGACCCGGGGCGGGATCACCAGACTGGCCACGTTCCTCGTGATCAGCTCCTCCCGGCAGGCTGCCGTCAGGGCGGACCGCAGGATCTTGTGCGACTCCCGGGCGGTCGCCGCGCTGGCCTGCTTGGTGACCTTGGCGAGGAACGTCCGCACGTCGCGCGGGGTGAGCCCTTCGAGGCTCTTGGTCCCCAGCAGGGGCACCAGGTAGAGCCGAAGGTGCGTCTCGTACTTGGCCGCCGTGGTCTTCTTGCGCTGGGCCTGGACAAAGTGCTCCAGCCAGTAGGGCAGCCACTCGGAGAGCTTGGCTGACCTGGTCGGGGTCGGGATGCCCTGGCGGTCGCGCTGGACGAGTTCCAGGCGCTTCTGGTCGCACTCCTCCCAGGTCTTGCCGTAGACGTACTTCCGGGCCCGGGTACCGTCCGGCTGGACCACGTAGACGGCGGCCTGGTAGCGGCCGTCCTTTCGTTTGGTCACGGTGCCGGCGCCGTTCGGGTTGCGCTTGGCCATTAGAGGCTCCTGCTCTGGGTGCGGACGTAGGTGGTGAGGTCGTCGGCGGCCACGCGGCGGGCGCGGCCGATGGTGAAGCTCGGCAGGGTGCCGGAGCGGATGAGGTCGTAGACCTTGCTGCGGCCGAGCCGGAGCGCGGCCATGACTTCGGGGATGGTGAGCACTTCGGCGGCCGGGCTGGCCAAGGTTTCCTCCTGGGCGAGTTAGCTGCGGTGGGACAGGGAGGGAGGTTGCCCGGGGCGCCGAAGGGTGGGTTTCGGGGCCGTTGGCGGGGGTGCTCGGTGCGCCTCCCTGCCTCCCTGTGGCGCTGTTCGTACCGGTGGGAGCGGGTTTGGTGGCCAGGGAGGCAGTCAGGGAGTTCTCCCTGTCTCCCTGGTGCCTCCCTGTGGTGGTTCGGGCGGTCCGATGGCTCTGGTCGGTCGTGGTGAGCGATTGCGGCGGGTGTCAGGCCAGGTGTCAGGGCTGGGTGTCAGGGGTGGTGTCAGGTGCCGTCAGTGGTGGTCTGACAGCGCGTTTGCCTAGGGGTTTGGGTGTCAGCGGGTGTCAGGTGTCAGGGGGTGTCAGAGCGGCTTGCGGCGGGCGGGGCGGGGTCGAGTGCGGTGCCTGGTGCTAGCGACAGGCGGGGGTGTCTGGGGTGCGCTGCGAGCGGGTTTCGGGGTGTCGCGGCGGGGTGCCCTTGATCGCTGGGTGGCTGGTCAGGGCCTGGTTCGCCTGCTAGCGGGGGTGCTAGGTCTAGCGGGGGCGGACGCTAGGCCCGGTGGCGGTTCCGGGACCCGGCCGGTGCGCGGCGGGGAGAGGGGCGGGGCTTTGTGCGGTGGATGCGTTGTCCGAGGTGCGGATTTCTGCGTCACCGCGACATCAGCGTCATCTGGGCCTGTGACCTGGAGTTTTGAGTGACGTAGCGGCGGGGGGCTGCGTCACCGGTGCGTCACCGCTGCGTCCACGCCCATGACGCGCGACGGCTCCCCGTGGCGTGGGTTGTCCGAGGTGCGGATTTCTGCGTCATTGCGACATCAGCGTCATGCGGGCCTGTGACCTGGGGTTTTTCTTGACGCAGTGGTCGGGGTCTGCGTCATCGGTGCGTCATGGGCTGCGTCATGGCATGTCGCACATGTCGCAGGATGACGCAGCGGTTGCCGTCTGCGTCATGGTTGTTGCTGCAGGTCAGGGGCCGTTTTCCGGCCCGCATGACGTACATGTCGCAGCGTCTTCCTACTTAGGAAAGAAAGGAGGGGCTTTTGTAGTTGGGGTGTGTCGTGCGGTGCGGGGCCGGGGGTGACGCAGACAGGGTCTGCGGGTGACGCGGTGACGCAGCGGTGACGCAGAGAATGCCGTCTGCGTCACCCTCGTTGTCGCAGGTCAGAGGCAGTTTTTCGGCCCTGGGTGACGCGGTGACGCAGAGCTTCCCTACTTAGGAAAAAAAGAAGGGCTGTTCTTGTAGTAGTCGCGCGTCTCAGAGCGTGATGAAGGAGCCGCTGCGCGGCACGACCTTTGGCGGCTTCGCCGAACAGCAAGAGGAGCACCCGGCGCCGGGCGCCCCGGTGCTCTTCTTGCTTGTCCGGCGCGCCGGGCGTCCGGTTTTCTGGACATGGCGGCCGCTCCCGGGCGGGTGGTCAGGTGCGGGTCCTGGTCCAGGGGGAGCGCTCCCGGCTGCTGGACGGGGCTGCGGCGGCGACGGCGGACAGGCCGGCGGGCAGTCCGGTGGTGGCCAGGTAGGCGCGGAAGGCGTTGCGGGGGATGCGGACCTGGCCCCGGCCGTTGCCGACGCGGTAGGCGTCCAGGGTCCCGCTGCGGGCCATGCGCCAGACGGTCTCCTGGGACAGCCGCAGGGCGAACGCCACCTGGGGCACGGTGAGGTAGTCCGTCGGGTCCACGAGCGGGGCCGGGTCGGTGGTCGGCGGGGTGGTCATGCGGGTCTCCTCGGTCGGGTAGCGAGTAGGGGTTGGGGTCGGGTCGAGTGCGCACGGGCGCTCACAGGCGCTCACGGCGCCGCGTTCACCGCTCACGGGCGGGCCCGTTTCAGGTCCGTCGGGCACGGCTTCAACCACGCGGGCGGCCGTTTCAGCGGCGGGGTGTGTGGGGTGGTGAACAGCCGACCGGACGGCGCTCACGGTGCGGTGTTCACCGCTCACCACGGCGCCGGTTTCAGGTCCATTGGCGCCCGCTTCAGCGGCGGCGGCCAGGGCTTCAGGTCCGGGGGGCGGCGGTTCAGGGGCGCGGGAGTCGGCCCCGGTGTGACTGGTCACAGCCACTCCTCATGGGTCGGTATTCGGGCCGGTAGTCGGGGCGTTCACCGGTGCGCGGTCGGGATGTTCGCTGGTGAACGGGTCGACTGTCGGTCGGGTCGGGATCGCTGGTCATGGGGCGACCGATGCTTGGGGGTAAAGGGCGGGAAGCGCTTCCCGGAACGCGGGAACGGTCGGCGGGTAGCGCCGGGAACGGTCCCGTGAGCGGCGGTGAACGGTCGGGTGTTCACCGGGTCGGTCGGGTGCCTGAAAGTCGGCCGACTGGCACTGAAACGCGGGTCGCCGACCGGCCGGGTGAGCGAGCAGTGAGCGCCCGTGGGCGCCGGTGAGCGCTCACCCGGGTCGGGGTGTTCAGCCGGTGGGCGCGACCCGGGCGGCGGCCGGTTCGGGGGCGGTGACGCCGAAGATGTGGGTGATGACGGTGCCGAGGCGCACCGCGAAGTCGTGGAGGCTGGAGGCGCGGCGGCCGGTGTAGATGTCCATGGCCATCCCGGCGAAGTCCTCAGCCACCTCAAGGCCGGTCTGCGCCAGCGTGAACCACAGGCACTCCATGATCTTGGCTTCGTTGCCGGTCTTCAGGTCCTCCCGCATCAGCGTCGAGCCGGGGGTGAAGAGCAGGCGGCCGAGGATCTCCGCGAACGACAGGTGCAGGGTCATCTGCACCGCCACGCGCGGGGCGCTCTCGCCGTCGTCCGGGTCGCCGAACACGCTCACCTGGGGGCGGATCGGGCCGACGGTCAGTGGCTGGGTGGCGAGCGAAGCGTGCATGATGGAACTCCCTTCGTGGGGCGTGGAGCGGCGGCTTTCTTGGCGGATGGGCGCCGCTCCACTGCGTGTTTGGGCAGTTCAGAGCACATCTTGTCCCTGTTGAACCTCTGGCTCAACTGGTAGGTGCAAGCTGCTGAACATGATGGTGCCGTTACTCAGGGCAGTCGTCAAGTCCTCTGGTCCAACATGTAGGGACCAGTTGACTGGATGCGTCATGATGG